>JAYVTR010000001.1:0-17961 GCA_043788625.1 Planctomycetota bacterium
CGCGGGCGACTCGCCCGCGATTCATGCGACTTCGAACGCGGGCGAGTCGCCCGCGCCCCCAGAGGGAGATCCCTGAAGACGTCATTCACGGCGTCGCGAGCAAGGTCTCCAAAGCCGTCAGATCGGCGCTGACATCGTAGGCCGTGGCGCGTTTGGCGAAGTCGTGGCAGGCTTCCAAAGTGCGTGCTGCTTGCGCCGCGTCGCCACGCGCGTGATAGGCGCGGCAGGCCAAGGCGGCGGTATGGAAGCGTTCAAAAGGTCCTGCGGCGTGGGTGTCTTCGAGGTCCATCAGGCCATGCAGGGTACGCAGGGCTTCGCCTGGACGGCCTGAGATCAAGAGCGCCCGCACCTTGGCGAAGTGAGCCAGATGCTGGTGTCGCCAATCACTATGTCGGCCGTCGCTGACCAGTGACGCCTCGGCGGCGGCCAGGGCCAGGTCATGTGCCCGGTGGGCTTGATCGAGGGCGAGGCGACCGATGTTGGCGGCGATGACCGTAGTCTGGGCGACGACGGCGTCATCGGTGGGCAATTGCGCACACAGCGTGGTGGCTTCACGCATCGGCGTCAGGGCCTCATGAAAGCGTCCACGCATGGCCAGGGTCTGGGCCAAGACTCCGGCATAGCGGCAGGCATCGGCGGGTGTGGCGATGCCGGCGGTGCGATAGAGTTGATCATCGGCTCCGGCGCAACGGCGCATCACGCCTTCAGCGCGCCAGAGCGAGCGCAGTACGTCCGTGGCATCCTGCACCACCGCGTGGTTGCGCAGGCTGGCAACGAAATCGGCGGCTTCTTCGAAGCGGCCGAGGGTGGTGCCGGCGACTTGCGCCGCCAATGACCCCAGCTGCAATACGTCGGTGGCCGAGGTAGCAAAGGCCGGGAGTTCACTCAATTCACGCCACGAGGCCGAGGCGTCAGCCTCGCCACGCCGGGCAATGGCTTGCAGTCGGCTAGCAAAAGAGGTCATGGCGACTCCATAATAGAAGCGAGATACTGCAATTCGAGGACAGTGCCATGGCGCGCATCCTGCTCATCGGCGGCAAGGATGCTCCAGGTGTACGTCTCGACCGCGACATGGGTGCAACCATGTGCCTGACAGGCGGCCAAACCTTTGAGCGAGTCGGCGACGGTGGTCGATAAACCGCTGACTGTCGGCTGGCGAAACACCGGGATATGAAAATGACTGCGTACCGCCGTGGCGCTGGGCAGGCGCGCCAACAACAGATCGAGCTGGTCGAGATCGCCAGCTTTCACCAGTGAGCCGCTGGCCGAGATCGCCGCCGTCTGATGCATGAAGCGTGGCTCGGCGAGGGCTTGCATGGCGGCCACGCCGTTGGCATCGGGCAGGAGGACTTCCGGCGCCGCGGAAAACTGGCATTTGGCGATGCGCGCTCCGGCCTCGGCCATGCGCTGTACCGCCGTGGCCTGGTCTTCAAAGGCCAAGGACAGGTGGCACGTGTCGACACATACTCCGAGATGGCGCGCCAAGGCGGCTCGCGCGTCGTCGGCATTGCCCAGCTCTTTGCTGATGGCAGCCAAGCCATGCGTCGCCAGAGGCCCACGCCAAAACCACGCCACGTCGTGGCTGGTCTCTAACAAACACCATGGTTCAGGTTCCAAAGCCAGCACCGCCACCCGGCCGGTGGTCTCCCAAGCGCGATGCGCAGCCACCACCCACTGTCCAAGGTTATGGGCGATCAGCGCCGCGTCGTTATGCTGCGGCCCGAAGGGGCGATAGCTGCCCGGCACCGTGCTGATGGTTACCAGGGGTTCATCGCTGAGAGTGAATGCGACTTCCAACAGACGCAGGCTGCTGGCGAGGCGCTCGGGGTCGGTCCAATCCGGCAAGTAAGCTTGTTCTTTGACGCGCGGGGCCTGGAAGGCGCGCAGCGGAAAACCGTTTAGCGTGTGTGCTGACAAGCCCGCCGCATCCAGGTCGTGCCGCAAGCGGCTCACAGCATCAGCCTCGGCCAGATCGTGTAGGGCAAGATTGCCCAGGCGCAGGTCGATGCCCAGACGTGGCCAGCCGAGGGCCTGGCGCACGGCGCTGGCAAAAGGCAGCAGCCGCTCGCGCAGCTCGGCGAGGCTTTCGGCAGCATGAAGGTTGGTGCTGTAACCAAGCGGAAGCATGACATCTCGGGGACTAGAGTGATGGACGTGAATGACCGCAGTGGACGTGGCAAGGAGGGGAGTGTAAGACGGTCAGACAGTGGCGCCAAGAATGCTGCGGGCTTGTCGCCACACCACGCGGAATCTTCCTCACCCATGCCGTCGCCCCCACCCCCGTCGTCGCCTGGTACCGCGACCCCTGCCGCCATGGCATTGGCGGTTTTGGTCGATCGTTTTCAGGTGGTGGCCAAGCTGCGGTTGTTTCATTGGCAGCGTCTGACGCTGGGCGTCTTTGGCGCGCTGATGGTCATCAGCTACAATGTGTGGCATGCACCAGTGACGCCGTGGCTATCTCCCGTCAGCGGAATGGCCATTGGCGGTCTGTTCATAGGGCTCGGCGCGGCTCTGCTGTGGATCCGCAGTGAAACCGCGCGGCGTGCTTTGCATGCCTCTAAGGGTCCGCCGCGTGAACGCATTTTGCAAGCAGTGGCCTGCATCGGCCAGATCAGCAATGCGTGGCTGCTGTGGGCGGCGACGGGTCATGTGCTGGTGGGAGTGGCGACGCTGTTACGGGCGCGCCTGACGGTGCCGGCCGGCTCGCAGCTGTTGTGGTTGGCTCTGCTGCCGACGGTGGGCCTGATTGGATACGGGGTATTCTGCATTCCCACGCGAGCACGACTGATGGCCTTGCTGCATGAAGGGCGCGGGTAGACGGACACGAGCTTTGAGCTTTTATCTTTGAGCTTGGAAAGCTGGTCGCTGGTCGCTGGTCGCTGGTCGCTGGTCGCTGGTCGCTGGTCGCTGGTCGCTGGTCGCTGGTCGCTGGTCGCTGGTCGCTGGTCGCATGCATCGTCGACCTCTGCAAACGACACAACCCAGGCGATTGCCTGGGTTGTGTTATTTTCTATGTCAAACGAATTACGCGATGACCGCGAAGATGTCCGACTCTTCCATGACCAGGTACTCTTCGCCGGCTGAGGTGACTTCAGTGCCGGCGTAGGATGAGAACAGCACACGATCGCCAGCCTTCAACTGCATCGCCTGACGCTTGCCGTCTTCCATCATCTTGCCGTTGCCGACGGCCAGGACTTTGCCTTCCTTCGGCTTATCTTTGGCCTTCTCGGGCAGCACGATGCCGCCTTTCGAGATTTCAGCGGGCGTGGCGCGCTGAACGATGACGTGGGAGCCAAGAGGCTTGAGATCAGGTTTGGACATGATGTTCCTTCGGGGATCAGGTGATTTTGAAATGCCTTGATGGCGCTGCTTGCGGCAGCGCCATCAAGGCGAAACGCACTTACTTCTCGACGGTGAAGTCAGCGTCTTTGATGTTGTCTTCTGGCTTGCCCTGGCCCTGCGGACCAGCACCAGCCGCACCGGCAGCTGCCTGTTGCGGCTGCTGGGCATTGGCGGCTTCGTAGACGCGCTTGCCAAAGCCCGAGGCGACCGTCTGCAGCTTTTCAGTGGCAGCATCGATCACCGCTTTGTCATCGGCGGCACGTGCCTTTTCAACTTCTTCGATAGCGGCTTCGATGTCGGCCTTCTCAGAGCCTTCGAGCTTGGCTTCGTGCTCCTTGATCATTTCACGCATCTGGTGCGAGGTCTGCTCGGCCTGGTTCTTCGACTTGGCCAGCTCTTCCTTTTTGACATCGGCCTCGGCATTGGCGGCAGCTTCCTGCACCATGCGTTCGACTTCGTCTTTCGACAGGCCCGACGAGCCCTGCACCGAGATTTTCTGCTCTTTGCCGGTGGCCTTGTCCTTGGCTTTGACTTCAAGAATGCCGTTAGCGTCGATGTTAAACGAGACTTCGACCTGCGGCGTACCACGTGGCGCTGCGGGGATGCCCGACAGACGGAATTCACCGAGCATGCGGTTGTCACGCGCCATCTTTCGTTCGCCCTGGAAGGCCTTGATGTCGACCGCGTCCTGGTTGTTGGCGGCAGTCGAGAAGACCTGCGACTTACTGGTGGGGATGGTGGTGTTGCGCTCGATCATGACGGTCATGATCCCGCCTTCGGTCTCAATACCGAGGGACAGCGGGGTGACGTCGAGTAAGAGCACGTCCTTCACTTCACCGGTCAACACGCCGCCCTGCACCGCGGCGCCGACGGCAACCACTTCATCAGGGTTCACGTCTTGCTTCGGCTGCTTGCCGAAGATTTCCTTGGCCACGGCCTGGGCTGAAGGCATGCGCGTCGAACCACCGACGAGAATGATTTCATCAATGTCGCTAGTCGACAGCTTGGCGTCCTTCAAGCAGCTCAGGCAGGGGGCGCGGCAACGTTCGATCAGACTCTTGGTGATCTGTTCGAAGGTGGCGCGCGTCACCGTCGCGGTGAGATGCTTGGGCTGGCCGCTGACCATGGTGATGAACGGCAGCGAGATCTGCGCCGAGGTGGTCTGCGAGAGGGTCTTCTTGGCGCTTTCAGCGGCTTCTTTCAAGCGCTGCAAGGCCATCTTGTCCTGGCGCAGGTCGACGCCGCCGGACTCTTTCCTGAAGTTGTCGGCGAGGTGGTTGATCAGCACGTCATCGAAGTCGTCACCGCCGAGGTGCGTGTCGCCATTGGTGGCCAGCACTTCGACGACGCCGTCACCGACTTCGAGGATCGACACGTCAAAGGTGCCGCCGCCCAAGTCGAAGATGGCGATCTTGCCGCTCTTGCCCTTGTCCATGTGGTAGGCCAAGGCAGCCGCGGTGGGTTCGTTGATGATGCGGCGGACTTCAAGGCCGGCGATCTTGCCGGCGTCCTTGGTCGCTTGGCGTTGAGCATCGTTGAAGTAGGCCGGGACAGTGATGACCGCCTCGGTGACGGTTTCGCCGAGGTAGTCTTCAGCGGCCTTCTTGAGGTACTGCAAGACCATGGCCGAGACTTCCGGCGGGGTGTATTCCTTGCCGCGGATGTTGACCTTCACCAATTCGTTTTCGCCACCGACGACCTTGTAAGGCACCAGCTTCTCTTCGCTGCCGACTTCGCTGTGGCGACGGCCCATGAAGCGTTTGATCGAATAAACGGTATTTTCGGGATTCGTCACTGCCTGATTACGGGCCATCTGGCCAATAAGACGATCGCCGTTTTCAGCAAAACCGACCACCGACGGGGTGGTGCGCATGCCTTCTTGATTGGCGATGACGACGGCTTCGCCGCCTTCCATGACCGAGACACACGAATTGGTCGTGCCGAGATCGATGCCGATAATCTTGCCCATGATGTGATCCTTAAAGGTTGCAGTTCAATGTTGGTGGAGGTCGTTGAGATCAGGTGAAAATTGAGGTCACTACTGAATTGAGTTCGGCAACCTGCATCGGTTTGGCGAGCAAAGTAACCGCACCTAGACGCCGCGCTTCGCGGCCCAGCTCTAGGGTGGCGCGGGCGCTCATCAACACCGTAGGTTCCTCGTGCTGATGAGCGCGTAACCAGGCCATTAACTGGAAGCCGGTCATGTCTGGCATGTCGACATCAGATAAGAGCAGGTCAAAGCGCGCGTGACTAAGTTCGGTAATGGCTTGGCTGCCATTGCCGACAACGGTGGTTTGCCAGCCGAAACCAGCCAACACTTCACCGAGGGATTCGCGCAAATGGCGGTCGTCATCGGCAATGAGGATGTGGCGGGTGGGCATGGCGGGTCAGCGTGGGTGCTTCAATGATCCTGAAGCACCGCTCATGCCAATCGGCTGTTGTAGAACCATCTGCTAAACAATGACTTAGCTATTGCGACCAAGATTCATCCAGGTCTTCAGGTCAAATTGACTCATCTGCCGTGAGCCGTGCCACTAAGATAGTTAGATCATCACCGATGGCACGCTTGGTGAAGGCGTGGCAATCGTGCGCCAGACCATCGGCGATTTGTTGTGGAGTTTCAGCTTCGCTGCGCGCCAGGGTGCTGCCCATCCACCGCGCCTCGCCCCACTCGTGGTGCTCGCTGTCGAAGGCTTCAAGCAAACCATCCGTCGCCTGGACTAAGATGTCACCGAGTTCGAGCGGAATGGTCACCGGCCGCAGCATGCGCGTCAACGTCTCGCGATTGCCGAGGCCCAAGGCCATGCCTGAGCGACCGACACGCCGCACCGGAAACTCGCGTCGATGGTTTACCAGTAAGGCAGGATGATGGCCAGCGCACAGCGAGGTGAGGGTCATGGCCGTCGCATCGATGACCGCAAAGAAAGCCGAGATAAATTGCCCAGGCAAAAGGTCTTCGCGCAGTTCGTCATTGCAGGCGAGGATGATTTCCACCGGATCGGTGGTGCTGCGCAGGACGTAACGCAGGGTTTTAAGCATTGCTGCTACCACCAGGGCCGCCTGTACGCCATGGCCACTGACATCGCCAATCATCAGCAGCAGACGATTGTCAGGCAGGAGGGTGACGTGGTACAGATCGCCGCTGACCCCGGCACACGGGGCGAAATGCACGCCGAGGGCGATGTGCGGATGGCTCGGCAAATCTGTGAATGAGCGCGCCTGCACCCGACGTGCCTGGTTCAGATCCTCGTTCTGCGGCTGCGACTCTGGGTACGCTATCGGCTCATCGAGCGCTACGACCTCGGTGGTGTCGGTATGTTCCTCTGTGTCGTCGTCGCTGGTGCCGGCACGCTGCAGCGACTCATAGCGGCGCATCAGCTCTTCTTGCGGCAGCATCACTCCCAGGCGTGCGGCTGGACAAGCCGTCAAGATCACGGCCATGCACGTGATGGTGTGCGGAGTCAGCGTGCCGTCTTCGAGTTTCACCTTCGCATGCAGGCTGCCATCATAAGGGTTAATCCAGCCCAACCCTTGTCTCGAGAATAGGCGCAGGCGCGGTTCATGTGCCAGGCGTACTGAGATATCATAACGCCAGCGCTCGATATCGATGCGCGCGCTCGATAGGGGTGCGAGATTGCGCCACACGCCAGAGCGCTCGAGGTAGGCGCGGGCGGCGGCCAAGCGATTGCCGTTCACAGGCACGGCCCGGCCGGTAAAGGGGCAGATCCAATGCGTACGATCAGCACTCATGACCAGGAAATGCGGGTCAGAAATCAGTCGCTCAAGCAGCGAGGGGGGCAATTCGCTCGCATAGGATGGCGCCGCCATGGGCGAGGGCGCTGCCACTGGCAGCGGCGTTGGCGGCTGAGCCGGACGTTCGCGCAGAATCCAACTAGTAGTGGCCTTGGCCCGCGGACTGCTGTCGCGGGATGAAGCATTTTGAGTTCGGCGGCGGGCATCCATAGATAGCCTACAGCTTGCCAAAGAACGGCTGGCTGCCAGCGGAGAACAGTGCGGTATGAAATATCAATGAAGGAAATAGTTTAAGCAGGCGGTGCATGGTCATACTTACGGTTGGTGCCTTTGAAGCCATCTACTGGATATTTAATTCTAGCTGCTGCCAGCTTGCGTGCAAAGGCTTGGGTCAAATCCACGCCGCTGCAATCAGCGAGACGGATGAGCAAGGTGAATACATCAGCGATTTCGTCGTCCCATTCCTGGCGTCGATCAACGGGGATGGCAGGGTCGCTGTCGCCCTGCCAGCGGACGATATCGGCGGCTTCGCCCAATTCACTGAGCACCGCCAGCAACAGGTTGCGCGGGCTGTGGAATTGCTGCCACTCGCGTTCATCGGCAAAGGCTTGGACTTCGGCGCGAATCGACTCGAGGCAGCGGGGAGTAAAAGTCATAGGTGTAGAGTAGGGCCGAGGGGGCCGGTGCTAGGGTATGCCGGGTTACTTCAAGGTGCCCACCAGCTGCTGCCATTCATTCCACGCTGGTGACACCTCGTTGCCGCGCGCCTTGGGGAAGTCGGCAGAAATCTTTGCCAGCGTTTCCTTGACCACGTTCATGCGGAAAGATGGATCCGATTCCTTGAAGCCGTTGGCCAATTCAACTACGCGTTTGACCAGGGGCATGATCAAGGTGCCTTCTTTGACGTTGGTACGCACGGTATCAAAGGCCAGGCTGATGACGTCTTTATTCTGTTTGGCGACGGCGAGTTCGCCGATTTGGGCGAGTCGGATCTGGATCAAAATGTCGGGGCGCTTGGCGGCGCCGGCCAAGGCATAGGCGACATCGTACAACTTCTGTCGGCCCTTGTCAGCGGCAGGCATGCGTTCAAGAGTGAGACGCAGGCCTTCCCACATCAGGTCGGGGAAATTGGCCGCTGCCTTGGCCAGAATCTGCCAGCTCTTGTCGGCTTCGCCCGGTGGGACATTGCGCAACAAGACGCGCCATGCCTCGGCCACCAAAGGATTGCGGTGAATGGCTTCACGGGCAATGCTCGTTGCTTGATCGGGGTGGCCGTCGAGGTTGCGAGCAATATGCGCAAGATGCGTGGCAATGGCCCATGCTTCACCGCCGCTGCTGGCACCGGCGTACAGCAGCTCGACGTCGCGATCGAGGAGTTGCGTACTGGTCTGTGGATCGAACGCTGTTCCGAAATAGTAGTAATCGCCTTGATAACGGCCGGTGAATGCCAGTTCGGGCGACTTGCCTTTGGCGGCCAGATAGCCACTCCAGCAGTGACCGACGCCGCCATAGCGACCGTTGCCGCAACATTTGAGTGAGGGCACGCCAAAAATCTTGGCGATGCGCGAAGAGAAGTGTGCCTGATCGACGCACACCCCGCCATAGGTGCGCAAATTGGCCATGGTGTAAGGATGGTCGCCGAGCTTGGTCGAAGCATGGGCGAGTTTGGCCTGATCGTACGGCACTGATTGGTAGAGCACATCGAAGTCGAGTTTTTTACCGGCGTACTGGCTGAGTGCCCAATCGATCTCGGCTTGACTGACATCGAGATCAACCAGCTGCGTCAACACCGTCCACGGCAAGGTGTGCGGCTTGAAAACAAACTGGGCCTGCTGTTTGGGATTAGTGAAATATTTCCAGATCTCTTGATAGGTCAGCGACGGCCCGAACTGCGATTCTTTGACCGCCCACAAGGCATTGTAGCGCGAGCTGGTAGCAGCCACTGGCGTATCATAGACCACGGCTATGGCGACGGCGACCGACGTATTCGCCAAAAACAATTTTTCATCGATCAGACGTAATTCATCCAAGATTTCGCAGGCGGCATGCGCGTCATCAAAGCGTAGGTCAAGTGCGCGCCAGAATTCACGACGTGCGCCAGGATTGGCCTTGAGGAAGGTAATTAATCCGGCTGGCGGTGCGCTGTGTTCGACATGCCAGGCTTCGATGCGATCAAGATGGCCATCGAGCAAGCGCGACCAGGTGGCGGGCGTCGGCTTAGCGAGATTGGCGACGTCGGTGTCGTCGAGGGCAACGATGGGATCATCCCAGCCATTGGGTGGCGGCAGGCGGAAGTAACGGCCACCAGGCAGGAACTTGCGCACCGGCAGAGCATCTTCGACCCATTCGGGCACCGGTTTGGCACCGGGGGCAGCGACCAACAGCACCACGCCGTCGCTACGCACCTGAGTGTCGAGTGCGAAACGGCTACCGAGCTGATCGAGCACCGCCCCGAGCGGGGTGCGCGCGGCATGCAAAGTGACATTGCGCGAGCCGCGGTCAGCGATGGCGGGATCAAGCGTCAAGGTGAGTTTTTCGCTGGCCGACAAACTGGCCAACACGGCACTCAAGGTGGTTTGCTGCCAATCTCCATCAACGCTTTTATCAAGGGCGTTGATGGTCTTCTGCATGGCTGGCGGCATGTCTTGCGCCGCACACGTCACCAGGCTGCAGACACTGACTAAAAACCATCGGGCGAGGTCACGCATAATGTGACTATGTCGTCGTTGCGCAGAATTACAGCAAGCTCAGTTCAGCTGCGTCAAAGGTCCGTTCGCAGTATTGGCAGCGGACAGTTAACGGGTTTTGCGACATGACATTGAAGCGCGAACCGCACTTTTCGTGATTGGTCACGCAATTGGGATTGGCGCAGCGGGCAATGTCAGTGAATACCGCGGGTGTCGGAATCTGATGTTTGGCCACCACCGTATAGTTGCGGATGATGCAGATGGTCGCGCTGGGGGCGATCAGGGCCAGCGAGCTGGCGGCCTTGCCGACGATCTCGCGGTTACTGATCTTGACTACGCCTTTGCGGCCGATGCGCGTCGAGCGCAGGTTCATGCCGATGAACACCTGATCGGCGACATCGGATAAGAGGTGGGCCACCTTCAGCGTCATGTCGCTGGGGATGTGATCGATCACCGTGCCATTGGCGATGGCCTCGACTTGGCGGACACGGGACGCCGAGGCCGTGGACGGATGCACTGGAGAGGGATCAGTCATGTCACAGTGCTCCGGTCACGAGGCCGAGCAGGGCCTGTCGCACCGGCACGCCGTTGCCGGCCTGGGCGAAGTAGTGCGCGTGTGGCGTGTCATCAACATCGCGGGCGATCTCGTTGACGCGGGGAAGGGGATGAAGGATGCGCATGCCCGGTTTGGCGCTGCGCAGCATGGCAGCAGTGACGCGGTAGGAGGCCTTGATGTGATCGAATTCCAACGGATCGGGAAAGCGCTCTTCCTGCAGGCGCGTCATGTACAGCACATCGCTGCGGTCGACGGCTTCCTGCAGCGAATCAACGCTGGTCACGGTCAGGCCGGCGGCACGCGCCTCGTCAATGTAGTGCTGCGGCATCTCCAGGCCGCGCGGCGCCACCAGCAGCAGGTCGGCCTTGAACAGGCACAACGCCGACAGCAGCGAGTGCACGGTGCGGCCATACTTGAGGTCCCCGGCAAAAGCGATGGTCAGCGGCTCGCCGCGTTCGAGCTGCGGAAATAATTTGGTAATGGTGTAGAGATCGAGAAAGGTTTGGCTGGGGTGCTGATTGGCGCCATCGCCACCGTTGATCACCGGCACCTTTGAAACTTCGCTGGCGAGCCGAGCCGAGCCGTCGCGTGGATGACGCATGACGATCACATGCGCATACTGATCGACCATGCGGATGGTGTCGGACAGGCTCTCACCTTTTTTGGCGCTGCTGGTGCCGGCATCGCTGAAGCCGATCACCCGCCCGGCACAGCGATTCATTGCCGCTTCAAAAGACAGGCGGGTGCGGGTCGAAGGCTCGAAGAACAACGTCGCCATCAATTTCCCCGCCAACAAATCGGCACGAGGGCGCAATTCGAGCTCACGCGCCTGCGCCAGTACATGACTGATCTCGTCGCGAGTGAAGTCGGTGATCGAGATGATGTGGCGGCCGGAGAATTTCACGTCAGGGGATGTTACGGAAAAGGCGGGGGAGTCTAGGGAGATGGGTGGATGAGTGGAAGAGGCAATCGGCTGGGATGCCGGTCACATGCAGAAAATGGGGAATATGAGGGATTTAAAAGTGTTTCAAAGAGGTACAGGAGAGCCCTGTTGACGGCAGCGGGTTGGTGTGGTTATAATGAAATCGTGAGGCACCCAGGAAGGCCTCGAACACCAACCCTGACCACCGCTGGGCACCGGTGGCCGCGAAGCAGTGCAGGATCACTCCTGCCATCGTAAGGATTCCCATGGTTGAACTCCAGATCTCCGGCGTGCACTACCAGGTGACCGACAAGGTGAAGGCATACATCTCCGAAAAACTCGGAACCCTGGCTAAGTACCATACGGGGCTGAAGAAGGTCCACGTGACCATTCATCCGCAGGAGAAGAATCGGATTCGGGTTGATGTCGACATGCACCTTCCCCACGGCCGGGATGTCGTGGCGCATGACGCGGAAGACACCATCTATTCCGCAATCGACATGGTTCATGACAAGGCAGCTTCCCAGCTGCGTAAGATCCACGATAAGGAGGCCAAATCATATCGTGTTGCCGTCTAGCACATTTCGACAGCCTGCTGGAAGCCGGCGGACTGCGCCTTGAAAGATCGAACGTCGGTGATTTCGGGTTCTAACTCAGACCCACGTGCACCTAATTAAAGTGCTGCGTCTGCACGGGTAGTGCGGCGACCTTTTACTGTGGTGACAACCACCACCTACGTCGATCCCCACCGACCCCCTGGGCTATCCCAGGGGGTCGGTTGTTTTTATCCAGGGCTGGGCGCAACATGTTACGTACATGCCACGCCATTTTGCCCGCCCCGCCGCTTTGCTCATCGATCTGGATGGAACGATCGTCGATTCCGAGCCGCGTCACTTTGAAGCCCATAAGCGATTCTTGGCGACGGTGCAGATGCCGGTCAGCCACGCCGACGTGGTCGGCAATGTCGGCAAGGGTGATCAGGTATTCTATCGCAGTCTGCTCGACCGCAGCGGACGCACCGCCGATGTCGTCGACTGGGTGCAACGCAAGACCGAGGTGCTGATGGACATGTACCGCAGCGACGGCATCGATTTGCGCCCCGGGGTTTTGGGGTTGCTGGCGCATGCCGCCGACAGCGGGGTATTTACGCACGTGGTAACCAGCGCCGAACGTGAACTCGCGACCCTGACCTTGACGGTAACCGGCTTGGCCCAGCGCCTGCCGGTGCGCATTTGCCATGAAGATGTCACGAGCCATAAGCCGAATCCTGAGTCCTATCTACTCGCCGCAGCGCGCTTATCTGTGCCGCCAGCACGCTGCCTGGTCATCGAAGACAGCCTCAGTGGTGTCAAAGCTGGGGTCGCTGCCGGCTGCCAAGTGGTGGGTTTCGTAGGCATCATCAGTGCGGCTGAGCTGCGTGGCGCCGGCGCACACTCGACGGTGATGACCTTGGATGAGGTCCGCTGGTGATGGGCACCTCTCCACCCTGGTGGCAAGCGGCTTTCGGCCCAGACTATGAACTGGTCTATGCCCATCGCAGCGACGACGCAGCCATGGCTGAAGTTGCCGGGTTGTTGCCGCACCTCGGTAGCGGACCGGTGCTGGATGCCTGTTGTGGCAATGGCCGCCATTTGGCGGCGCTGCAACGCGCTGGCATCTGTGCTGTGGGTTTTGATTACAGCGCCAATCTCCTGCGTTCGGCGGCCATGCGTCGTGAGGTTCGTGGCCGGGTAAGCCGCGCCGATGTCCGGGCGATTCCTTTTACTGGCAATTTTTCAGCGGTGCTGGTGCTGTTCACCGCCTTCGGCTATTTCGACGAAGCTGACAACGGCGTAACCCTGGCGGCGCTGGCCGGACAACTGGCAGCTGGTGGCAGCCTGGTGCTCGACCTGCCCGATCCGCAGCGGGTGCGCGCGGGCTTGGTGCCCGAGAGTTCGAAGTCGGTCGCCGGCTTAACGATTCGCGAACAACGGCGGATCGAAGGTCAACGGATGGTCAAGGACGTGCACATTTCACGGCCCGATGGCAGTGTGCATGCTTATACCGAATCAGTGCGTTTGTATGCCGCTGATGAAATTGTGCGGCTGGCAGAAAGCGTTGGATTGCAGGTGCGCGCGTGTTGGCCGAGCCTGCGGGGCGAAGCGATTGATGAGGGACGGCAGGTGTGGTGGCTGGTGTAACGGCAACTTAATTGCCGCGCACCTGGTCTTCCCATTTGGGAATCGACCAGAAGAGACTCATATCCCATGCCAGGTTGAGCACACGTTTTTCAACGGCGCTGCTATAGGTTGGAGGCCAGTTGGCGTGCCAAAAGCAACGCACAATGGGGAAGTCGGACAGGCGAAACGGCTTATTGCCGGTATTGTCATGTTTCAGCGCATAGACCTTGGCATCTGCCCAGGTCAATCGACCGTTGTCACCCCACAGCGAGCCGTCCAGGAATGACCAGCCGCGTGCTGTATTGCCCAGAGTGACATCGGCGGCTTCAAACAAATAACTACAGCCCGGTTGGTACAATTCAGGCAGCGCTCCCCAGGTGGAAGGACGTCCAGTGTCACTGCTGGCGCCCTTTTGCGCGTCCAATGGGCAGAGGAGGAGCTTGAGGGATTCGCCATCCATCACTCCACCGCTGGTGAACAAGGACGTGAATGTCGCTGGAAATTTATTATTGTTTACCTGCTGAAATCCGGTTATCCCAATACCGATCTGCTGCAAATTATTGCGACACAACGCATCCTTCGCCTGTTTGCGGATCATCGTCATGATCGGCAGGCTCATGGCCGCGAGCAGGGCGATGATGCCGATCACCACCAACAGTTCGATGAGAGTAAATCCGTGACGCTGCTGCATGTGCAAATCCTAGGTCGATCTACAAGTTTGCTGCGGGTGTTTGCGTCATGCGCCAGTCATCGGCGACAACCGCAAGCTGCGTCATGCGTCCTTGCGCCAGGGTCAATGGGTCCGCGTCATGGCCAAAGGGCAGGCCGAAGATCGTCGGCACCTTGAGACGGCTGGCCCACGCGCGGCAGACGTCGCTCGCCGAGGGCCCGCCATAGCGCGTGTCCATGGCCACCGGGAAGGCCCCGAACACCAGGCCGCTGATTCCAGCGAGCGCCCCGCTGGCATGCAGTTGGTGCAAGTCGCGGTCAATCCGATAGGGCCGCTCATCGATGTCTTCCAAGGCGACGATGTGCCCGTGTAAGCGCGGCATCCATGGCGTACCGGCGAGGCCGGCAAGCACGCGCAGGCAGCCGGCAAACAGCGGACCTTCACCGGTACCTGGACACAATGCCTGGGTCGCTGGCAGGTTGGTGACGCTGAGGGCTTCACCGCGGGCCAGGGCGACGGTGGTTTCCAGCGCACGAGTGCCGTGACGTACGCCGGGCATCAGGCCATAGAGGCCACCGCTTTCACCGCGCACCTGCCAGGCGGCATGCAACACCGTCAAATCACTGTAGCCGATCACCCGCGGCAGGGGTCCGGTCGGCAAGGCATCGAGCAGGTCGAGACAGCCGTAGCCACCACGAGCAGCCACCAGCCAGCCATCGACGCCGACAGCGGAAATTCCCGCCAGCAGGTCGTTGTGACGCAGTGGCGCTGCCAACCAGGCGCCCAGCCCGGTATGGCTGGCGAGCAGTGGCGAAGCCCTCAGCGTCACGCCCAGCGCCGTGGTAAAACGCTCGGCTGCGGTCAGGCAGGCGAGATGCGCCGAGGCATCGGCCAACGGATAAGCTGGGCACCACAGCCAGGCGCTGTTCTTCATGCTCATGGATGCCGCGCCATCAGTCCCGGTAGAGCGCACAGACCACGCGCGTGCACCCCCGGCAGCACGTGGCGGGCGATATCCTTCAGCGAATGATGGGCTTGACCCATGACGCAGCCATGGCCGGCCCAGGCAATCATCTCGCGGTCGTTGTCGGCGTCACCCACCGCCCACACCTGGTCGCGGGCCACCCCCAAATGGCGGGCTACATGCTCAAGGCCCCAAGCCTTAGTCACCGGCCCGGGAAGGATTTCAATGCGGTCATGTTGGCTAGCGACGACTTGGAAGCGTCCAGCAAAGATGCGCCGCAGAGTGGCGCTGACTTCCGGCACCAACAATGGATCCGTGACGAACATGACTTTGTGGCTCGGACCCTGCCACTGACGAAAAGGCTCGTCGTTGATGCGGATATCAATGCGATAAATCTCGCGCCAGTTCTCGGTAGCAGGAATCTCGCAATCCATCAACCACGTACGCGCATCGGGATAGCCGCAGGTGGCACCGGGGAACTCGCGCAGCACGGCGATAATAGCCCGGGTCTCGACCTCGGTGAGGGCCGCCACCGCCAGCGGTGCTTGCTGCGGTAGGTCGGGATTGCCGACCCAACCACCATTAAAAGCAATTAATGGAGTAGTTAATCGCAGTTGAGCATGGACCCACTGGGCTGTCAGCACCATGCGTCCAGTGGCGATCGCCACCAATACGCCCTGTTCAAGCAATTGGCGGATCGCATGCACGTGGCCGCTGGGCAAGGTGCTGTCGTAGCCCAGGAGGGTTCCGTCAAGATCAAGGGCGACGAGCTGGCGCTCGGCTGCGGGTCGAACGGGATTTGGCATCGGACGTGCATGTATGGTGCCGTCCCTGTCAGATTGACCAGGGGTGATCGTTTCCCTCTATTCGTACCACCCAGCAACCGCTACCGAAAATCACTATGGCCACCCACGCATTTCAGACCGAAGTCCAGCAACTCCTCCACCTGATGATCCATTCGCTGTACAGCGATCGTGAGATCTTCTTGCGCGAGTTGATCAGTAATGCTTCTGACGCCTGTGATAAGTTGCGTTTTACCGCTCTCACCAACCCCACATTGATGGCGGGCGATGATCGTCTGCAGGTCGACATCACTGCCGATGCCGACGGTAAAACGCTGGTCATCACTGATACCGGCATCGGCCTGACTGAAGGCGAAGCCATCGAGCACCTCGGCACCATCGCCAAGTCCGGCACCAAGCAGTTCCTGCAAAGCATGGGCGAAGCGAGCAAGTCGTCGAATCTCATCGGCCAGTTCGGCGTCGGCTTCTATTCGGCGTTCATGGTTGCCGACCGCATCGTCGTCGAAAGCCGCAGTGCGACGGTCACCTCCGACCATGGTGTGCGTTGGGAATCGGCCGGCGACGGCAACTTCGCCACCGAGACGATCACCCGCGCCCAGCGCGGCACCACCGTCACCCTGCATCTGAAAGATGATGCCAAGGATTTCGCCGAGACCTGGAAGCTGCGCGAATTGGTGAAGAAGTATTCCGATTACGTCAGCTATCCGGTGATGCTGCCGACCTACGTTTCAGACGAGGACAAGAAGAAGGGCGTCGAAGCCAAACCAGAACAGGTCAATGCCGGCCAGGCTCTGTGGACACGGCCCAAAGATCAGATCACCGACAGCGAATACACCGAGTTCTACAAGAGCGCCTGCAAGCAATGGGACGAACCGGCGACGCGTCTGCATGTGGTCGTCGAAGGCACCATGTCCTTCAGCGCGCTGCTGTTCATCCCCAGCGAAAAGCCGCACGACCTGTTCGACCGCGATCGTCGCGGCCTGAGCCTCTATGTGCGCCGCGTCTTCATCATGGACGACTGCAAGGATCTGCTGCCCGAGTATCTGCGCTTCGTGCGCGGCGTCGTCGACAGCGATGATCTGCCCTTGAATGTTTCGCGTGAGATTCTTCAGCAGCAGGACACCGTCGCCAAGCTGCGCAAGCAGTTGGTGAAGCGTATCCTCGACCATTTGGCGAAACTCGCCGCCGGCAGCGAAGATGCTGAGAAAGCAACCTTCGCCAAGATCGATAGCTCCTTTGGCTCGATCCTCCGTGAAGGCCTGGTCAATGATTTTGAGAACAAGGACAAGATCCAGCGCTTGGTGCGTTATGCCTCGACCAAGACCGAGGGTGACGCCAAGACCGGACTCGAAGCCTATGTCACGCGCATGGCCGAAGGCCAGCCGGCGATCTACTATGTCACCGCTGCCAATGTCGCGGCGGCCAAGTCATCGCCGCATCTCGAAGGCTTCGCCAAACGCGGTTATGAAGTGCTGTTCATGGTCGACCCGGTTGATGAATGGGTCGCCGGCCATGTCACTGAATTCGACGGTAAGAAGTTGATCAGTGTCGCCAAGGGCAGTGAAGATCTGGGTACCGCTGACGAGAAGAAGGATCTCGAAGAAAAGACCAGGGAACTGGGCGGCTTCATCACCTTCGTCAAAGAGGCTTTGGGTGATGAAGTCGGTGATGTGCGTTTGTCGCACCGTCTCACTGACAGCCCGTGCTGCTTGGTTGGTGAAGAGAACAGTAGCTCGCCGCAGATGGAAGAATTGATGCGTAAGATGGGTCAGTCCATCCCCGCTTCAAAGCGCATCCTCGAGCTGAATCCCGGGCATCCGTTGGTCAGCAAGTTGCAGATGTTGCAGGGTACCGACGCCGATAAGGCCAAGGTGCATGTGCGCGTGCTGCGTGATCAGGCGGTGCTGGCCGAAGGCGGCCGTATCGCCGACCCGGCCGGCTTTGCCAAGCGGGTGCAGGAATTGCTGCTCAACGCGTAAACGGACAAACTTCGGGCTGGTTTCCCTGGGGGCGCGGGCGACTCGCCCGCGCCTCCAGAGACCGTTACGACACGGTTAGACCTGCGTCGATCCGTGTATGCACGGAGACCGCTTATAAATGAAAAA
>JAYVTR010000002.1:0-2501 GCA_043788625.1 Planctomycetota bacterium
CCCTGCTGATGCACCACGCGCACCAGGTAGCCGCGCGCATCGTAAAAGAGTGCTCGTCCATCGCCGAGCGTGACGCAGGCGGATTCATTGGCCTTGAAGCCGTCGGCGGTGGTGGTGGGGTCTGATGCGGTGGAGCCAGCAGTGGTGGAGTCAGCAGCGAGTACGCCGTGGCGCGTGAGCAGCCGGGCACCAGGCAGATTGCGCGTTGAACGGGCATTGAGATGTGCCGCTGGCGACGACGACGTCGTATCGAAATTCCACCACGCGCCATATTCATCGATCCACCACGTGCCGTCGACGACCCGCGAATCGTAATTGGTACGCCAGCCGACACCGACGCCGGTGGTGGTGCCGTCGAGGGAATTATAGGTGAGCACCACGTCAGGGCCGGGGTTGCGCGTCGCATAGGTGGCGACGGGCCGCGAGAAGCGCAGGTTGCCGGTGGAGGGATCGAACGTGGCGGCGTTGGGGATCACCGTCGACCACGACTGCGGCGTCGCATGCAGGCCGAGCGGGAGCGGTCGTTTGACTTCGACGAACTTGTCAGGGGCGCCGTCGACATGCACTTTCATCGCATAGATGCCGGCGAGACTGGTGGGGACCACCCCCAATTGCCAATTTTTACCTTGGCCAGGAGATGGGGTCAATTCGTTGTCGCCGGGCGCTAAAATGGTCGTCGTCGAGCCGCTGGTGCGCTGCAAACGCAGATTGGCTGGCGGTACGGCCAAGGTCGGAAGACGATCTGCATACGCCGTACCGACGGCATTCACGGAAATAGCGATCGAGGAGGTCGTACTGGTGACGTTCGCTTGAATGCCGTTGACCGTAATGCCACGTCCGCTGAATCCATTTTCGTAATGGTAGATATCAGCTGCTCCGTACCCGGCCGTGAAATTTTGCAAAGCAACGTGATTCGTTTCCTTCATGCCAGGGATAAACATGGGCTGAGCCGGCACGCTCAATCCGACATATCCCGGGTTGGTGATATGCACTTTGACAAGACCGTCGTTCTGCAATACCAGCGAATTCGCACCGTAAATGTTGGTATAATTGCAAATTCCCTGGCCACTCGACTTCATCATCTGGACCTTCATCGGAGAGACAAAATAACCATTCGCACCTACCCAGCGCCAGAAATTGTTTTGGTAGATAACCAGCGCGTTTGGATAAACGGAGCTCTCGAATTTTCCGCTGCCCACCCCTATATACACGTCAGCCTCGCCATTGATCAGGTCGATCTGCGGATAGGCGACGGTTGCCTCACTGAAGCCGCCACTTGTAGGGTGGGGAAGCGGCCCCCACACCGTATCGATGGGGGCGCTGTTCGTATAGAGATGAGCCGGGAATTCAAAGCCATCCATGCTGTCTTCCACGACCTGTTTAAATATGGGATTATAGGTCGGACCGGGAGTGACTTCTAATGGATCAAAGTCACGATTGATACCGGCAGCAGCCACATAATCCTGATGGATGCTTTCATTGACCAGGGGATCACCGGAATTTTTGGTTATTTTATAATCAAAAATGTAATCCCACTGCGAACCGGTGGCGTCAAAATTATAGGAGAAAGTCGACACAACCCCGAACGGCGCTGAAACGGTAAAGGCCCCTAAATCCGTCTGGCTCATGTATTGATGAAATCCAGACATGAAGCTGGCTAGGCGGTAAAAATGGCTGACGCCACTGACTCGTTCCGCAACGCCCTGCTGGGTGAAGAACTTGGATGCCGACAACCACTTGTTTGGTGGCGGCGTAACAGCCCGAGTGTCACTTTCGGTGGAAAACAGCTCGGAATGGAAGGTATTGTTGGCCGTGACCTGCCAGGATGTGGCCATCTCCCCATTGGCGAGCAGAGCGATGGGCGCGTCCATTTGTATGGTCAGGGCCTTGGGTCCCCATACCTCGTGCGAGACGTGCCAATCATCGTTGGCGTGCGCTGACAATTCCAGAAATGACACTTTGGGCGTCGTGCTTTGTACCGCGACCAACTCGGTTGAGGCACCGTTCTCCCGGGTCCGCCATGCCACCTGCAGTGCGGTGTAGGTCGGCTTGATTTCGGCGCTGGACTGATTGCGTTGCAGCGAAGTCAGCCTGAGGGAATAAGCCGTTGATCCGTCAGCGAGCAAACAGGATGTGCCGACTTCCTGGGCCAGTCCGGCATACACGGCCTTGTGCGCAGAGGCGCCAGCGCCATCCGCGATCTGGTATTCGAAATTACTCGGGCTCGGACTGAGGCGGCAAATAGTGAATGCCGAAGATACTGGATACACCTTGCTGAGTAATGATTTCTTCATCATGTCCGGCTCATCGGACTGCAAGGTGAATTCAGTAGGCGTATTCAGGTAACTGCCAGCAAAACTATGGCCGATGCCGTTGCTTCCACCGATCAGCGATACATCAGGATCGCCGATCAGCGACCACCCCCAGCGCTGGGTGGTGTTGACCCCCTGCAGCACGCCATCGGTCTCGAGCGAGCTGAGCACTGTGCTTACTACGAGATC
>JAYVTR010000003.1:0-3850 GCA_043788625.1 Planctomycetota bacterium
AAGACGCCATTGACCCGCCTTACTGAAATCCGCGTGGCGCGGGCGCAGGCGCTGCTGTTTGAAAGCGCCTTATCGGTAACCGCCATTGCGGTCGAGGTCGGTTTCACCTCGTTCAGCCATTTCAGCCAGGTTTTTCGCCGCGTCGTGGGTGTGTCGCCCAGTGACTACCGGCGTTCGGGTGGTACATCCTATCGCCAGCGTTGATCGTTTTACGACAACAGACGATCGTTTAACCACAGACTTTCGCCTAAGTAGGTGGTATGCTGGATCCATGATCCAAGCAGCAATCATCGGCTGTGGTGTTATCGCTCCAACCCATGCGAAGGCTCTTGAACTAGATGCGCGCACCCATCTGCGCTGGGCCTGCGACCTCGACGCGACGCGCGCCACTGCCGTTGTCGCTGACCATTTCACCACCCAGATAGCTGAGGTCCTCGCGGATCCGGCGGTCGACGTGGTACACATCTGTACGCCACATCAGACGCATGCTGAGCTGGCATGTGCCGCCTTGGCCGCCGGTAAGCACGTGATCTGTGAAAAAGCCTTGGCGACCACGCCCGCTGATGTGACGCGCATGCTGCGTGCAGCAGCAGCAGCCCCGCAGCTCATGGCCAGCGGTATCTTCCAGCACCGTTTCAGTCCGCTGGCGCGGCGTCTGCGGGCCCTGGTGGCCGGCGGCGACTTTGGTTGCGTACAGCGCATCGACGTACGCTTTCGCTGTACGCGCACGGATGCTTATTATGCCAGTGGCGCCTGGCGTGGCTGGTGGGCTGGCGAGGGCGGTGGCCTGATGATCAATCAGGCTATTCATAGCTTGGATTCGGCACTCGGATTCCTGCCGGCGCCGCACGCCGTCGCTGGCCACGTGAGCCGCAGCCGGATCATCTCCATCGAAGTCGAAGACGGCGCCTATTTCACCGTCAGCGGCGCGCATGGTGCCGTATTGCACATGGACGCAGCCAATGACCTGGTGACGGGCTGGGAAAATCGCATCGACGTCGTCGCCAGCGGCGGCAGCTTCAGTCTGTCCACCGATGAGCACTTGATCGAATTGCAGCATCCCTCGCAGGCCCTGGCTACGGAATTATGGGCCTTGGAGCGCCTCGATCTGGGGGCGGTGCAAATGCCCGGCAAGGCCTGCTATGGCGACCATCACGCCTTGCAGATCCAGGACTGCATCAGTGCCATCGTTGCTCGTCGTCCGCCGCAGGTCGATTTTGCTGCCGCGGCGGTACCCAATCGGGTGGTGCTGGCCTTGTACCACAGTGCTGCGCATGGCGGTGCGGCGGTGGAGCTGGCGACTTTGGACGACGGCCCATTTGTGCGGCCAACTCTTCAGCTGGCTCCTCAGCTGGCTCCCCAACTCGCCCCCCGAGTCGCTCCCCAACTCGCTCCTCAATGATGCTTCCCCGGTCGCTGATAGCGGCCACACCCCACAAGGAATTGTGCATGTCAAAGTCTCCTGTTCGCATCGGTGTCATTGGCGTCGGTAACATGGGCTCTGGCCACGTGAACTGGCTGCTCGAAGGCAAAGTCGCCGGCGCGGTCTGTGCCGCCATCTGCGATCGTGACCCCGAGAAGCTCGGCAAGTGGCCCGAGGCTGAAGGCAAGCCCAAGCATTTCACGGACTCCAAGGCCCTCATCCGCTCGGGTCTGGTCGACGCGGTGATCATCGCCACGCCGCATTTCGACCATACCATCATCGGTATCGACGCGCTCGAACAGGGTCTGCACGTGATGGTCGAAAAGCCATTGTCGGTGCACAAATCGGACTGTGAGAAGTTAATTGCGGCCTATAAAAAGCGGCCGAAAAAATCGCAGCTGTTTGCGGCCATGTTCAATCAGCGTACCGATCCGAAATACATCAAGCTGCGCGAGCTGATCCAGTCGGGCGAGCTGGGCGAGATCCGTCGCGTCAACTGGATCATCACCGATTGGTACCGCACCCAGGCCTACTACACCTCGGGCGGCTGGCGCGCGACGTGGAAGGGCGAGGGCGGTGGCGTGTTGTCGAACCAGTGTCCGCACAACCTCGACCTGATGCAGTGGATGTTCGGCATGCCGGTGAAGGTCCGCGGCCACATCGGCATCGGCAAGTGGCATGACATCGAAGTCGAAGACTCGGTCACCGCCTACCTCGAATACGCCAACGGCGCGACCGGCGTGTTCATCACCACCACCGGTGAATTCCCCGGCACCAACCGCCTCGAAGTCACTGGCGATCGCGGCAAGGTGATTGCCGAAAATGGCAAGCTCACCTTCATCCGCACCACCAAGTCGGTGCGCGAACACTGCATGACCACCTCCGTGGTATGGTCATCGCCCGAGACGTGGAACATCGAGATCCCCATCCACGGCAACGGTGATCAGCATGTCGGCATCCTCAACAACTTCAGCGCCGCCATCCGCGATGGCGTACCATTGATCGCCCAGGCTGTCGAAGGCATCAACTCGGTCGAACTCGGCAACGCCATGGTCTTGTCCAGCCTCGCTGACAAGACGCTGACCTTGCCACTCGACAGCAAGTTCGTCGAACGCGAATACAAGAAGCTCATCGCCAGTTCCAAGTACGACCTCAAGCAAAGCAAAGCGGCCAAGGCGCCGAAGACCAAGAGCGGCAATTTCGCCTCGTCGTTCGCCAAGTAAGTCGTTTTAACCAATCCCCATAAAGACCCCCATGCGCCTCACTCAAGTTGCCTGTCAGCTCTACACCCTTCGTGACTTCTGCAAAACCGCTGCCGATCTCGCTGCCACCGCCAAAAAGGTCAAAGCCATCGGCTATGCCGCGGTGCAGATCAGCGGCGTTGGCCCGATCCCCGAAGCCGAGATCAAGCGCATCTGCGATAGCGAAGGCGTCATCATCTGTGCCACCCATGAGAACGGCAAGGTGATCGTCGAAGAGACGCAAAAGGTCATCGACCGTCTCGGTGCGCTCGGCACACGCTATACCGCCTATCCGTACCCGCACGTGCAGCCAAAGAACCTCGCCGAGGTCACGGCCATGGCCGCCGGCCTCGACCAGGCGGGCGCCAAGATGCGCGCTGCCGGGCAAGTGCTGACCTATCACAACCATGCCCTGGAATTCAAGAAATTCGGCAACAAGACCTGGCTGCAGCACCTCTACGACCTCACTGACGCCAAGAACCTGCAAGGTGAGATCGATACCTATTGGGTTGCCGCCGGCGGCGAAAGCCCCGAGGAATGGGTCACCCGCCTGCACGGCCGTCTGCCCTTGCTGCATCTGAAGGATTACGGCGTCGGCCCGGACAATAACCACGCCGCGATCATGGAGATCGGCAACGGCAACCTCAACTGGCCCGCCATCATCCAGGCAGCGGACAAGTCAGGCACGGAATGGTTTATCGTCGAGCAGGACTCGTGCCCAGGCGACCCGTTTGATTCGGTGCGGCAGAGTTTTGCGTTCATCAAGCGCTGCTTGGCTGAAAACGGCTGAGTCGATCAGAATTATTAAAAATGGTTTGGCACCACCTGCATTGCAGGTGGTGCTTTTTTTGAGGGAGGCTGGAATTTTGGTGATGTGTGGCAGTGACCGGTTTTCGGAGCTCGTAGCTCGTAGCTCGTAGCTCGTAGCTCGTAGCTCGTAGCTCGTAGCTGCCTGGCCGTTTATTCACCCACAAGACAAGGCCATAAAAACTCCTGCAGAAACCATTATCGCGGCAAAAAAGGCAACCATTACCACTGCCAAACGCTCGATCCGTGCATACCTCCGGATTTCCGTTGCGGTCAATGTCATCAGCTCACCGGCGTCCGCGAGGCCTCGCCGCGAAGTATCCGTCCGACACCCACCCCTATCGACCTATGTGAGTTTACGATGATACCCGGATGCGCT
>JAYVTR010000004.1:0-5010 GCA_043788625.1 Planctomycetota bacterium
GTCGTGGCTGAGCGGGGATGATCATGGGGGCTCCTACAAGTCGGTAGCAGTGTCGGAGCGACCTTCTGCTGACAAGCGTCGACCGGGAGCCCTGAGCAGAGCTTGCAAGAGACCCTCTTTACGCCTGATTTTCTGCCAAAAATGCCATTCCCGACAACACCAAGGCCGGACGATGCGCTGAATTCGGCAAGATCCGCGACTCAACTATGAGGGCGATATTGCCGCCAGTAGCCACCACATCATGGATTTCCGTCTCACGTTCAAGTTTCAACAGGCAGGCTGCCACCATGGGCCCATACCCGATGCCCAGTGCCGCTGACATCGAACCGACGGTGTCGCGCTGGCAAGCACTGGCGGCCGGCCCAAAAGGCGTCACGTGCGGTAAAGCAGGAGCCGCCGCCGTCAGGCCATCAAGGCAGGCCTGCGCTCCGGGCAGGATCAGTCCGCCGGCAAAAAGCGGCGCCCCGGCCATTCCTTTTTCAGCGATCCACCTCCAGGCGGTGATGGTGGTGGCGGTTCCAGCATCCAATACCACCACCGAACGCTGCTCTTTGGCGCAGGTCACTGCTCCTGCCAGCACGCGGTCATAACCACACGTTGCATACTGCCCATAATTGGGCAGCAATACGTCTTCACCGATGATGCGCAGGCGCCGCTTCATAGCGATCTCGGCCCACCATTCGCGCACCAGATCGCCATGCACCCGGTTCCCAGGCAACAAGATCAACTCGCGCACACCGGCCCCGTGACGGGCCATGAAGGCATCGAGCGACGCCCGGCTTACTGGTAAGCGCTCATGCGCTACCACGGTTGATCCAGCCGCCACTCCCAGCTTCAGCGTCGTATTCCCGCAATCAGCAAGCAATCGCACGTTAGCCGTTGACCCCGGTAGAACCGAATCCACCCGCACCACGCAAGGTCTGATTCAGTGTCGCCACCGGCTGCCACGCCAGTTGTTCCACCTTGGCCAGCACCAGCTGTGCAATGCGCATACCGCGCTCGATGAGCACCGGCTGTTCAGATGTATTGAGCAGTATAACCGCGATTTCACCGCGGTAATCGCTATCAATCGTACCTGGCGCATTGGCCACCGTCAGTCCCTGTTTCAGAGCCAGCCCGGAACGTGGACGCACCTGAGCTTCAAAACCGTCGGGGATAGCGACGCAGATGCCCGTCGGCACCAGGGCGCGGGCGAACGGCTTGACCGTGATGGGATCAGCGATGGCTGCCTGGAGGTCCAGGCCGGCGGCACCGGCGGTCGCATACGCGGGCAGCTGCAAGCCATGGAAATGAGGAAGCGTGGTGACCTGAACTGGAATCATGCAACGACACTACTCAAGGCAGCTCTTCAAGGTAGTCGAGATCCGTGCCGTGCGTCTCAACCATCCGCCACAGTCCGAGCAAAGCCAAGCTGAAACACACCACCCCCAAGGCGGCGACGACGGTGATATAGCCGAACTGCTCTTGCCAGGCGAACAGCAGCCAATTCATCGGATAGAAGAGGCCACGAGCGATGTTTGGAACGGTAGTTGCCACGGTGCCACGCAAATTGGTGCCGAACTGCTCGGCAGCGATGGTCACGAACAACGCCCAAAAGCCGACTGTCAATCCGAGTACGAAGCACATACCGTAATAGGCCTCGGGCGATAGCCCCCGCAGGCATAACATGGTGGTACAGGCGATAACGCTGGCGGTGAGAAAGATCAGCAGAGTCAAACGTCGGCTGGCCAATGCATGGGTGATGAATCCCGCCGCGACGTCGCCAGCAATCAAGCCAATGTAGCACCACAGAATCGCATCACGCCCCAGTACAGGTCCAGTGACACCGAGCTGAACCGCGGTTTTCGTCGCCAAAAAAACAAAGATACCCACCACAAACCACGTTGGCAAACCAATCGCTATGGCGCACAGATAACGTCCGAGGCGTTGTGGCGAAGTGAACAGCAGCTTGAGGTTGCCCTTGGGAAGTGTTGCATCGAGAGCCCGGAACATTCCCGATTCATGGGCCAGATAGCGCAACAGCAGCAAGGCGAAGCCCATCGCCCCCCCGCATATGAACGCCGTCGGCCACGTTACCCATTTGGCCATCGCCCATGCCAAGATCGCCCCAGCGACGCCGACACTGGCAACCATGGTGGCGCCATATGCACGTCGTTCGCGCGGCAACATCTCAACCACTAAAGTGATACCGACGCCCAACTCACCAGCCAAACCAAAGCCAGCAATGACGCGCAGGATCTCATATTGCCAGAGCTGAGTGACGAAGGCATTGAGAAAAGTCGCGGAGGAATAGACGAGGATCGAACCGAAGAGCGTTGCCACACGCCCAAAGCGGTCGGCGATCATACCCCACACAAAGCCACCGACCAGCATGCCAATCATCTGCAAACCCAGCAGGTGACCCATGGTTTGCACCACATTTTCGCTGGGGATGCCAATCGCCAGCAGGCTGGCAGAGCCGACCATTCCAATCAATACGAGGTCATAGATATCTACAAAATAACCCAAGGCGGCGACCAGAACCGGCAAGCTCAGAACCCGTAAAGTGGGTGGCAAACGCAATGCTGATGTCATGGCGGCGGGAGGCTATCGCCTGCCCGCGCCTACGCTTGCGAAGAATGGGCGATTGTCGATTTAATTAACACCGGTCTGCTCACGTGCGGCCGAGAGCTGAACAACGTACTTCTGGTTTTGTACCTGCTCGCTGGCCAAGCGTGCTCGTGCGGCATCCGAAATCACGACCTGATCATTCTTGACCATCGGTTGAGCGGTGGCTTCGTACAACGGCGCGGCCGGACGCCCACTGGCGGTGCTGGCAGCCGGAGCCGATCCTTGAGCTGATCCTTGAGCTGATCCTTGAGCTAAAGCTGTCGTTGGCGCACATGTTCCTACTGTACTCATGTTAGTTCCCTTGCGCCTCTACTGTAACACAAAAACCCGCGTATTGCACGCGGGTTTTTGCTGAAAATCCCAACCCGTTACCAGGCTGGCACCAAGGATAATTCAGACGAGTGATTGAGCGGCTTTGATGATCGCCGAACTGTCCATACCATGCTTTTTATACAATTCGTCAGCGGTGTAGGCCGACTGGCCGAACTCGCCATGGACGCCAAGGATTTTAGCCTGGAAAGCTACGCCGTCGTTGACCAGGGCCGATACCAGCATCGATCCAGCGCCGCCGACAATTTGATGGTCTTCGACCGTGATCAGCTTGCCGCCGCACGCCGCCAAGGCGGCTTTATGGGCAGCTAGATCGGGGTGGTTAGCCAAGGCATTGTTCAGCACCAGGGCGCCGATGCCGTCGGCGGCCAGCTTTTCGGCGGCCTTGATGGCATGTACCACCAGCGAGCCGGTGGCGGAGATGACCACCTTCTTGCTCTTGCCGGCGGTGGTGTCGACCACCGTCAGGGCCTTGCCCCAGGCGTATTCCTGGCCAGGCGTCTTCAGCGTCACCGGGAAATTCTCACGGCCGCAGAAGAACAGGACGCTGTCCGGCTGACGGCCAGCGGCGCGGGCATCGACGAAATGCTGGATTGCCGCGCCCATAGCCCATTCGGCTTCTTCGGCACTGGCTGGGCAATAGGTCTGCATGTGTGGAATAGCGCCGGTCATCGCCAGGTACTGCAGGCCCTGATGGCTGGCGCCATCCGCCGCATCCTGGAAACCACTGTGTGAGAACACGGCGATGACTGCCGACTGGCTCAGGTTGGCCATGCACAATGGCAACAGGCCCTTGGTCACGCCGAACTGGGCGAAGGTGTCAACCACCGGGACGAAACCCTGCTTGGAGAAGCCGGCGGCGGTCGAGACCATGTTGGCCTCGGCGATGCCGACTTCGAACGACAGCTGCGGGTACTTCAAACGGAATGGCGCGACGCCGGTGGAGCCCTGCAAGTCAGCGCTGACGCTGACCACGGGCAGGCCCTTGTCGGCGGCGGCGATCATCGCCTTGGGGAAACCACCCTGGATCTTGTCCTTCTTCACCGGCGTTGGGGCGGTGGTGGGCACGCCGGCATTGCCGTCACGCGGCTGCGCTGAGAGCTCGGCCTTGATCTTCTGCGCGGTCTCGATCTCGCCCAGCCAGCCTTCGGCCCACGCCGGTAGCGCCTGGCCCTTGTTGATTTCCGCAACGAAGGCGCGCAACTTGCCATTGACGCAATCGGCGCCGGCCAGCGGGAAGCCATGGCCGCCCGAGGCTGATTTCTCGGTCGCGGCGACGCTGTAGCCCTTGACGGTCTTGGCCCAGATGGCCACCGGCCGGGTGCGATCGGCTTCGGCCAGCTTGAGGGCGGTTTCGACGGCAGTGAAAGCTGCCTGCAGGTCATTGCCGTTAGCCAGCTTGATGACGTTCCAACCCTCGGCCTCCAGGGCGGCGAAGCTCGGCTGCATGGAAAAGCTGTCGGCATCAATGCGGCCCGACAGCTTGGTATTGTTGTCCGAGATCACTAAAACGAACGGGTTGACCAGGTCTTTCCCGGCTAGGCCGGGGATGGCGGCGATCGATTCCTTGGCTTCGCCTTCCATCATCGCGCCATCGGAAATGACGCAGATGGTGGTACGGGCATTGTTGGCCAAACGATCGGCCATGGCCAGGCCCTGGGCGATCGGCAGCGACGAGCCCAAGGGGCCATTGGAGATCATCACCCCATCGGCAAACAGGTGGCTTTCACCGTGTCCGGTGAGCTTGCTGGTGATCGACCGGAAGCCCTTCAAGGATTCGGTGGTCAGACCGGCAAAGCCGTAATTGGCTTTTAAGGCGTAAACGCCATTTTCGGTGTGACCGGCGTCGTTGGCGAAGTTGTAGCGGTCATACCAGGTGCCGGTGGTGGAGAACATGATGCCGTGGATCGACGACATCAGCTCGGCGAGTGCCGCCGGGCCGCCCCAATGGCAGGCAGCTCCACCGATGACCGCATTCATGTCCATCAACGCCACCGCCAAGCGCGTCGCTGTCGGATCGGCCACTGCCAATGCACTTCCATCGGCACGCTTGACTTGTGCCGGGAACTG
>JAYVTR010000005.1:0-3360 GCA_043788625.1 Planctomycetota bacterium
GCTTGGTCATCGGCACGGTCGGGGGAGCTTTGCGCATCACGCTGCTCCCCGGCCGCGATGCGCCGGCTTCAGACCGAAGAAGACATGCCCGTTCCATTGTGTGCCGGTGATAGCCCGGGCCACTGCGCTGAGGCTCCGGTACACCGTCCCGTCGTGGTCGAAGCCATCAGGAAGGACCGTGACCACCAGGTGCCGGCCCTGCCATTCCCGGCGCAGATGCGTGCCGGGTGCCAAACCGGCATCCCGCTGCGACGGCAGAATCAGTTGCTTGGTCCGGGCCGGATCCGCCGTGGCGGCGATCCTGGGGGCCGTGACCCGGATCTCGGCGTCCTTGGCCAGTTCGGCGGCACGTGTCAGCGCCCGCTCGGACAGACCTCCTTCGTCGTCGGCCTGGAGGCGCCAGGCGATGCGGCGCACCAGCCAGGTCTTATGCCGGCTGGCGGTCGGTTCGCTGAAGGTGGCGAGGTAGTAGTCGCGCAGCTGCGCCACGGTCATGTTGGGCAGGCGAGCGACTTTGGCAGCGGTCGATGGGGTCATGCGGTCTCCTTGACGCCGTCTGCGGGCGCGTCTGCACTGATCCCTGCCTGGTCCCCAAGAGCCACTCCAAACAGACTCTCTCCGGGGTGAACCGACTCATTCAACCGAGGTTGGCGGGCGCATGCGCGCTGAAGACCAACGGCAAGTAACCGCAGCGTGATTCGGTATGGTTGATCTTCGTTGACGCCTCGTACGGGTACGTCGACGCCCTGCGGTGATGGCTCCATGCGGCTCCTCATGGGAGACAGAGGTCATCCCATGGATCTATTTACCCGCCCCCCGTCCATTCTGGCCCTTCGTCGTCAACCCCAGGCATGTCCATGCATGGCCGCAGAGCAGCGTCAGGAAGCCGAAGCGGCCGAGGGAGATCACATGCTCGTCGAGCGGCACGCAGAGGTCGAGTGCGGATCCCCAGCGCTCAACGGTCTGCTCAAGCCCCGGGAACCAGGCTTCCGCCACGGTCGTCCGTTTCATCGAGCTGGTGATGGCGATCTCGCCGCGCAGGGCCTGGGCGGTCAACGACTCCGCCAGTACGCCATCCAGGCGGCGGGCGACATCGCCATAATGGAGCGCGACCCGTGGCGAACGCTTGGCCCACATACGCACGCCTTGCTCCCACTTGATGATGGTGCAGGGAAACGGCTCCAATTCCGTGAAGCGGATGGCGGTCGAGGACAGCGTGGTATGGAAGTGGTCCGCCGCCGCGATGATCGGCTCGCCACCGGGTGTCGGACACCCCACCAGCTTCTGGAAGGATGTGCGCGGCAGCAGCAGGTTCGTGGCGAAGACGTCGGCCTCGCGCTCATGGGGCTTGTGCAGGGCATCATCCTGGAGCACGAAGGAGCAGTGTGAGCGGTGCGGATGCCGCTTCAGCCAATGGTGGTGCTCATCGATGAAGTAGTGCCCCAACTCATGCGCCAGGGTGAAAGCGCCGCGACCGCCATCGATGCGGGCGCAGCGATCTTCGTTCATGTAGATGTGAAAGCGACGGCCATCAGATTCGATGAGACCATCGAAGTGGTCGCCATATGATCCCGCTGACCAGGTGAGTCCAGGGCAGGAGTCAATGATGCCAACGGGATCGACCCACGAACCACCGAAGCGATCCATGGCGATTGATTCCGCGAAATCAGCGACCATCTGGAGCCGCCGAATATTCTCGGCGGATTGGGAAGTACCGGCCAACCGCATCAGGTCTGCTGATCTTTCTTGCGTTGCGCCCGGATCCGGTCGGCGCGCATCCGGGCCTCTACCTCGGCCGATATGTCGCCGCCATTGCGCGCGGCTCGCCTGAAGACGTCGTCGAATAGGTTCTCGCAGACCGCCGGATCCTCGACGACTGCCGATGGCAGCTGCTGCTCGCGTCGGGCGAGAGCGGCCAGCAATCGGTCCGCGGTAATAGTGGATGATGGGAGCCGCTTGGCCGCCTCGACGGCCTGCGCATACGCCGCGACGTCGTCGTCATGGCGACGCCATGCCAAGATGGCCATGGCATCGAGAATGCCCTTGGGCAGCGTGTCGTCACTCATAATGGACCTCCGGGAATTGCAGATCGTATCTGCCGCTTCCGCTCCCGCGCCTTCTTCATGGCGCGGCTGAGCGTCTGGCGGAATCGATCGTCCGTCGTTTTGAGATCATCGAGAATACCCTGCCTGAGTTCTTTGGGGATGATGGCGCCCTGCTCCTCATCGATGAAAGGCGCCACCCGACGCAGCACCTCCTGCTCGGCAGAGGTCAGCGAACGGATGATGGCAATGTCGGCCTGACGCTCCGGACTCAGCCTGGCGAGCACCGCCGCCTCAGCGGACGCTTCGGGAGAGCCGGGTTTGGCGCTGGAGAAGACCGGCATCCGTTCAATATCCCGGACTTCTGGCTCAAGATTAATGAGCGCGAAGAGCGGGAGCTTGATTCGCTCGCGGTAGAGGTCCGTGAGCAGATTCCGTGCCATGGTTCGCATCCAACCATAGATACGAGGTGCCTGATCGGTTCCGAGATCGGGGGCGGGGATGAACTCGCCCGCGCGTTCGACGAGACGGAGCCAGAGTTCCTGCTCCAGGTCCTCGCGTCCGATATAGGACGCGGGGAAGGCGAGACAGATTTCGCGGGTAATCACCTGGACCGGTCCGCCCCAGGAGTTCATGAATTCACGGACCGCCGCGTCGCCCTCGACCGGATCGGCGGCTCGAACCGAGATGACGGCCAGGAGGTCGGCATCTTGGCCATAACGGGTGACTCCTGGCACGACTGCAAAACCGTCAGACATAGTGCTGCTACATCTACTACGGATCCTTGTGACAACCAGCAGGCGGACTCATCCGTAGCCGAACCCCGGGTCGACAAACCAACCCGCACAAAACAAACGTTAGAATTTTCGCAAGTTACTATGCTGCAATATATTAAGAAATTACACATCGCGCTGACGGACCTGTCACAGATCCCCGTAGTACAGGTAGACGGCCCTTCGCGGTGCCGCATTGCATCCAACGCTCCTGGAATTCCCCGATGACCGCCCTCCCCCTGCGCAGTATCACCAACCCTGACACCCTCGCCGCCTTCGATGCGCACATTCTGCACCAGATCCTGAATCCGCACCGAGCCTACCTCACCGGCGTGGGCTATCACCTGCCGGCGCAAGCGGGAAAGGCGATCGACGCCGACGCCTTGGCATCGGCCCTGCTGCGTGCGGACGAGAACTTTCCGGAGAACCTCGCCGATGCGTTCCTCACCATCGTCGAGACCGGTGTGGATGCGCAGGTGGGCGCGATCCAGACGGCGGCACGGCGTGCGGGCATCGACCTGGGGGTGGTTGCGGGCCAGGCGGTC
>JAYVTR010000006.1:0-4701 GCA_043788625.1 Planctomycetota bacterium
CGCCCGCGCCCCCAGGGAAGATACCCGGCACCTAGCGCAACAACGCCATGCCGATGACTCCGGCCACACCGATGGCGCCGCCGCACCAGGCGCGCTTGCGCGGGCGGTCGCCGTCGATGGTCCAGGCGAGGGGAATGACCAACAGCGGTACCAGGGCCACCACCGCCTGGACCACACCGACCTTCAGCTCGGCCAGAGCCAGTTGATAACAGACGACACCGAGAGTCGGACCGATCAAGGCGGTGAACCCCAGCCACGGCAGCAACTGGCGCAGGCTTGGCCGTGGCACCACGGCAGTGGTCAGCGGCAACCACAGCAGGCACAGGCTCAGCCCGCCGAGGTTGCGCATCAGAGCCGCATCAAGACCGGTGATCGGTGCTCCGGCCGCTGTCGCGGCGGCAAAGCCCTGGCGGCTGAGCACCGCTGACACCGCCAAGCCGCAAGCCGACAACACGCCGAAGGCACAGCCGACCAGAAAAGCCCGGTCATGACGCAAAGCGTGACGATCGGGAGTCAAAGCCAACGCTACGCCGACAAGAATGGTGACGATGCACAGTGCCTCGCCCACATGCAGTGGCGTGCCGAGCCACACCCACTCCAAGGCGGCCCCCAAAGGCACTCCCAGACAGTGCGTGAACAAGGCCGGCAAGCGGGCACCCAAACGTGCATAGGCGCTGAACAAGGCGATATCACCGAGCCCAAGGCCAACCACTCCTGAAGCCACAAACCACCATGCTTGCTGATGCCAGGACAAGCCATGGCTGAGGCCGAGCCAAGCCCCGAGCAGCACTACCGCCAGACTCAAACGAGCGGCGTTGGCGCGTGGCCCGCCTAACATTTTTGCCGTGCGCGCCGAGGCGATCGACGAGGCCGACCACAAGAAAGCGGTTAAAAATGCGTACTGCATGAGGAATCATCGCTGCCGTCTTTTTAAGACGGCAATCATATCAGCCGGTGGTGCGCAAACCCGAGGCGATGGCGTTCACCGACAGCAGCAACGTCGGCAGCAAGGCTTCGGCCTGGGGCTTGTCGCCAGCATCGCGCAGCGAACGCCAGCGGCGGATCAGCGCGATCTGATGCGCGTGCAGGGCGCGCAGACCGCTGTCACGCATCACCAGCGTACGCACCAAGCGCGGCCGCCGCTTGGCCAGGGGACTGCCCCCGAATACGCGATCGAGCATGGCGCTGGTGCGCCGGTATTCTTCGGCAATGCAACTCTGGAAAGTCTCGCGCACGGACGCATCGGCCACCAGCGAAGCGTAGTCCGCCATCAGGTCGAGGGCCACCGAAGCGACGTTCGATTCGATATTGGACAACGCGTAGCGTAAGAACGGCCAGTCGCGGGCGCGCCGCTCGATCGAGGCAAATGCCAGCGGATCCTGCAGCGCTACGCGCTCAAGCGCGGTGCCCAGACCAAACCAACCGGGCAGGTAGTGACGGCTCTGATTCCATGAAAAGACCCACGGAATCGCGCGCAGGTCAGCCAGCGTGCGACGACCGGTGCGGCGACTCGGCCGTGAGCCGATGGCGGCGTGTTCGAGCACGTCGATGGGCGTCGCTTCGCTGAAATAGGTCATGAAGCCATCGGCGGCCAATAGACCTTCGTAGGCCTCTTTGCCGTGCTCGGCCAGACGATCGAGCACCGCATGGGTGTCGCTGTAATCGACGACGGCGCCACGATGCAACATGGTGGTGGCGGTGACACCAGCGACCAACAGCTCAAGGTTGTAGGTCGCGGTAACCGGATTGGCGTACTTCTGGGCGATGGTCTCACCTTGTTCGGTGACGCGCAGGTCACCGCACAGCGAGCCATGCGGCAGGGCCTCCAGAAAGCGATGTGTCGGGCCGGCGCCACGACTGACGGTACCACCACGACCATGGAAAAATCGCACTTCAACACCCGACTCGGCGGCAGCGGTCACCAATGCCGCCTGCGAGCGGTGCAGGTTCCACTGGCTGGCAAAGATGCCGCCGTCCTTGCATGAGTCGCTATAGCCCAACATCACCTGCTGACGCGGCGTCGCACCGGGACACTGCAGGCCGAGACTGCGGCGGGTCACCGAATGGGCCAGGAAAGCCTTGAGGATCTCGCTCGAACCACGCAGGTCGCCGATGGTTTCAAACAGCGGTACCACCGGCAGTTCACTGGCCAGGCCGGCGGCGTCGTCCTCGCCATGCCAGGCCACCAAACCGGCCTCGCGGGCGAGCACATACACTGTCAGCAGGTCGGACAGGCTACGCGTCATCGACACGATCAGCGACCCCAGGCCGTCACGACCGAAAGCTCGCCGATGCTCGGCCACCGTGCGATAACAGGCAAGGACGATGCTCGCCTCATGACCGAGGATCGCGTCGGGGTGGGTCAACGGCCGCGGACTGCGCAGCTCGCGGTTGAGGAGGACCAGGCGCTCGCTCTCGCTCCATGTTTCCCAGTTGGCGGCATCGATGCCGGCGGCAACCAGCAACTGCGCGAGGGCTTTTTCATGCACCGCGCTGTTTTGACGGATGTCCAATGAGGCAAGATGAAAGCCGAAGACGCTGACAGCACGTTCGACTTCGAGCAGATCAGCCACCGCCAGGCGCCGCGCACCGACCGTCGTCAGACCTATGCGCAGGACGCGCAAGTCAGCTGATAGCTCACTCGGGCGCTGATACTGCCAGGCTGCCGGTTGGCCATGATCGGGCGGCATGCGCAGCACGATGAGGTTGATCCATTGCCGCCACGGTTCTTTGGAATTGCGCTCGAGGGCCTCGGCACCGGCCGCCCCGCAACGCAGCGCCATGGCGGCGATCGCTGCCGAAAAATCCGGTGACGGTTCCTGCAGGCGATTGGATAGCGACATGGCCACCGCCAAGCGACGCAGGCGCTGGCGATGGACATACAAGGCTGATCGCCGCAGTTCACCTAAAGTATCGGCGGTGATCTCGGCGGTGATCAACGGATGGCCGTCGCGATCGCCACCCACCCATGAGCCGAAACGCAGTTGCGGCAGCAGCTCCGGGTCGTTGAGCAGGTTCTCGTCCCAGCCCTGTTCACGCCAGGCGTGACGCAGGCGATGATCGAGACGGGCCAGCACTTCCGGGAAGACCTCGCGCAGATAATGCGTCACGCCACGTCGTTCGCTGGCGACGTCGGGCTTGGTCAGGCGTATTTCACCAGTGCGCCACAGGCGTTCGATGGCGGCCTCGATGGCATCGCCGATCTCGCGCTGTTCGGCCGGCGTCCACATGGTGTTTTCACGCTTGACCAACTGCAGATACAATTGGCGATGCTGTTCCAACATCGTCGTGCGCTTGGACTCGGTCGGATGCGCGGTGAGTACCGGTTCGACACGCACCTGACGCAATATGGCGAGCACTTCAGCGGGACCCTTGCCGGCGGCGGCGAGGGTCTTCAAGGCACTGCCCCACAGGCCGGCTTCAGCGGCGAGGCCATCAGCGGTTTCACGACGACGGCGACCTTGGTTAGCGGAGTTTTCCTCAACCAGGTTCAACAACTGAAACGCCATCGATAGCGCTTGGATGCCGCGCTCGGTCAGATGCTCGCCGCTGTGGGCGGGCTGAGGCGTGGGCGTGCCGTGGCTGGTCCACGGCAAGCGTTTGGCCAGCTCGGCTTCACCCTGTTCGAGCAATACCCCGTAAAAGGCATCCATCACCAGGACCAGATCTCGGTCAAGTTTGTCGAAGGCGAAATCGGGAATAGGGGTCTGAGCCATGATGCGCCGCAGCATCGTTACAGCCGAGGCCCTCACAAGGCATCCGCCGCTTAATCCTCCATTGGTACACTCATCCGGGGTATCTTGCTGAAGCAAAAAACACCGCTATGAAAGCGCTTCCACACACTCGCGCAGCGCTCAGGATCCCCCATGGCCAAATCACTTGTAAAAAAACGTGCCCTAGTCGTCGGTTGTGGCGGCATGGGTCGCCAATGGATGAAGAATCTGCAGGCCAATGTCCGCGCCCAGTTGGTGGGTGTGGTCGATGTGCGGCAGGAAGCCGCACTGGCCGCCGCTAAAGAATTCGGCCTGCCTCCTGCAGCCGCGTTCACCGATCTGCAAGCCGCCATCGCCGCGCTGAGTCCGGATTTCGTGTGCGACATCACCATCCCCGCGGCCCATTGCGTAACCACCGTCACCGCACTGCGTCTCGGTGTGCCGGTGCTTGGTGAAAAACCGTTGGCCAATTCGATGGCCGAGGGTCGCAAGATGGTCGCGGCAGCCGAAAAATCTGGCCTGACTTCGATGATCAGCCAAAGCCGCCGCTATGACGGAAATCACGTGGCGATCCGCAATGCCGTGCGCAAAGGTGCCATCGGCGACATCACCACCCTCAATTGCGATTTCTACATTGGGGCGCATTTTTCGCCGCCTGAGCGCACCGATTTCCGCGACCTGATGGAATCGCCGCTGATCCTCGACATGTCGATCCACCATTTCGACTTGGCGCGATTCTTTTTTGCCGCCGATCCGGTGACGGTGTACTGCCATGAATTCAATCCCAAGGGTTCGTGGTATAAAGGCGATGTGGCCGCCAGCGCCATCTTCGAATTGGCCAATGGCGCAGTGTTCACCTACCGTGGTTCGTGGTGCGCCGAAGGCCGCCACACCAGCTGGCACGGCGACTGGCGTCTCATCGGCGAACGTGGCTCGATCACTTATGAGAACGATCAGGAGGCCAAGGGCGAGCGCCTGGTCAAAAAGC
>JAYVTR010000007.1:0-14951 GCA_043788625.1 Planctomycetota bacterium
TTCATCGGCCTGCTGGAAAAATTCAGCATGCCCGAACCGGCCGCCAGCGAAGTTCGTCTGGCGTTGGAAGAGCTTGGTCGCAATGCGATTGAATGGGGCAACCGCAACGACAAGAGCAAAAAGGTCACCTTCGGCTGCCGCATCTTGCCGGGCAAAGTCATCGTTTATATCGAAGACGAAGGCGCAGGCTTCGATCCGGTGGCAGTACCTGACCCCAGCCAGGATCCGCTGGGTCATATCGATCAACGGCGCTCGAGCGGCAAACGCATGGGCGGCTATGGCATCCACCTCATCCGTCACTTGATGGATAAGGTGGTCTATAATGCGCGTGGCAATCGCGTCGTCGCGATCAAATACCTGACCCGCGAACGGGCCGAGGCTTCAGGCTATCATCGCTCAGTGACTGATCTGCCGTCTTGAGCGGGTCAGGATTTCGCGGGGCGTATCCACGCTATTTTCCGCGAAATCCCGACTCGCGTGCTTTTAATCGGCCTCCGCCATCTGCATAAGTGGAGAAATGCGCGGTTTCAAATCCCTTTTTTGCTGAACGCGCGGGCAATGACCCCGTCGAGGTGGTCCTGCGCGTTGCGTAATTCGCCGGCATCACCGTGCACCGAGGTGAAGAAATCAGCGCCGCGGTCCGTCGGCTTGATGCCGACCAGGACAAAGGTCATGCCGCTGAGGATGACCTGGATCGCCTTGCGCTGATCCTCAGTAAGGCCATCGGTACCGATTTCAGGGGTTTTGGCCACCTCGGCGGGCTGTGCAACAGCAGGCTTCCGTTCACCAAGTCCAGGAAAACGGATAACTTTCGGCGATTCGCTCATGCACGCAAGTCGAGCATGCGGACGCGCCACAGCAAGGAGGGAGTTGAGAGGTTGCCCCACGTCATCCCCACGCTTCAATACCCCTACCGCATGAAAGCAGTCCTCAAACCAACCATTTCCGCCACTATCCCTGTGGTGCTCGTCATCGCTGGCTGCGCGCATGAGCGCGAGCTAGAAGCTGACCGTACCCAGGAAATGATCAGCTTGCTCGATACCGCTGGCAGAACGGTGGTGGCGACGATTTCGCAGCATCTCGCCAAGCCGGTGTCAGGGACCTATATCGGTAGCGGCAAGATCGATGAGATCAAAGTCCTGCTGGCTGGTCATGACGCCAAGGAAGTAGTCTTTGACGTGCAGTTGTCTCCGCGTCAGCAACGCAATATCGAAGAGGAGACGGAAGTCCGCGTTCTCGACTATGACGAACTGATCCTGGAGATCTTCGCCGGGAATGCCCGCACCCATCAAGCGATGTTGGCGGTCGAACTGGCCAAGATGGAATATACCAAGGGCCGTCTGCGGCGCATGTGGACGCATCTCGACCGGCAAACGGTGGGCGGCAATTCCGGTTCAGGTTCGGGCTTCTTGTCGGGCACCGGCGAAAAGCAGATCGAGATGGACCGTCGTCAGCTGAAAAAGCGCATCCAGGATCTCAAGGGCAAGCTCGAAGAGATCGCCGAACGCAGCGATCGCACCGTCAAGGCCCGCAAGGATGCCTTCACCATCGCCTTGGTTGGCTATACCAATGCCGGCAAATCAACCTTGATGAATGCCTTGACCAATGCGGGGGTCTTGGCCGAAAACCGGCTCTTTGCGACGCTCGATACACGCACTGCCCGCCTTCACATCGAGGCCCACAAGAACGTCGTGCTCTCGGATACCGTCGGCTTCATCCGCAACCTGCCGCACAGCCTCATCGCCAGTTTTCATGCGACACTGTCCGAGGTGCGCGAGGCCGACCTGCTGCTGCACGTCGTCGACAGCGCCAGTCCGGTAATGGAAGAGCAGATGCGCGCCGTCGATACGGTGCTGAACACGATTGAAGCCAGTGCCATTCCGGTGGTGGTGGTGTTCAATAAAGTCGATTGCTGCCCGAGCAAGACGCTGTTGTCGGCAGTACGCCGGCGGCATAAGCACAGCGTGGCGGTGAGTGCGCTCAACGGCGAAGGTCTAGACCAGCTGCGGGCGATGATTGCTGAGGTCATCCAGAGCGCGATCAAGAAGGTCGTCATCCGCTATCCCGCCACCGACGGCGCGCTCGATGCGCACATCCGATCACGTGCGGTTATTCATGGCGAAGATTTTGACGGCGATCAGGTGCTATTGACCATCGCTGGTGATGAACGCCTATTGAGCGAACTGGCAGCGCATCCACAGGTGATTTTCGGCAAGTAGCTTTCGACAAGAGGCTTTCGACAAGAGACTTTCGACAAGCGACTCTGGGTAAGCGACCTTCGACTATAGGCAGGATCATCGCTGGGTAGAGGGGTACGTTTGCATGCTTACGACTCTCAATCAGCGCATAAACGATGTCCATCAACGATGCGACATTATTGTCATTGGCACGTCGGCAGGCGGCGTCGAAGCCCTTAAAGGTCTTTTGCAGGGCCTGCCGGCTAACCTCGATGCATCATTGCTGATCGCCATGCATCTCGGGCCTGGTCAGACCAGTTTGCTAGCATCGATTCTTGGTCCTGCCTTGGCACTGCCCATCGCTGATGCCGTCAATGGTGAACCATTGAAGCGAGGACGCATTTATGTCGCCATCGCCGATCATCAGCTGACTATTGAAAAGGACATCATCCACGTTCTGCCTTCGCCCAAGGAAGGTTATTATCGGCCATGCATCGATACGTTATTTCGTTCGGCGGCTGCGGCCTATGGCCGTCGCGTCGTGGGCATCGTGCTATCGGGCATGTTGAAAGATGGTACGGCAGGGTTGGTGCACATTACCAACGGCGGTGGCGTGACGGTCGTGCAGGATCCGCATGAAGCGGTGCAAAGCAGCATGCCGATTAATGCCATCCTCGGTGATCATGTGCAATTCATTTTACCGGTGAGCGAGATCGGTGTTTTATTGGTCAAGCTGGCGGGCAATAGGCCCGTTTATTAACATCCCGGTTGAGATCGCTACTCCCGCGAATCGCAGGTCGGTTTTGGTTCTATCGTGCACGACGCAGTGATCGTGTATCGAGAATACAGTTTCACACTTACATTAATCGAAATTATTTTGGCACACGGCGGGCTATTAGGTTTTACGTCCGACCCAATCACCTCATAGATAAAGCTATGTCCCAAATTATGACGTCCCCACGTTTTTCTCGCTTGCGCACTTTCACGGTGGTCAGCGTAATGCTTTCAGGCTGTGCTTTCGCAGTTGAAGGCGACTTTCGTATCACCCCACAGTTGATGGTCGGTACAGCGGGATTTGAGCCCGGATTAGCGCTCGAATATCGTGCCCCGGCCAGCCCCAATATCGTCTTCCGTCCCGAATTGTTTCTTAGTGAGGATGAACGTCTTGGTGGTGGCGGTGCGGTGTTGTTTGCCCCGCACTTCGACCTGCCGTCTGGGCAAGAGCTCTGCTTCGGACCACGTTTTGTCTATCACAATAGCGACGATACCGGTTATGAAGCCGATGCGCTGGCTACCTATAGCGTGGCAATAGGCGGCATGCAGCCGAATGCACGGCATTTTGTCGGGGGTCTGGCCGCCCTCGGTTTGCGCGATGATCGCCACCATGATGACGATTATGACGACGGCCATCACCATCACGATCTTGCCATCGGTGCCAGTGTCGGCGCCTTTTATAGTTACCGTTTCTAATTTAGCGCACACACAGCCAGGCGCTGCGTGCCTGGCTAAAAAATCTTATCCAGGAGGGAATCATGTTAGGTCTCATCTTACTTATCTTACTTATCGCCATGCTCGTCGGTGCCCTTCCCGCGTGGCCACATAGCAGGGGCTGGGGCTATGGACCTGTGGGTGGCTTGGGCACGGTGCTGATCATTGTGCTGATCCTCGTGTTGATGGGCAAAATTTAACTGCGCACGAGGCTGCGCACCCGCGTAGCCAACTGAGCGGCAAAGTCCTCAGCACTCAATTTCAAGTGTTCGCGCACCGTTGTCTCGTCGAGTCGGGCTACGGTGCCGGCGGGTAACTGCTGACTGAGTTTGGTCAGGCCTCCCGGGCCACTGGCGAGGCCGACGAGCGCCCGCTGGTAGCCAACTTGTCCACTCACCTTTTCGATGCCGTTGCATAGAGCCGCCAACACTTCGCTGCGTCCCTGATCATTGATGGCCGGCGAGTGGGCGATGACCGTCCCCCAGTTCTCGAAGCACGGCCCCAGCGGTAAAAGAAAACTGGCATCGGCGCGTAGAGCTTTTACTGCGCGTAATGGGTAGTGGCGGTGTCCTTCGCTGGCAACTACCTGGTAAACCGCCTTGGCCCGATGGTATGCACCGAGATACCGTTGTGGTGCGCAGTGGGCGATTTCTCCGAAGACGCGTCGCCTTTCATCGAGGAGCCGCCCGACGGCACCGCTTGGCCAATGTGCGAGGCCCTGATCAACGTCGCCAGCGTTGTGTGTGAGAATCCACGCCAGACGAGTCAGAGCGACGGCCTGCTTATCGTTGTTGCCGGTACGTACTTCTTCTTCGGCCACGATATAAGCCTGCGCCTCACGGGTGAGCTCGGCATGCATCCAGCCGGCAGCTTCATCGGCGGTCTCGCTATCACCTGCAATCATCGCGGCGCCCAGGGCTCCTGCGGCGACTCCCAGCCATTCCCCATGATGACCGCTTACCGGGCCGCAGGTGGTCTCTTCAACACGGGTTGAGACACCTGCTGCTGACCATTCACGGGCATCGGTCGCTATCTGCCAGCGTCGGCGCAGGGCCGCGCCAGTTTGGCGTCGCCACAGCTCGCCGCGAATTTTCGAATCGACATCGGTAGGTACATAGCTGCCGACCGTGGCATGGTGTGCTGCCAAGCACAGGGCGAGGTAATCCTCACGGGTGTCAATGGTTGGCTTGGCGCCGATGAGTCGAGGTGCCGCGGCTAATACCTGCAGCCAACCATCGGCTCCGGCGGTCACGGCGCGCGGTGGTGCGGTGGTGACAGCGCGGGCGGCGATCTGCGGCAAGAGAAACGGACATGATGACGCAATCCAGGCCAGGATCTGGCCGGGCCCGATCATCCCGTCAAATTGGTCGGTTGGCGCACAGGTTTTGCGCGTCTGGGCAGGGGGCATGATGGCTACGGTGGCGACGGATCACGCCGCGCCACTGCTATGGTTCATGGGCGAGCGGTCATTCGTCGTCGACAGGCACCAGCTTGATGCGGATCTGGCCTTTGCGTTCACCGGTACTGGCGTTCGGAATGATCCAGATATTGCCTGGGCCAGAGATGAGCCCGGCTGGTTTAGGCTCACTCTTATCTACTTGCACCAACAAAGCACCGTAGCGGAAATCGGGATAAGGAGATTCGAATGTTGAAGAGAAAATCACGTTGGTATCGCGAATGGTGCGTTGACGTGGATCGGCACCGGACGAGGAGCAGGTCACCGCGCCGTACCAGCTCTGGCAGGTCCATGTATCGGCAGGATTAGCCACAACGCGAAAACGTTGTTCGGACTTCATGGTGGCAATCGGGCCCGAACGGGCGGTGCGCACCGGAATAATTGTTTCAGCACCTTTGAGTTTCGACCACTGCGTCGGGGTCAGATTGTCAAAATCCAGATGATCCAGGTCGAGAGGCAGGGTGCGGTCGATCTCCGTCAACCGTTGACTGACACGCTCTTTCAGAACTCCACTGAGATTTTTGGCCTGCATATACCAACGCTGAGCGCGGGCGAGCATGGCATATTTTTCTGACGACGTCGAACCTTTCTTGGATGCCACGTACCACGCATCGCCCACTTGAACCCGTTGTGAGTCTTCGCTTGGACTGGCGAGTTCCTGTTCGGCAACGGCTTTCAAATCGGCATCGCCCGAAATCGCCAGCATCGGCAATCCTTCCGACCACCGCTTGAGATCGAGACAGAAAAATTTGCCGGCGATGGTATTGGCTGCCGGGTCTTTGGGATTAGTGAGCAAGGTCATGATTGCCGCCGCCGTGGGCTTGCCGGTCATCTTCTTCAGCCAGATTTTTTTCTGTTCGGTAGCATCGTAACTGGTGAACGACGCCGCTAACAAGTCGATGGTATCGAGCATACGTTCATAGTCTTCGGCTTCTTGGGCAAGACGGCAGACCTCGTTGAGGGTAGTAAAGTAGGTAGTGGCATCACCGCGACTCTTGGCAGCTTCCTCGGACAGCTTGGCTGCGAAGTGGCTTTTTTGGCTGTCGGTGCGGCGGCTATAATCTTTGGCATACAGTTTTTTCAGGTCGGCAAGTACGGTCTTTTGCGCCTTGTCATCGGGAATTGCCACAAGCGCCCCAGCTTTGACCATCGTCGGGGCGGTAAATCGTGTTTCGCGGGCCATGCCACCTGACTGGATCCACTGCATGTATTTGTTTTGAGCTTCGAGTGAAAGCTTTTGTGCCTCAAGACCAATGGGTGTGCCGACAAAACGTTCGGCAACTTCGAAATAACGGATCGAAATACCATTGAGATCGGTGGAGTGATCGGCAGCAAATTTCTTGGCGCGATCAAGGTAGGTAGTACCTTCGTTGATTTCGACCTTTTTATCAGCGACTTCATTCATTTGTGCGAGTGCTTCAGTTTTACCCTCTTTCGTCAGGTACAACTTCACCGCATCAAGATTCATCTGTTTTTTGCACCAATAGATGTTGGCCTGCATTTCAGAAACCGCATCGGTGTCGTTCAATTGCAGAAACAATTTATGGGCTTCAGTAAAGGCCACTGCCGCGTCAACCACCGCATTGGGATTGCCGGCCTGGTCTTTGCGATAGGCCTGCAGCGACTTGCGTCCTGCATCGGAACGCACCTCTGCCAGTGCTCGGACATTGGCGGTGGCATCAGCTACCGGCGGTTTGGCATCTTCCTCGGCCGCGGTGATAAAAACCGGAGCGCAGGCAAGGATGAGGCACAATAACCGAATAATGCAATTCAACGACATGGGCAATCCGATACCTTTCAGAGGTGACGGGACACAAGACAAACTCGAATGTGTGATTTACCTTGTGTTATGAAGGTGCAACGGGCCTCTTCGTCCTTTTCCTGTCATGCGACATTTCTCATCAAAGTGGCAACGAGGCCGATCGGCTACAGCTTGCGGAGTGTGCTCTCACTCCTAGAGTGTTTGCCCAATCCGCCCATCCCTGGTTCCGTCCACGTCGGCACGGTTACTTTCCAGGCAGGCTGCACCAGCCATTCCCACAAGGACATCCATGGCTCGCTATACCGGTCCCAAACTCCGCATCGTCCGTCGTCTCGGTCAGGAAATCCCTGGTCTGACCACGCGTACCCTCGCTCGTCGCCCCAACCCACCGGGCTACGCTGCTTCGCAGCGCAAGACCTTCAAGGTTAGCGAATATGGCGTTCGTCTTCGCGAGAAGCAGAAGCTGCGCTTCCACTACGGTCTCACCGAGCGCGGTCTGCGCCTGGTGTTCGCCAAGGCCTACTCGATGCCTGGTGATACCGGCCGCAACATGCTTTCGTTGCTCGAAGCCCGTCTCGATAACCTGGTATGGCGCGCTGGCTTGACCCGCACCATCCCGGCTGCGCGTCAGCTCATCGGCCACGGCCACATCAACCTCGGCGGCCACCGCGCCAAGAGCCCTGGCCAGCTGGTGAAGACCGGTCAGTCCTTCCAGTTGCGTGAAAAAGCCCGCAACCGCGAAGACATTCGCGTCACCGTCAATGCGCCGATCCTCGAACGCCCATCGGGCATCAAGGTCGACATGGATGCGCTGCAGGTCACCATCGAAGCTCTTCCAGGTCCGGAACAGGTTCCGTTCCCGATCGAAATGCAGAAGGTTATCGAGTATTTCGCTCGTTAATCGTTGGCTTCTTTCCGGCGACCCCCGCGGGTTGCCGGTGAGAAGCAGCAAAAAACCCAGGCCACATGGCCTGGGTTTTTTTATGGTCGCGTGCTGTGACGTCAGTTTATTTATCGATCAGCACTGAAAAGTGTTCATTGGGCAATACTTGGTGGATGACGACGAGATCTTCAGGGCCTACTATGCGCCCGAAGACGGTATAGCGCCCATCGAGAAATGGCGTTGCCACCATGGTTAAATAAAATTGGCTGCTAGCCGTGCCGAGTCCTGAATCGGCCATGGCGAGTGTGCCGGCAGTATGTTTTTCGGGGTTGGTGGGCCCGACTTCGGCAGGAATTCGATAGCCTGCGCCGCCGGCTCCTGGCGGCAGGCCGGTGTTGGGGGCACCAGGCCGGGTGATGGGGTCGCCGCCTTGAATGACGAAGCCTGGCTCCACACGGTGGAAGGCCAAATCATCATAAAATCCGGCACGCGCTAACTTAGCAAAATTGGCGACGGTGAACGGTGCTGTCTTTGGGAAAAGACGCACATGGATATCGCCATGTTGGGTATGGATAGTGGCAGTGGAGATGTTGCTTGCGGCGGCGATTTCCGCCTCCGTAGGTGGCTCGGCAGACCACGCACAGAGGGGCAACATAAGCGTAGCGAACAAGGTTTTGAAATGCATGCAGGGGTCATGCATCATCTATTCAGGTGAGCAAGAGAAGGAACAGGGCTGATCAATTTATGACTATATGCACTATTTGTACTCGGTTTCGCCGGTCAAATCATCCGTAAAAGAAACAGGTGAGAATTGGTAGATAATTTTTTAACTAATTGTAAAATAAACCTTTATGACTTTTTAGCTGAGATTTCTGCGGCGCTGGCCTGTAACGTGCTGCAACAGTTCTCCTCCTTTTTATCTAGGTTGTTCATGCGGCTCACCCGTCTATTTCTAAGTCTCACATCTATGGCGACACTGTTATTGGCGAGTCTGGCAACGCTGCCGGGGGCCGAGGATGTGCAATCACAAATAGCGGCCCTGCAGGCCGAAATGGCAACTATCAAGATTCAATCGGTGGCTGCAAAATTATCGGTCGACCAAGGTGCTTTTAATGCTGGAGACAATACCTGGGTATTGTTATCGGCATTCCTGATCTTGTTGATGACGATTCCTGGATTGGCGCTTTTTTATGGCGGCCTGGTGCGGCGTCATCATGTGCTGGGTACCATGATGCAATCGCTGGCGATCTGTGCCTTGGTGAGTGTGTTGTGGATGATTTGCGGCTTTAGTCTGACGTTTGCTCCTGGAGGGCCTTTTATTGGCGGATTCCAATATGCTTTTTTGACCGGTGTGATTTGGCAGCCAGCCCTGAATGGGGTTGCCGGTTATATTCCCGGCCCCGAGCCAATCTATGCCGCGAGCATTCCCTTTGGTACTTTCTGCTTCTTTCAAATGATGTTCGCGGTGATTACTCCGGCGGTCATCTGTGGCGCCTATGCCGAACGGATGAAGTTTTCTGCGATGCTGTGGTTCAGTGCGTTGTGGCTGTTCATCGTGTATGTACCGATGGCGCATATGGTGTGGGCCCAGCACGGATTGCTGAATTGGGCATTTGGTGCACATCGTCTGGCGGTGTTCGATTTTGCCGGTGGGACGGTGGTCGAAACCGCTTCTGGGGTGTCGGGATTGGTTTGCGCATGGGTTTTGGGGCATCGTAAAAAATATCTGCAAATACCCATGCCGCCGCACAATCTGGCGCTCGCCTTCATGGGTGCGGCGCTGTTGTGGGTGGGATGGTTTGGCTTCAATGCCGGATCGGCCTTGTCTGCCGGTGGCCTAGCGACCCTGGTGTGCATGAACACCCAGCTGGCCGCGGCCGCGGCGACTTTGTCATGGCCAGCCATTGAATGGGTCGTGCGTGGCAAGCCGACGGTGTTGGGTGCGCTATCTGGTGCGGTGGCTGGCTTGGTGGCAATAACTCCGGCGTGTGGCTTCGTGACGCCACTGGGGGCCTTGGTAATCGGCACCATAGCCGGCCTGTTGTGTTTTGTTGCCTGCGCTTGGTTGAAGATGCGTATGAAATATGACGACAGTTTGGATGTTTTCGGCGTTCATGGCGTGGCCGGCATATGGGGGACCATTGCCACGGGCCTGTTCTTCGTCGCTGATGTGCATCCGGGATTACGCACGGCGAATCCCGAATTATACCGCGCCATTACCGTTGATGGCTTCAATCCGGTTTGGGGTCAAATGGCCGGCGTCGGTATTGCGGTAGCACTCGCCGGAAGTGCGACCTTCTTCATCATGATGGTCCTCAAGTATACCATGGGCATCCGTCTGAGTGCTGAAGACGAAGCTGAGGGACTCGACTTGAGCCAGCACGGTGAAGAGGCGTATAACGATCGCGATTAAAAAAAATCCCCGGGCAGATGCCCGGGGATTTTCATGGCGGAGGACGCCAAGGAGAATGCGCTTCTTAGTTCAGCGACTTGACGATGGCTTCGACAATCTTGCGTGGTCCAGCGTTGAGCCGATGCACGGCAACGGCGAGCGAGTCGCCCATCAGGCCATCGGCTTGCTTGAGAGCGGCAACCACGGCCTCGATGGCAGCGGCGGTCGAACTGCTAGCCTTGGGTTTGCGGCCAGGCTTGCCGGCTTTGGCCATTTTACCGGCCTTAGTTCCATTGCCAGCTTTCGGAGATTTTTTACTGGCAGACTTCTGACCCGGCTTGCGACCAGGCTTCTTGCCAGTTTTGCTGCCCGGGGCTGGCTTGGCAGCATCGATCAAGGCCTTGGTTTCGGCATCGCTGAGGCCGAGAAATGACGAATACTTGTTGAGCGAGCGCGCATTGGGGAACGACTTGCCGGAAAGTGCGGTACGCAGGCTGGGAGCACTGACGCCGATGGCAACCGCAGCGTCAGCTGCATTCAAGGCCTTTTCGGAAATTTTGTCTTTAAGAAGAGTTGGGAAATCGGACATAGGTAAGTTCCTTAAGCAGGTTTTTTCTGCGTTTGAAAGAACCTAGAGAAAGAACTTCATTTGAGCAACAACTTCTTTCAGGAAAGAAGTTGACCAGGGGCCGCCAAGGGATTTAAAATAGCCCATCGATGAGCATACGTTGTTGGCGAAGAAAATACTCAGCACTGAAAGACCTGCATACGGCGTGGTCGCTCGTGGCATCGGCTTCAACGATTGGTACGGATGGGCGTACAATCGTTGGCTCTCATTTAGTACAATGCTAGTTCCATAAGGGAAATCGGGTTTGAGCACCTCTGCAGAATCTACGCCAGTCGCGGCTGCCGGCCAATCTCGGGCATTTACCGTCAAATCACTCGTCTTGGGTGTGGTGGGAGCGCTTGCCATCGGCTGGGTAAATAACTTTAACGGCAATTTTCTGCATTCCCCGGATCTACTGGGTAATCATTTGCCAATTGGTCCGCTGGCGCTGATCATGTTGCTCGGGGTGTTGTGGAATCCGTTAGTTGGACGCTGGTGTCGTCCGCTGCTGTATAATCCGCGGGAAATGACCGTGGTCCTGGTGATCATGCTGACGTGCAGCTGGCTACCGGCCTCAGGTTTCTATCGCTACTTCCAACGCATGGTGGCATTGCCCCCGATTCAATTGCCGGGAAAGCCGCATTGGCAGAAGAATGATGTTTTGGGACATGTACCCGAGCATATCTTTCCACTGTTGCGTAATCCCGAGCGTTATGCCTTGGTTACCACGCTGGCGGCCCAGCCGCTGGCTGAAGGTGCCATTCAACGTGTCCTGAGTGTGATTGATACGGCGGCTTTGACCGATCAACCTCTATCACCGGACGTGGATGCAAAGGCTTTGGCAGCAACCCGTGAGCGCATTGCCACAGAAACTGCCAACAGTGCTGCTTGGGCGCCGGCTAAATCGCTAATCGATGGCTTGGAGACCATGGTCCCGTCGGCAAAGGACCAAACCGATTTCGCGCTCGCCTTCCGCGCCGTGCGTGAGGGTTATCAGCAACGCTTGCCGGCGGCGCGCCGGGAATACGAACGGGTCTATGGGGGCTTTGTGCAGGGTTTGGCGGTCGGCGACCGCAAGGTACCAATGGATGAAATTCCGTGGCGTCCGTGGCTGCAAGCTATGGCGTATTGGGCGCCCATGGTCTTGTTGTTCATGGTCCTCATCGTATCGATGAGCTTGATTGTGCATCGTCAATGGTCACGGCATGAACAACTAAGTTATCCATTGGCGACGGTAGCTACCGCCTTGGTCGAGACCAATTCCGGCAGCACTATCCCGGCAATTCTGGCAAACCGCATATTCTGGTTTGGGTTCCTACCGATTCTGACTTTGCATATGCTGAATTATGCGGCGGTGTGGTTCCCCAGCCATGTGCCGAAAATTGAATTAGGTTGGGGTTTCAGCGGTGAAATGCGTGCGGTGTTCCCATTATTAAATAGCGTCAGCGATCCGTGGATGACCTGGGGAAAAATTTCATTTCTGGTAGTCGGTCTTTCTTATTTCATCTCTTCAGAGATGAGTTTGAGTATGGGTCTGTCATCGTTGATTTTATTGTTGGTGAATTTCCAGACTTATGGCCTGACCGGTGGAAGCCCGGATACCGAGGCCGCACGCAGTGGTGCTTATATCGCTTATGCCGGCATCCTATTTTATACCGGACGCAGCTATTACTGGGCAGTGATGGTGAAAGCCCTGGGGTTACGGCTGGTAGAGGATGCCGATCGCGAGCCAGTATGGGCGGCGCGTATTTTCACCCTCGCCTTTATCGGTTTCGTTCTGGTGTTGGCGGGGCCGTTTGGCATGGACTGGTTCGTGGCGGTGCTCTTTTCGCTAACAACAATGGTGCTGTTCTTGGTCTTCACCCGTATCATTTGTGAAACCGGCGCGCCCTTCATGCAGATTGGTTGGTATCCCAGCACCCTGCTGACGTCTACGCTCGGTTTCAGCGCCTTGGGTTCGATTCCGTTGGTGATGGTCTGTTACCTCTCGCCTATTTTGACCCAAGACCCGCGTGAAGCCCTGATGCCTTACGTACAGAACGGTTTGAAGATGGCGGAAAACACAGGAGTGCGGCGGACGCCATTGGCGTGGATTGCGTTCGGCGCCATGGCTATCGCCCTGGTCGTATGCTTTATTTCATGGACCAAGGGCATTTATCAGGATGGATCATTCAACGATAACTGGGCAAGCGTCTATGTGCCGAGTATTCATCTCGACGCGGCTTCACGCGGGCTGGAAATGTTGGCTGATACCGGCTTGCAGAAGGCTGCTGATACAACCTCCGGGATCGCCAAGCTGAGCTTGGTCTCGGGCATCGGACATGCACGGGAGCTCAGTTGGATCTGCCTCGGCGGTGCGGCGGTGGTGCTTTTCAGCACGCTGCGCTTCTCGTTCGGTTGGTGGCCGCTGCACCCGGTTCTCTTCCTGGTGTGGGGTACCTATCCAATGCTGTGTTCGTGGCCATCATTCATGCTCGGCTGGGCGATCAAGCAGCTCATGGTGAAATTCGCCGGCGGTAAGAGCTATAATCACTTCAAACCGTTTTTTATCGGTGTGATCCTCGGTGAGATTTTTGCCGTAGCGGTGGTCATCGTGGTTGGTTTCCTCTATTACCTGTCGACCGGCACGATCGCCAAGACCTACAGCATCATGCCTGGTTGAGATTCCCTCATGACTACCCCCACTATCGACGTTCGTGATCAGCGCCCGCTCGGCCTCGAACGGACTTTTGCCCTGTGCCTCAAAGGTATCAAGCATCGTCTGCTGCGCTCGTTCTTGACACTTTCGGTGATCGTTCTCGCGGTATCTTTCTTCATGTATTTATTGGGTTCAAGCATCGATGCTCATGCTGTAGATGCCGGGGTTCGTAGCGAATCGATCCTGGTTCGCCGTGCCGCGCAGGCATTAGAATTATGGTTTGGAATTCCCTCGCCGATGGTGACGAGCCATCGACTTGCCAACGCCGACGCCTTTGCTCTTGCGCGCCTGCAAGCGGTGACTGGATTGCCGGCTGAGCGCATTGCGGCCGTCGCTCTCCTGGCCCACGATGAGGCGGTCATCCTGGCTTGGCTTGATGACCTGGATGCCGGTACTCGGGCAGTGCTGGTCAAAAAAGCAAAAGGCCGGGAGACCCTGAACTGGTTGGCCGACCACGCCAACTGGCAGACTTTTACCCATGGCCTGGGGCAGATGCGTTCGTTGCAGATACCATTGCCTTTGACGCGCGTGCAGGCGGTGATCGAAGCTCGCGTCACTACCGCCATGGAAGTCGCCGCTATCACCACTGCCTGGAATATCAGTGGAGAACGCGTGCGTGAGGCGGTGACCAAGGCTGCTGGATCTGACCAGCCAGCGCGTTGGCAACAATGGCTGGCGGCTGCCGACCCTACTGTTTTGACGACCATGACGGCGATTCTGGCGGCCAATGGCTTCGCCCACGAATTTCCCGCCGAGCGGGTTGCGGAAGTGCAAGCCGATGTCCGTGCCATGCATTTGCGCGAGCAAGTGGCGGCGGAATTGAATGATGGTGAAGTGCGCGCCGCCTGGAAAAAGGAGTTTATCGTCAATCCCACCCTCGATGAAAAACTGGTGCGTCTGGATGATGAGCGGGTGGTGGCTATTTTAGGTGGCAAATACACGCGCCGCGATCTCGCCGAAATTTCCAGCTCGATTACCCACGAACGACGCCTAGTCGCCTTGGACCGTGCGCTAGCGGGCAAAGTCCCGGCAGATCATGCGCTGATCGGTGGCCGTCAATTGTTCTTGGTGATTATTTCGTTCGTGGTGTGCATGGTCGGCATCGCCAACGCCATGCTGATGGCAATCACGGAACGCTTTCGTGAAATTGCGACCATGAAATGCCTCGGGGCCACCGATAGTTTCATCCTTACGCAGTTTCTGATGGAGGCGGCGATGCAGGGGGTTGCCGGCGGTGTGCTGGGCATGGTGATCGGCTTACTGCTCGCCGTGATCGCCGATGGCTTGGTCTATGGCGGACATCTCTTCACCTATTTTCCGCTCGGCGGATTGTTCGTTTGCGCCGGTTTATGCATTCTTGCGGGCTTGCTGTTGGCAACGCTCGCGTCCATTTACCCATCGTGGATGGCCAGTCGCATGGCCCCGATGGATGCGATGCGGGTGGAATGAACCATGAATTTCAATGCCGCAGAATACCGCAATGAAATG
>JAYVTR010000008.1:0-9792 GCA_043788625.1 Planctomycetota bacterium
GGGTCGGCGGCAACCTTGGCAGCCGGTGCATAAAGGTACGCCATCGCCCGGCTGATCGCAGGCGGTAAAATGAGGTCGGTCATGCTTTCATCCTAGCAAGGCCCGGGGCTGCCGACCATGGCGCCAGACCGCTATGATCATATACTTTTGTGATGTCCGGACATCGTCATCTCACCCATTTCGAGCGCCATGGCGATCAACTGGTGCTCACTTGCCCGTATGCCGTCGATGTCATCCAAGCCCCGCCGGGAATCGATAATCGCAATTCATTGCCGTGGAGTCGTCTCTTCCTGATGGACCCCGACGGAGCACGCGGAACGGCGACGGTGACGGATATCGCCGCCCGCCGCCGCCACCCCCTGCTGCCCGGGCAGGCCCTGCTTTTGCCACCTGACCGCCTGTATGGCTTTCGCTTCCACCCCGGCATGCGCATGATCGCCTTGCACTTCCGCCTCGAATGGGCGGCAGGCTGTGATGTTTTCAGCGGCCGGAACAAATGTGAGTCCCTGACCAGCCATACCCACCTCATCCATGCCGCTTATCTCGCCCTGCGCAGCCCGGAAGACGTGCGTGGCGTGGCCAGTCTGCGCGGCATCCTGCTGCAGCTGGCGGGGGCGTGCATCGGTGACGTACCGCTGATTGCCCCGCGGCTTCAGAACGTTTTGGCCTTCATCGAAAAGAACTGCCGCGCTGATTGCCTGATTGACGACCTGGCCGTGCTCGCCGCGCTCAGCCGCGAGCATTTTTCGCGCGAGTTCCGCCGCCAGGTGGGGATTCCACCCAAGGAGCACCTGCACCGGCGCTTGATCCAGCACGCATGCACCGCTTTGCTGGCCGGAAAAAAAGTTAAAGAGGTGGCCGCAGCTTTGGGCTTTACCAACGAGTTCTATTTTTCACGATTCTTTAAACGCCGCACCGGTATCGCCCCGCGCGACTTTGCCTCATCGCTCTAATAATGAGAGTTCGATAAGAGTTCAATAAGAGCTTATTGGCGATTGATCTTGGCGAACGCCGCCACGCACATCGCCAGCAATGAAACGATGGCCATGATCAGGAATTGCTGTTCAGCAGTGATCCACGACAAGAACAGCGGCACCGATAAGGTGAAACCGGTGGCGAGAATGAAGACGTTGTGGATCAGGCTCATGACCGTCGAACCGCGACCCGCGTGGCCGTCTTTGGCCGCCAGGTACAAGAGGTGTGCATCAAGGACATTGGCCGGCACCGCGAACAAGAACGAAACAATAACCATCATCGCCGCCGCCGCCGGGTAACCGCCGGCAATGCTACGGTAATGGCCAACCACATGCGGGAAGGCCCAGATGCCAACTGCCAGGAGCACCAGACAGGTCATCACATAACGCCGGCGATCGAGCCAGTCCGAAACCAGATTGCCGAGGATGGCGCCGATGGCGGCGAACAATGCAACGGAGGCCGCCGTAGTTTGATCCAAGCCCAGATCATCGACGCCGTAAAGAAAGACGGCCAAGCTGGCACCTGAGGCGATGCCCCAGATCAAACCGCCGCCGGCCAACAGCGGCCAATGTTGGCGACACATCTGCAGCGTTCCGGCCACCAGCTCACGAAAGCCTTGTCTGAATGGGGTCGGATGCGGATCTTCGACGCGTACCAGATAGCTCATCCACGTCGCGACCGCCATAAAACCGGCAAGCAGGATATGCGCCATCCACGGCGCAACCCACGACAAGGACAATTTGTTCTTCACGAACACATCGCCCAGAACGTTGCCGAAAATGGTGCCGGCTAAAAGTCCCACCACCAAGGCGGCGTTGATGAAGCCACTGACCTGGGTGTTGTGGCGGCCAGTGGCAAAGGCCAGCAACGGGATCACTTTGCCGCGCGCGGCACAGGCCGTGCCATAGGCGAGGCCGATGATGAAGGCGATCGGCCACGGATTGAAGAATGTACTGCCGATGATGCCGAAACCGACCATCGCACACGACAGAGCGAACAATGGCGCCACCCGCCACGCGCCCGCCAAGGGCGAATTGATCGCAAAACCAATCAGCACGCCAAAAGTCAACATGGTCGCCAAACCCTGGCCAACGGCTTCCGCCAGGTTGCCCTTCGCGACGCAGGTTTGCAAAATGCGCTCGAGGTGCTCAAACGGCAACGGCACATGGGTTTCAGGATGATAGTCGAGGGCGATTTCAGTGATCAGGATGAACTTGAGCGACGTGAAACCCATGCCAGTAATAAAGGTCAGCAGGATGGCGGGCCACAACCGCGCCATGGCCCCTGGAGATGCGCCACTGGACGCTTGTGATAAACCGGCGGAAGTCATGGGCTTGGCAGTATTCAAGTGCGGTTCGCCAGTCCACACCTGAATCGGCTACCGTAGTGGCTCGCCGGGCACCTCATTCTTCGGCCGCGCAGGCGACCACTGCTGGGCTACCCAGACGCTGATGCGCGCGCCACATGCCGGCAGCGCCGACGCTGAAAGACGCGGTAAACTCGCCGGTACGCGTCAAGGCGATGGTACCACCCCATCCGCCCAGCTGGGTTACCCGCTGCAACGCCGCACGCGTTGCTTCGACAAGAGGCTCACCTGCCGCCACCGACCATGCGACGCGATGCGCAAAGCCACAACGGATGAAGTACTCGCCAACGCCGGTCGCCGACACCGCGCAGTCGTGGTCGGCCCACGTACCCGCCCCCGGCAACGGCGAATCGCCGACCCGCCCTGGCAACTTGGCGGTGGTGCCGCCGGTGCTGGTGGCAGCGGCAAGTCCGCCGTTGCAGTCTAGAGCCACCGCGCCGACGGTACCATGCGCCAACGGCTGATCAGGCGGTGGCGCACCGAAATAACTATCGGCGACGCGTTCGAGCCGGCACTGATCAGCCAGGTATTCGGCGCCGCTGCCAATCAGCAGCACGTGTGGGGTGCGGGCGAGAACGGCACGCGCCAGGGCAATCGGATTGCGCACGCGCTGCACCCCCGCCACCGCACCGATCGCCGCCGTGCCGCCGTCCATCAGCATCGCGTCGAGCATGACCTGCCCATCAGCGTCACGCACCGCTCCACGCCCGGCATTGAGGTCACCGGAATCCTCTAAACTGGCCACTGCCGCCTGCACCGCGTCCAAGGCCATGCCGCCAATCGCCAGCACTTCCATGCCGATAGCCAGGGCGGCACGCAAGGTCGCTTCGCCGCGCAGGCGATATGCGGCACCAGGTAAACGCGAACATACGCCACCATGCAAAACCAAGGTCGGCTGAAACGGCGAAGCGGTAGACATGGTTTATTATGTAGCCGCCTCCGTCCGCGAGTCACGCTGGCATTAGCTAGGCGAGGCGCTCATCAGTTCTGCCAAACGATTTCCCAATAGCTCATACGGATTGACCACTACATCGGCCCCCGCTGCCAACAATTCCGCATGCTGTTCAGGGCGATCGGCGGTAGCGATGATCGTTGCCTGTGGCGCCAAGGTGCGCGCAGCCTGCACCAATGCACGATTGGTGATGCCCTTCAACAACATGTCGGGGATCGATGAAATGATGATCTCGGCATGGGAAATATGGGCGTGCTGCAAGGTGTCCAGGCTGGCGAGATCGCCAAAACGACCGGCGACGCCCATGGCCTGGAGACGCTTGAGGGTTTCGGGATGGAAATCGATCGCCAGCAGCCGTGAGCGACCGGCGGCGGGTAAAGACTCGATGAGTGCTTCGGCGGCGCGATGCACCCCCAGCAATGCCACCGGATGGTGATCACAGGTGGTTTCATTCAACTGCTCAATGCGCGTGGTACTCATGCCCAAACCGCTCAACCACCGGTCATAGACGCGAAACAGCGGCTGGCTGAAGCGGATCGCATATGAGCTGAGCAGGGCGGTGACCGCCAGCGCGTATAAAACCACGTTGATCGCATCCTGGTGCAAGTGGCCATAGGCGACGCCCAGAGTGGCGATGACCAAGCCGAACTCAGAAATCTGCGCCAGATTCAGACTGACCAGAAAGGCCGTCCGCCGACCGGCGCCACACAAGGCCAATAACGGATACAAGGTGGCAAAACGACTCGCGATCACCACCACCGTCACCATTGCCACCGGCCCCACCAGTGCCCACGACGGTGGCGAGATCTGCATCCCCAGGGCGACAAAAAACAAAGTCAGGAAAAAATCTCGTAATGGCAAGGTCTTGGCAGTGACATGCAACGAATAGGGAAAGGCCGAGATCGCCAGGCCGGCGACCAGAGCACCCATCTCTTTCGACAAGCCCATCGACCCGGCGGCGCCGGCCACTGCCACGCACCAACCAAGGCTGGTGGCCACCACCAATTCGGGCGAGCGGGCGATGGCAGTGAACAAGCGCGACAACACCACCCGACTGATGACGAAGCCACAAACCAGCAGCACGACGCTGGCACCTAAGGCGCGCACCAACGGCCACGGACTTGGATCGCTGAAATTCGGCTGGCAGGCCAAGACCAGGATCGCGTACAGGTCTTGCACTACCAAAACGCCGATGGTGATACGTCCGGCGTGGGTATCTAATTCAAAGCGGTCATAGAGCAGCTTAACGACGATGGCAGTCGAGCTGAGGGCGGCGATGAGTGCCAGATACAGCCCCTGGCGGTCTGCACCGGTCAAAGCGTAACCCAGCAATGGGAACACCACCAAGCCGATGGCCACGCATAGCGGGAATTGGCCCAGGCCGGCGGCCAAAAGGGCTTTGCCCGAAGCTTTCAAGCGCCCCAGATCCATTTCCAGGCCGATGATGAACAGCAACAGGATCAGGCCGATTTCGGAAATCGTATTGATGGATGATAGTTCGTGGACCCAGCCAAAACCGACGGCCGGGCCAACGATAGCCCCGGCGATCAGGTAGCCGAGAATCACCGGCTGGCGCAGGAAATGCGCGACCAAACCCAACACCGTTGCCGCCAGCACGGCCACTCCCAGATCATGCAGCAAAAAATCCATGTGTTGGCTAATAACTGGGCAGCTGCCAGCCAATCGCAATCAATTACTAATCGCTATTTCGCTGCGTCGACCACACGCAGCAGCATCTTATTTTTGGGACCGACGAAACCACCACCGCCGAAATGATCGAAAATACGTACGGCAATGACATTGGTGCCCGCCACCACCAGGCGACCCGGCACGTGATAGACGCGTTCAACCGTCCAATAACCCAAAACGTTTTTATCGATACGGCCGATCAGCTCGCCGTTAAAGAACGTGTCGTCGAAGTCATCGATAGCACCGAGCGAAATTTCTAAGTCCTTACCGACGGTGGTAGCAGGCATCTCGACGTTCACACGAAAAACGGCTTCGCCATCGATTTCCCAACCGGCACCATAGCTTTCCCAATTGTTGGGCACCGCATAGCTGAGCCAAGCATGGTCATCGAAGGCGGTCGCCACTGCCAATGTGGCCTCGGCGCTGATGCCCACATCGGCATAAGCCTTGTCAAGATTGGCTATTTGCGGCAGCGGATGGATGGGCATGGCCTTCCACGGTACGGCCAGAGACCACGACGACACGTGAACGACCGGCACTTGTTCCGCGACTTGTTCAGCAGCTACCAGGCACGAATCCGCTAGGCATTCAATACCAGCACACAGCAGCAAGGACAATACCAGGGTACGCATTTTAAGTTGCAGATTCTACGCAGCAGGATCGCTGATGTTGAATGCCGCCTGGCGCCAGGGCGCCAGGGCCGGCAGCAAGAGCAAGCCGGGTACGGCCGCTACCACCGTAAACAGGAAGAATTCGCTCCACGTCAAACCATACCACAACTTATCGGCGCCGGCCGAAGACGAGAGGATGTCGCGTCCTGCCGCCACCAGGCTCGACAACAATGCATATTGCGTGGCGGCAAAAGCCGGAGCGCATTCGCCGCTCAAAAAAGCCACGAAACTGGCGGTGCCCAAGCCGGCGCACAGATTCTCGACGGTCATCACCGCCATCAGTGCCGGCACGCCACCGCCCCAGGTGGCCAACGCCGCATAGGCAAGGTTGCTGGCAGCCTGACCGATACCGAAGATCCACAACGAACGATTCAGTCCCAACAGCGGCATGGCCAAACCACCCAACACCACGCCGAGAATGGTCGCAGCCAAGCCATAAGTATTCTGCACCACACCGATCTGCCCCAAGGTGAAGCCGCCATCGGTCAGCAGATAGGTAGTGCTCAGCACCCCCGCCAGGGTGTCGCCCAGCTTGTATAAAATAGCAAAGGCAGCGATGGTGAGGGCGGCCTTCAAACCACGGCGAGCATGGTATTCGCGCAAAGGCTCGACCACCGCCGCGCGCCAGGTCGCCGGCGGCGTCGACGGCGGCTCACGCATGGCTAGCCAAGCCAATAACCCGACCGCCTGGGCCCCGGCCATCAGCAGATAGACCGTGGGCCATGACCATTCTTCAGCGAGCATGAAGCCCAGGCCGCCGGTTACCAGCAGGGCGATGCGATAGCCGATGACCCCGGCAGCAGCAGCGTTTCCCTGGTTGTGGGCGGCGACTGCCTCGACGCGGTAGGCATCCACCACCACATCCTGACTCGCACTGAAGAATGCCAGCAGCATGGCATTCCCCACCAACCACGTCAGGCCGCTGGGCGGGTGGTGCAAGCTCATGGCAGCGGTGGTGAGGAGAAGTCCGAGGACGGCGATTATAAACCACCCGCGCCGCCGCCCTCCAGGCGGTGCCACTCGATCGAGCAATGGCGCCCATAAGAATTTGAGAGACCACGGCAAGCCGATCAGACTGGCATAGCCGATGGTCACCAGCGACACCCCGCTTTGGGTCAACCACGCCTGCAGGCATTTGCCGACCAGGAACAATGGCACACCCGACGAGAATCCAGCCAGCAGCAGTACCAGCAGCGAGCGCTCTGAGCAGAATGAGAACAACCGGCGCACGTCGTCACCCTAGAACCTCAACGCCCATACGCCAGCAGGGGTGAGCACGATGGCAATAATGCAATCAACCGCACACTTCCGCCATGTCCGACATGGAACCCATACTGCTGCCCGCGCCCCGTGAGCTGACCCGCCACGGCGGCTGGTGCACCGTGCCTGCGCTTCGTACCATCGGCCACACGCCGCTGGTGCCGCCAACCTGGCAAGCGGCCACTGATGGCCAGCCGTGGCTGACGGTAACGGTGACGCCGTCGATGGCGGCTCAGGCCTATACCCTGCACGTCACCACCCACGGCTGCCAAGCGGTCGTCGGCGACGACGCCGGCGTGCGTCATGCCTGTGCCACTTTGGCTCAGTTGATTCGCCAATACAGAACCCGCATTCCCACCCTCACCATCCACGACCAGCCATTGTTTGCTGTGCGCGGCGCGATGCTCGACGTCAGTCGCGACCGCATTCCCACCATGGCTGAGTTCCAGCGCCTGATTCCGCAATTGGCGGAGTGGAAATACAATCACCTGCAGCTGTACGTCGAACACACGGTCGCGTATGCCGGGCATGAGGCGGCCTGGCATGGTCTCGATCCATTGACTGCGGATGAGTTGCGCAGCCTGGATGTCCTGTGCGCCGAACACGGCATCGAACTGGCCGCCAATCAGAACTGTTTTGGCCACCTCAGCGGCTTCTTGTCCAAGCCCCCCTATCAACACCTGGCTGAAATCGCCGTCGACGGTACGTGGGACTTCAACGGTCTGGTGACCCGCCGTGGGCCATTCAGCTTGTGCCCGATCGAGCCGGGAGCGCGTGATTTCATCGCTGGTTTGCTGGCACAACTGTGCCCACTGATCCGCTCGAGGTGGGTGAACATCGGTTGTGATGAGACCTTCGATGTCGGCCAAGGACGCTCACGCGCGGCGGTCGCCAGTCGCGGACGGGCGGCGGTGTATCTCGACTTTGTGCGTGAGGTGTGCGCCCTGGCCGCCACCCACGGCAAGCGTCCACAGTTCTGGGCGGACATCGCCCTCGAACATCCGGAATGCCTGCATGATTTACCAGCAGACTTGTGTGGCTTAGCCTGGGGCTACGAAGGCGATGCGAATTTTGCTCAGTGGTGCGCGACTTTGCGTGACGCCGGTCACGCGGTATGGGTCTGTCCCGGCACCTCGTCGTGGTGCTCGCTCACCGGCCGCACCACTGATCGCCAGCAGAACCTGCTTGCTGCTGCCGAGCAAGGCGCCGCCCATGGCGCGAGTGGATTTCTGGTCACCGATTGGGGCGATGTCGGCCACCGTCAACAGTGGCCGATCAGCCTGCACGCCTTGGCCGAGGCCGCCCACCGCTCGTGGAGCGGCGGTGCGGCATATGATGCACGCGCCAGTGGCCTGCATGGCTTCGGTAATCCCGACGTCGGTCCCTGGTTGGACGCCTTGGGCGACGCCGATCGCAGCTTACGCCTGATTGGTGGTCGCCTCGGCAGTGATGGCAAGTCCACCCCGCTGCGCAACGCCACGGCGCTATTTACTGATCTCCACCTGGCGCTTGATGCGCCTCAAATCGGCAGTGACGCTCAATGGCAGGAAGTCGATCTCGTCCTCGCCCAGCTGCAGAACAGCCAACCGCAGGTCACCGATGACCAGCTCGCCCGCGAACTGGCCCAGTCGGTTACCATGGCACGGATCGCCGCCCAGCGGGCGATTGCTCGCCGCCATGGCGACAGCCGCAGCTTGCGTGCTTTAGCTGCCACCTGGCGCCAGGCCCTCGCTGAACAGCGTGCGCTGTGGCTCTTACGCTCGCGTGCCGGTGATGAGCAGGTTGGCGGCCTAGCCACCAGCTGCGCCCATGACCAACGGCTGATTGCCGAGCTGGAGCACGCTTGCGTCTGATCGTGGGCTGTATGACCGGTACCAGCCTCGACGGGCTCGACACAGTGCTGTGCGAGGTCACCGGCAAGGGCTTGCGCCTGCGTGCCAAGGTCATCGCCAGACGCAGCGCTTCATTAGGAAAGTTGGCTGCGCCCTTACGTGCGCTGGCCGAACAGCAACCACTGACAGCTGCCGCCATCGCCACCTTGGCTCGAGATTTCGCCCTGCTGCATGCACGCACCATCGCTCGCCTGTGTGCAGGCCGTCATCCGGATTTGGTGGTGGTGCACGGGCAAACCGTCTATCACGCGCCACCGGTGAGTTGGCAGCTGTTCAATCCGGCCGTATTGGCGCATGCCCTAGCGGCACCGGTTATCAGCGACCTGCGCGCCGCCGATCTCGCTGCCGGCGGCCAGGGCGCGCCGATCACGCCATTGGCCGACTTGCTGCTGTATGGCCACGCCCGCGAACGGCGGACGGTGATCAATCTCGGCGGCTTCTGCAATCTCACCCGCTTGCCGGTCGGCCGTGACCCTCTGGCGGTCGCCGGTGGTGATGTCTGCGCCTGCAACCAGGTGCTGGATGCTGTGGCACGGGCGGTACTCAAACGTTCCTTCGATCCTGACGGCCGCCACGCCCTGCGCGGTACCAGCCAGCCAGCCACCGAACGAGCGCTGATACGCAAACTCGAACGCCAACGTCACGCCCGGCGCTCGCTCGGCACCGGCGATGAGCTGGCGGCGTGGATCATCAGCCAACCCCTTGCCGCCAACGACCTGGCGCGCACCGCCTGTGCCGCCGTCGCAGCAGTGATCGCCGCGGCAGCGCAACCCGCCGACCGCCTGATCGTCGCCGGAGGTGGCGTGCGCAACCGCGCCTTGATGGTCGAATTGGCGGCGCGCTCAGCGGTGCCCGTTACCACCAGCGATGTGCTGGGCATTGCCGCCGGTGATCGTGAGGCTCTGGCGATGGCGGTGCTGGGCGCCCTGTGCAGCGATGGCGTCGCCGCCACCTTGCCGCAGGTGACGCACGTGGGCCGCGCGCCGC
>JAYVTR010000009.1:0-5125 GCA_043788625.1 Planctomycetota bacterium
CATCGACCCAAAATCCCTACAAGCAGGATCTTCAAGTAATGTCGGAGGCGGCGTCGCACTACCGATCGAACTGCCTGCCCTGCCACGGAGCATCCGGAGTTAAGGCTTCAGAATTTGCGGAAGGACTTCATCCATCCGCGCCGCGTCTGACCCTGCCTCGCATCCAGGCGCTAACTGATGGTCAACTCTTCTACACGGTGCGGAATGGGATCATGATGACGGGCATGCCGGGATTCGGGGCCAGCCATACCGATGATGAGATCTGGAAGGTCGTAACCTTCGTCCGCCACTTACCGAATCTCACCGACGAGGAACAGGCAAACCTTAAAAAGGGCCAGCAGATGGATCACCATCATCCAGGTGGTCATGGGGCGGATCCCAAAGGCGAAGAAACCGACCATGCTGGTCATGAGAATAATGATGCCGCTCCTTCCATCGATGGCGTCGTTCCACCTGCCAGCACCAAGGAGACATCTGAACCCCTGCGTGCTTATGGCGGCAGCTCCGCCTCTCCAGCTGAAGGTACAGAAGACCACATCGAGCATGTGAAGCCACTCACGGGATCGCCTGATGAGAACCCCCATCCCCATTCCACGCCATGACCAACATGGCTGCCAGCGTTGAGGCTGAAAAGGCAATATTAGCGGATACTTCAGATTATTTCTGTTAAAATAGCATGGTGAAATCGCCAGAAGATCACAAATCGTGAAGAAACCTGGTATAGTGAGGTCACCATGGTCGGCATCGGTGCTCCACCGTGGCGCTCCAGGAATCCGGTGAAAGACGCGATGGTCTGGTGATCCTTGCTACCAGCACCATGCAGCAGGTGACGTTGCTCTAGATCAAAGAACAACGTCACGTAATCGTGACGCTTTCTGGCCGATGTCTCATCGACGCCCACCGTCGTTATAGTGGTGCACCACCCGCCAGACGCGCTTGTCATCCACGCCCAGCAGGCGGGCGATCGGCAGCATCGGCATACGCCTGGCCAACTCCACGATCATCGCCTCCAGCAGTAGCGTGAATCCGCCCCCGGGGCGACGCTTAGTCACGGTGTCGAAGCGGGTCTTGACCACCGACCATGGTGAAGAAGGACCAAGTGCGGCGGAAAACAGCAGATTGGTGTCCATGCCACCAATCTCCGACCATCCATTGATCGGCCACCTGATTACGCCAAGGAACCAAAATTTATGATCTCGCCGCCAAAGATTTCGTAATGGCCAGCAGCGGCTTGAGACCGCTTCCGAATCGACGGATAGCATCCGCGTTTGAGCGTAATGCGCCGTAGGGCAGGTAACGCATTTGGAGGCATTCTGTGCGCCGAAAAGCAGGACGCGAGAGCTGGTTGCGGACATCCTCTTCCCGGGAGTCTGGAGCGACCAGGAACAGTCCGTTAGTCATCCCTGGTGCAACGCCCATGGCCAGGTCGAGGAGACGCACGATACCAGAGTAGATGGAGGTGGTGTGCTCTACCTCGAAGGCGGCAGCTATGCGACCATCCGAGTCGAGCCACACGACGTCGATCAGGCGCACTGCATCTGCGCCTGGAAGCTGTTCATGAGCAACGCCGAGATTCGGCAGACAGCCATCGCCCAGCGCCCCTTCACCATAGCGGCGCGTCCGGTCATTGGTGGCGATGTGCACCTGGAAACCGAGGTCACGACCAAGGTCACGCAGCAGTCCCTGGATCGCCGTATGGGTCTCGCCATCGCTCGCTGACTTCTGGCGCTCTTGTGCTTGGATTTTGGCCGCGGCCATGACCCGAGCCAGGTCTTCTTCCCAGGCAGGCGATGTCTCACTGGTCGAAACCGGGATCAGGTCGTTGCCCAGATCATACAGGAAACCGGCGACAGCACCGAGGTCGTTGGAAAGCAGGTTCCGATGGGTCTCCGTCAAGCGCAGGAGGCCAGCTCGCATCGCCAGGTAGTCGCTCCAGCGCCCCAATTTGGTGCCTGAGCCAGTGAGCGCATTGAACCCCCGCATGATGGCGGTGTTGGAAGGCGGGGCGTAGGTCGGGTGTAGGAAGTACAGCAGGTTGGCGACGGCGGGTCCAAGGCCCTTGATCTTCACGGCATCGAGGTCATGCACCGCCGCGATCACGTCATCGGCCTCACCGCAGCATAGGCAGGTCGACAGAAATCGAGCGAAGGCCCGCTGGTTCTGTGGCGACTCGTAGATGTCGGGAATGCGCAGCTTGGGCTTCCAGAGGAACGCGTGATCGGCGCCTTTGAATATTTGGCGCTGCTCGGCAATGGAATGCACCACCGTTTCCAGGGAACTACCACGGTACGCGGTACCGAAGGTTCCGGCCTCCATTTCACTGACCACCGCTTGGATTCCTCGACGAATCGAGCGGAAGTTTTTGAGTCGTTCCTCCCATAAAAACCAGGTCTGATAGGTGCCCTGGGGATGAGCCCGCCAAGTGATCAGGAGCTTGGCGACGACATCATCGGTGAGCATGGCCTAAAATGAGGCTTAATTCTAGTGATCGCAAGGACTGATACTCTCAATCGTGGCATACGGTCAGACGCACAGTCACGAGGACCCCACCGGAAGAGCGTGAAAATCAATCGTCGAGGCGCAAAGCTTTGACCTCACGGCCGCTTTCCCACACCACGATGACCGGATCCCGCGCCTGCTTCTCGCCAGTTGCGGACGAAGCGCCCCCCGCGAGCTGCGGATAGCCACCGGCACCGAGGTCGCGGGGCGCCGCTCCATCGATGGCAACGAAGATCCGATCATTGCTTTGCCACGCGCGATAGACTTGTTTGCCGGCGATCAGGATCGTCCCGTTCTTTCCGATGCCGATAGAGGTTTCTTTCGTCGCCGACGGGGCGGTCGTGAACAAAGTGTTTTCCCGCCGCCAGATGGTGTGCACCTCAGTGCCCGCGATCTCCACACCACCACCATCCATGGGACAGGCATTGAGATTCCACGTCCCCGAACCCAACTTAGCTGGCGCGTTGAATGACATGCCGTCGTTGTTCGACGTGCTCAACCACAGATCGCGGGCTTCACCGATGTGGTTTCGCCACATCACCGCCACGCCTGAGGCATCATCCGCAGCGATCTGCGGCTGGCAGCACTCGCACACACCGCCTTTCGGCGCGGCGTAGAACACCCGATTGGCCATCCACGCGGCGGCGCCATCGACCGAGCGCGAGATCTCGATCTTCGCGGTCTTCTGACGCACATCCAACCACACTGCCCATACCGTGTCCGAGACCCCCGCCGCCAGCGAGAACAATCCCTCGGCGGCAGCTTTCGGCTGATCATTGACCGTCACCGGCGACGACCACGTCACACCGAAATCATACGAGCTCCAGGCCATAATGTCGCCTGCGGTCCCCCCGATCCCAGCCACCACCAGAGATTTTGCCGTCAACGCTATCTGCGGACCACGGCGCATGCCAGAACATAACCTCGGGATGCTGCCCGCACGTACCGCAGGCGCGAAGGTCTTTCCTTCATCCGTGGAAACCGTCACCAGGATGTCTTCGCCAACGGCATAGGTAACGGCGACGCGTTCACCCAATGCCGCAACTCGCGGCTGACGTCCCTCGGTCGCGATCGTAATTGCCTCGCTCGCGAGAAGTTTGCCGAACATTCCCATCAAGACCAAAGCGACATTCGCTAGAAAAAATGAGCCGCATGGCATGATGTATTCCTCGTGCAGGGATGATGCCGATATCCTAATCTATTGTTTGATCATAGACAAGTTGCGCCTACGCACGATGAATCGCTGAGATCCATGAAGCTCCAGCTACTCAGCACAAGCAAGACGACAGGCCTCGATGATTTTTCGCTCGATCGTGTAGTAGGAGATGCTCTTGAGGATCAGGTAACCGCTTTTCGGGCCACGCATTGATTGACGCTTGGCCGCTTTGCAGGCTTCGCACGGGTCTACGGCTGCGGTGGGAGTCACTTCCATGGCGGCACCGCGATGCGGTCCAGTTTTGGCACCAAAATTGTCACGCTGCGTGTGCTTTGACGGAGCCGTTCTCCCGGGTTCGCTAGGTGTGCTGACCTGATCGGAGGCCAACATGGGTAAGATGAATAGCGCGATCAGGAAGAGAGCTGGAGTGAATCGGTGTATGATGATTCCCAGTAGGTGTGAAGAAGAATGGATGCGTAGTCCGAGCTTCGCTTACTGGCAGGCGATTCGGCATTTGGCGGCGATGGCTTGGAGAGCCTGGAGTTCGGATGCCCCCTTGGGGATCAGATGCCCGCCCTTGGGGCCGCGGGCCAGGCCTGGAACCTGGGTATCGCAACCAGCAACCGCAGCCGCAGGAGTCTGCTCCTGGGACACGGCCTGGGCAGGCCATCGGCCCTGTCTCTTGGTGTCCATGTTTGGAGCGGAGTTGAACACTCCCGAAGTTGGTGCTAGGTACGCTGCCGAATAGGTGTCGAGGTAGGGAGCAACGATCTGCCTGCCCATGGGCCCACCTTTAGGGCCATATCCCTTCACCAAGGTGGACGGGGCCACATGCGCCTCACAGGTGGCGCAAGTCGACTGGCAGCCGGGCTGCGCTCCACTCTCCTCGCCAGCAAATGATGGGACACCGGTGGCCAGCAGGAGGATGGTGGCGACGAGGCAAAAGGTGATAGGGCGCATAGCGGGTCCTTTCGAGACGTGGAGGGTGGTAATCGTCCCTCTCATAGGGAAAGGTCGTCCCCACCACGGGTGTCTCATGTCAATTGCTTTGATCTGCAGCACTTCCCTCAATCGTAAAGTTTCGTGAGACAAACGACCGAGCTGCGACCTTATATAAACATAAGGAATCTCTCCCATGCGTTTCGCCCTCACTGCCACTGCCCTCTCACTCTTTCTGGTCGGAGCCCTCCAGGCCGCCGACACCCCGGTCGCCCAGGCCGCGCCCAAGCCCTATCCACTGAAGACCTGCCTCGTGTCGGGTGCCACCTTGGGCGATATGGGTGATCCCATCGTCAAGGTCTACGACGGCCAGGAGATCAAGTTCTGCTGCGGTGGATGCCCCAAGACGTTCAACAAGGACCCCGCTAAGTACATCGCTGAGATGAACAAGCAGGTGGCGACCCTCGCACCCGCCGCAGCGCCAGCGGTCGGTGCTGCTCCGGCTCCAGCTGCAAAAGTTGGCAAAACCGG
>JAYVTR010000010.1:0-11195 GCA_043788625.1 Planctomycetota bacterium
GCCACCGCTATTGATGAAAAATCACCATATACCGGCGGCCATTGTCGGCGGGTGCCGGAATTGACCATGGCCCTGGCCGAAGCCGCTACCCACGCCGGCTTGATGAGCATGAGTCCGGCGGATCGTTACGAGATCCAAGTCGCGTCGTGGCTGCATGATTGCGGCAAGATCACCACCCCTGAATGGGTGATGGACAAAGCCACCAAGTTGCAGTCGATCAATGATCGCATCGAGCTGATCGCTGCCCGCTTCGCCCGACGCGCGGCTGAGCGCGAAGCCGCTTGCTGGCGGTCGATTGCCGATGGTGCCGAACGCTTGCTGGCGCTGGCCGCTTTGCGTGAAGAAGTGATGGCCATTAACGATAACCTAGTGTTTGTGCGCCGGGTCAATATCGGCGGCGAAGCCATGGCGACGGCAGATGTCGAACGCATCCACGGTTTGGGGCTGGCCGGTTGGTTGACTACGGATGAGGTACGCAATCTGTCGATCATGCGTGGCACCTTGCTGCCCGAAGAGCGGGAAATCATCAACCACCACATCGTGGTGACCCTCAACATGTTGGAAAAATTGCCTTTTCCCAAGCACTTGGCGCGGGTGTCCGAAATTGCCTGTGGTCACCATGAACGCATGGATGGCAAGGGCTATCCCAAGGGCCTCACCCGCGAGCAGATGTCGGTGCCGTCGCGGATCATGGGCATCGCTGACGTGTTCGAAGCCCTCACCGCCGGTGATCGCCCGTACAAGAAGGCCATGAAGCTCAGCCAGGCCCTGGCCATCCTCGCCCAAATGGCGAATGATGGCCACATTGATCCGGATTTGCACCGGGTGTTCGTCGAGGCCAGAGTGTGGCAGGAATATGCCCGCAAATTCTTACAGGCAGACCAGCTGGACGTGTGAAGGCCTCAGTTGAGCCCCGCTCGGCCCAGTTTAGCTCAGCGCAGCTTATTGGATTGAAAGCGACCGCCCAGCAAGGCGACGCGGACATATGAGCCCCAGAACGGTGACGGGGTGAAATCCTTGGTGTCGAGCAACATGGGTGGACCGCATTTGGGATGAAAAGCCCACGCCGTCCAGTGCAGTTTATTGGTTTGGATGCACGCCAGGATATCGGGTGCCCAGGTGTAGGGGCTTTCAAAACGTTCTGGCGGGATGAAATCGTAGCGCACCTTGTCGCAGCCGACCTCGCCTAACAGGACCGGGTGTATTTTTGCCACGTCGAGGAACTTGTGCTGCCAGTCGCTCTTCCATGGGTAGACGTGGGCATCGTAGACGATGCCATTGCCACCCAGATCATCGAGGGCGAAGCCATTGATAATACCCGACAGATCATAGGCCCAATCGAGCCCGCCGGCGATGATGAGGTTCTTGGCGCCGGTGGCACGGATGGCGGCTACCATCGCCTGGAGGCCGGGTGAGTGGAATGAGGTGATGACTTCCTTGTTCTCGGCCAGGGCGTTGTTGTCCTTTTTCTTGTTGGTCACGTCACCACCGTTGCGCCACAGGTCCCAGGTAATGTCATGCGGCTCATTGAGCACGCCGAAGATCACCGCCGGATTGTCCTTATAGAGGTCGGCAACGTCCTTCCAGAAGACCAACATGTCATCAGTCGCCGCCCGATAGCGGTGCAGGTCGATGATCAGGTAGGCGCCGCGTGATGAGGCCGCCAGCACTGCTTGGTCGATCAGCGCCCGGTAAGCCGCCCCGCCATCGGTTTGATTCTTCTTACCATACCAGCGCTCATCCATCACCGGCAGGCGGATGATGTTGGCCTTCCAGGTAGTGACGGCGGTGACGATCGAAGCCAGGGTCTCTTCGCCGCCATTGGTCCATTCGAGGCTGGGCACCGCGACCCCTTGCAGCCATACTTCCTTGTTGTCGGGAGTGAGGATATTCTTGCCATCGACGTGAAGGACCGCCGGCGGCTGGCCATGCGCATCGACCTCGACCACTGCTGCACCGGTCACATCCTTGGCCACCGCCGGCAGGGTGGCCGGATCGATGGCGATGATCTGCAGATCATCCAGATCCATGGTGCCGCTAGCGGCCTGGAATAGCGCCGGCATGACGCTGAGGGTGGCGGCGGTTTCCGGGACGGCGAAACTCAGCGATTCCTTGCGCCAGCCAGTGGACGAACCGGTGTAATATGGCGCTGGCGGCTTCGGCTGCACATTCAGCCCGGCGGCATCCTTGAAATCGAGCATGATGCGCGCATCGAACCACGGCTTCTCGCCACGCTTCACGTCGGTGTAGCGGACGCTGTAGGTCAGCTTCAAGGCTTTCAGGCCAGTCACCGGCAGGCGTGCGTACAGTGACACCATCTGGCCCGGATCAGCCACCAGGCGTAAGAACTTGCTCTCCTCGGTGGTCAGCTTGCCGCCGAAATTGGCGGTTTTCAGCAGCGGTTGCGGATCGGCGGCATGGACGCAGACGGCGCTCAACAAGGCCGTGGCGACGATCCGTTCGAGGAGGCAGAATGAAGGCATGTGGTGTCCGATGAAGGTGGCGACGAAACGTGCCGGAACTGACATGCAGATTACCACATGCCGCTGGGGCATTTGCAGGTCAGGGTTTCTTATGGGTGGCATGGCCACCCGCCTGACTGGTTTGCCGGGCTGACGACTGGCGGAGTATCAATTCGATGGGCAGCATGCGGTGCTGGATGGCGGCATCTGGGGTGGTGATTTGCTCATGAAGCAAGGCGAAAGCAGCCTGCCCCATGGCTCCGAACGGCTGACGCACGGTAGTCAGCGCCGGGGTCAACAGTGCCGCCAACGGGTCATCGTCGAAGCCAACGATGCTCAGATCATTGGGAACATGGAGGCCTTCGGCCATCGCGGCCGCATAAACCATACGAGCGATGGCGTCGCAGCTGGCGAAAATGGCGGTCGGGCGATCTTTTTGGGCCAGGAGCTGCCGTGCTTGCGGCAACACCTGCATCGTCCAGTCACCGAGACGGTCGTTGGGGCGCACATCGACAACCAGGTTGCGGTCGAAAGGTAAACCGGCATCGCCTACCGCATCGCGTAAGCCGGCCAGGCGCATCTGGACCGTGTCGGCTTCTAAGTCGCCGATGAAGCCAATGCGGCGGTGGCCAAGAGCCAAAAGGTGGGCACCAACCTGCCGTCCACCAGCCTGGTTGTCTGCCAGGACCGACGGTACTTCGAGATCGCGCAGACGCTGGTCGACGAGCACGAAGGGGAAGCCGCGTATCTTCAGGCTGTACAATGTTTCGACGAAGGCGGCGCTATGCAGGGCGACGATCACCGCTCCGTGCGCTGGGCCATCGGGCAAGCGACGAATTACTTCCAGGTCATCATCTTCGTTACCGTGCGCATCGTGCAGCTGCACCTGGGCACCGACGGCCCGGGCGGCGGCCTGCACCCCGCGGGCGGCTTGCAGACAGGGCTCCCAGGCGAGGTTGCCGGCGACCACCTGCACCAGTAGGGTGCGCGTAGCAGTGGTGGTCAGCGCGCGGATGAACAGGCCTTTACCAGGACGGCGTTCAAGCAAGCCTTCATTGATGAGGAGTTCACTGGCCCGGCGCACGGTTACCCGGCTGACGTTTTCGCGGCGGGCAAGTTCGTGCTCTGAAGCGATCATATGCCCCGGCTGATGACCACCGCTAACGATCGACTCGCGGATCGAATCAGCCAGGGCAAGATACATCGACGGTGATTTTATACTGGTGGTCATACTGGTAGTGTGTGGTGTCTACGAGCCAATCCACCGTTGATTATCGGCTTACCAGTATCGACGGCCATTCGAGGAAATGCGGAAATCGCGGTTGATCATCGAGGTCGAGGCCACGCACTGCCAATGCCCATCGGCATAGAGGAAGTTCGCCCGCTGTCCGGCGGCATGGCGGTTATAGACCATGAAATTGCCATTGGTGGTCTTCTGCAGCGCGGTGTCGTTCTGCATGGCCGGGGACAACCCCGTGGCATCGGCGAAGAAAAAAGTCAGGCCCATGTTTTCGCTGGAAGGGAAGGTGTTGCCACTCGCCTGCTGGCCAGCGTCAAACAGCATCACGGCGGTGCCGGCTTCGGCGAGGGTGGTTTGCCGAAACGGTCCATAACCGAAATTCCGCCGGCTTAAAACCTGCATATTGCCAGTGAAATGCAGATTACCGGTTTTAATGGCGGCGGCCGGGCAGAGGAAACGCAAGGTATTATCATAGTTTTTGATCGCCGTCGGCCAGCTGAACGGCTTGCCGCTGGGCGCGAAATTGCCCCATGGCAAGCGCCCTTTGTCGTCGACGGCAATGGCGATCAGGGCCGCCCCGGAGCCACGCTGATTATTGGCGCAGGTCATCATCTTGGCACTGGCGCGGATAGTTTGGATGGCTGGCAAAAGCAGGCTCATCAACACGGCAATGATGGACATCACCACCAAGAGCTCGATGAGCGTGAATCCACGGCCGGGAGAAGCTAGTTTTTGAATAACATGTATACCAGTATTCATACCAGTATTATTATAAACAAATATGGATTTGTCAATCTGACTTTGCGTCAGAAGTAGTAATTTTGCCTGTAGAATCAGTTATAATTGATTGGCCTATAAGGCCGAACAGCTTGAATTAAAGAATATGAATTTAGCCCAAGGCTGCTTGGCGGTAAGCCCGTGGGGCGCAACCGAAAACTACCCCAAAGCGGCGGTAGAAATGCCCCAAGTTGACGTAACCGCTGTCAGCAGCGATGTCGACGATTGGACGGGTGCCTAAGCGCAGCTCGCGAGCTGCGTATTGACAGCGTAAACGGTGCACCAGATCGGTGGCGGTACAGCCATATGCCTGGCGCACAGCTCGGCTGACGTGCGGAGCGCTGCGCCCGCACAGATGGATGAGTTCAGCCAGACCTCTGGCCATGCGCCGTTGCGAAGACATGCGTTGAACAGCGGCTTCCAGCCACGGCGGGGTGGCACCGTGGCTGTGACCGCCACGCAGTGCGCGCAGCATTCCGGCGATCATCCATTCCGCGTCGCAGAGCTCTTGGCCATCGTGGGCAATACCGGTTACCAAGGCATCGAAAGCACGCAGCTGGCTGGCCGTCAGCCGCAAAGCGCCCATGCCACTCGTTTCCACACCATCCCCACTGGCCGGCCACGGCCACGCCGGGTGCAGGCGATAGCGGCTTTCGAGTTCGGCAAACAGCGGGCCGGGCAGCGAGACGGTCACCAGTACGCCGTCGGCCGCCGTTGCCCATACCTCATGGGCAACGCCCGGACGCAGAAAACGGACCTCACCGGGGCGCAGGTGTTCGGTGTGGTCGCCGCACCGGTGTTGCACCGTCCCGGCTTCGACCCAGCACCACTCGGCAAAGTCATGGCGGTGGGCGATGGCCGGTCCGCGCCGCTCAAGGCAATGGCGCGACACGCGTACCCACGGCATATGCGCATCACAGCGATCCCAACGCAGCACGTCCACCATGCGCCTATCATTGTAGTGTAAGATAGTGAGCAACAGCAGCGAAGATTTCGCCTCGCCACCACTTTAGGATGAGCGCATGCCTAACCCCCGCGACTACACTTCCCACGATCATTTGGCATTTGTCCAACAGTTGTTGACGGAGCGCTTTGTCATCCTCGCTGATTTGGCCATAGAAGCCTGGACCAGCATGGAACCGCTGCCGTTCGCGGCGCGCACCACCGGCCAGCATGTGCCGTTGCGAGTCGGTGAACGATGGGGCTCATTGTTCGACTGCGCCTGGTTCCGGTTCACCGGCACCCTCGCCGCCGGAGTCGATGCGCGGCAAGTGGTGCTGCTCATCGATGTGAACGGCGAGCTGTTGGTCGTCGATGACCAAGGCGTGCCGGTGCGTGGCTTGACCAACCAATCGTCGGTATTCTCTCGTGCTCACGGACTGCCCGGCAAGACGGTGCTGCCGTTGACTGATCTCGGCATCACCGGGCCGCAGATCTGCGTGTGGGCGGATGGCGGCGCCAATGATCTGTTCGGCAAGCTGCAAGGCGAAGGCCGCATCGCCGAAGCACGCATCGCCATTTTGCGCTACGAGGTGCAGGCTCTGGCTTATGATATCGAAACCCTCGCCCACCTCGCCCATGCCCTGCCTGAAAACAATCCCCGTCGGGCGCGCCTAACGGCTATTCTGAACGAGTGCCAACGCAGATGGGATGGCAGCGACGCCGCGGTCACTGCGGCTCGCGAACTGTTGGCTCCGCTGCTGGCTGAGCGCGGCGGCGAGCGCAGTCTGCGCATCTCGGCAGTGGGCCACGCGCATCTCGACCTCGGCTGGCTGTGGCCAGTGCGCGAGAGCCGGCGCAAGGCGGCGCGCACTTTTGCGACGGTGCTGCGCAATCTGCAGCGTTACCCTGATTATGTGTTCGGCATCAGTCAGCCGCAGCAGCTGGCCTGGATCAAGGAAGACCATCCGGCTCTCTTCGCGCAGGTGCAGCAGGCGGTGGCGGCCGGACGCATCGAATGCCAAGGCGGCATGTGGGTCGAATCCGATACGAACCTCGTGTCGGCCGAGTCCCTGGTGCGCCAGTTGCTATACGGTCAGCGTGCCTGGCAGGCGTGGTTTGGTCGCCGCGTGCGCACCTGCTGGCTGCCGGATGTGTTCGGTTATTCGGCGGCCTTGCCGCAGATCCTTCGTCAAGCGGGCATCGATCGCTTCATGACCATCAAGCTGTCATGGAACAAGGTCAATCGCTTCCCGCATCATACCTTCCGCTGGCGCTCGCCGGACGGCAGTGAGGTGCTGGCGCATATGCCACCTGAAGGGACGTACAACAGTTCGGCCTTGCCGGGATCGCTGGTGGCGGCCGAGACGCGCTTTCTCGATGTCGCCAATTCTGATCGGGCTCTCCTGGTCTTCGGCATTGGCGATGGCGGCGGCGGACCCGGTGAAGAGCACCTCGAACGCCTGCAGCGCAGTCGGGATCTGGCCGGCCTGCCCACCGTCGAGCAGGAAACCAGTGAACGCTTTTTCGAGCGCATCGCTATCCACCAAGAACGCTTGTCAGCGTGGAGCGGGGAACTCTACCTGGAATGCCACCAAGGGACCTTCACCTCGCAGGCGCGCATGAAGATGTTCAACCGCAACCTTGAATGGGCATTGCGCCGGGCCGAGCTGTCCGCCAGCCGTGCTTGGCTGATGGCCGGAGCGGCGTGGCCAGCGGCGGCGTTGGACGCCATTTGGCAGGATGTCTTGCTGCATCAATTCCACGATATCCTGCCTGGCTCATCGATCGGCCGCGTCTATGTCGAGGCCGAGGCGCGCAGTCGCGAGATGCTTGCCCAGTTGACGACGCTGACGGCCAGCGCCGACGCCCAAGCTCTGCCCTTGGGCACCTGGGCGGTGAATGACCAATCATGGCCGCGTCACGGCTGGATGTGTGGTACGCAAGGCTGGCATCACGTGGTGGTGCCGTCCTGCGGCGCTGTGTGTTTGTCTGCAACAACGGCGCCGACCGGCCTGGTGGCAACCACGCAGCTCCTCGACAACGGGTTGCTGCGCGCCCGCTTCGATGTCGCCGGCGAACTGATCAGTGTGTTCGATGTAGAGAACGGTCGGGAAGTGTTGTCGGCTGCCGGCAATCAACTGATCGCCTTTGAAGATCCAGGTGATGCCTGGGATTTTCCCGCCGACTACCGCGAGCGGCGCACCTGGCAGCCACAGCAGACAGCCATCGATGCCGTCATCGACGGCCCCGAGGCGCGGCTGACGCGCCATTTGCGCCTGGGCGAATCGACCATCGTCCAGGACATCGTCCTCACTGCCGGCTCACGGCGGCTTGAATTCCGTACCCGCATCGAATGGCAGGAACGCGGGCGCATGCTGCGCGTACGCTTTCCAGTGGCAGTGCATGCCGAAGCGGCGCGCTGCGAAGTGGCGATCGGCTCGATCGCCCGTCCGACGCATGCAAACACCAGTTGGGATGCGGGTCGTTTCGAAGTGCCGGTCCACGCCTGGGTTGATCTGTCCGAGCACGATTACGGCGTGGCCCTGCTCAATAACGGCAAGTATGGTCATCGTCTCGATGGCGATGTTCTGGACCTGGCGTTGCTGCGCTCGCCGTCATATCCTGATCCTGAATGTGATCGTGGCACGCAGGCATTCACCTATGCCCTTTACCCCCATGCCGGTGACCATGCGTCTGGCCGCGTCACCCAAGAGGCGCATGACCTCAATGCCCCGCTGCGGCTGGCACTGGGAGCTCATGCTTCAACGTCGGTGCAAACGGTTGCCTCGTTGGTCGAAATCGATCAGCCGGGCGTCATCATCACCGCCATCAAGCGGGCAGCCGATGAGGACCTGTTGGTGGTGCGGTTGATGGAGGTGCACGGTGCCACCAAGACGGTGCACCTGCGTTGTGCCGCCAGCATCGTCGCCGCCCAGCGCGGAAATATCTTGGAAGAGGCGGATGGTGATCTGCCGCTGTGCGCCGGGCAGGTCGAGGTGCGCCTGACGCCGTGGTCGCTGACCACGGTATTGCTGCGGGTGGCGAGGGCATCCAATTAACGACTACATAACAGGGGTACGAGAGTCGCCTGAGGGCCAAAGCGCACAAGGCCGCTTGTCAAACAGGCGGTTGTGATGGACAAACTCATCATGCCCCAGCTGCGTATCATTGAAGGAAGCGGTGCCGGAATCCTGAAACCGATCTGTGGCGGAAAACTGACCCTTGGTCGCGAAGCAGACAATGACTTAGTGGTGGAGGATCCCAAGACCTCGCGCAACCATGCGCACATCACCCGCGATAGCGGTATCTGGTACCTGTGCGACCTGGGCAGCTCCAACGGCACATGGACCGACGCCGGGCGCGTCGATCGTTTGGAATTAGCCGACGGCGCGGTGTTCCGCATCGGTCGCACCTACTTGCGCTTTGAGCTGGGCGACGAACCCGAGCAGACGCACGTCGAAGGGGGTGCTTCCGAATGGTTGGATCCAGCCCATCTCGAAGGCCTTGCCCCTGCCAGTACTCAAGAAGTGGACACGGATCTGTTCCGTCGTCAGCTGGGCGGCACCTCCACTCAGTTGGCGCGGCATAATTCCTACTTGGTGCTGCTGCATCAACTGGTCGAGAAATCGCGCGCCGCGAATTCGCGTGATGGGCTGTTCTCGTTGCTTGATGACGCCGCCGCCGAAATCCTTGATGGCGATCGCTGTGCGGTTTTCTTGCCGGCGGCGGCGGCGACCTCGACCACCGGCTGGGAATTGTGGCCGCCGCATGAGCGCCGTTTGCGCGCGCGCTATGGCTCGGTGCCGTTTGCACGCACCTTGCTGACGGCGGTACGCCGACATCACGAGCCGCTGTTGTGCACCCTGCTGGGGGATTTGAACCCCTCGCAATCAATGCTGCAGGCCGGCGTCCGCAGCGCGATGGCGGCGCCGTTGCGCATCGGAGACGAGGTCAACGCCTTGCTCTACGTCGATCGCGTCAAAGGCACCACGCCGTTTACGCGTGCTGATCTCGAATTCCTCAATGCAGTGGCCAACCAGCTGGCGGTTTGTTTAGCCAATCTGACCAATGTAGCGCGTATGTCGGCAGAGATTTCACGGCTGCAGGCAGTGCCGACGATCAGGCCCTTGCACCTGATCGGCGCCAGCGTTGCCGCCTGCGAGACTCTGGCCGGCAAAGTCGCCACCAGCGATCAGGCCTGCCTGATCATCGGCGAAGCCGGCACCGGCAAGGATCTGCTGGCACGTATCGTCCATCAGCGCAGCGCACGCGCGAACAAGCCGCTGCAAGTGCTGTCGTGTGTCGGCATCGACCCGGATAAGCTGGAGCTGGCGCTGGTTGGCTCGGTGGGCGAGGATGGTCGGCCGGGGCTCATCGAACTTGCTGATCAAGGTACCTTGTTGATCGAAGAGATTGGCGATCTGCCGCCTTCGGCTCAAGCGCAGGTGATCCGCTTGCTCGATCACGGCGAACTGGTGCGCCTCGGCGACAGCAATCCTCGTCAAGTGCAGGTACGCGTGATCGCTACCAATACTCGCGATCTGCGCGGTGAAAGCTCAGTGGGACGCATCCGCGCCGATCTGGTTGCCCGCTTATCGGCGTTTACCTTTGTCTTGCCGCCGCTAGTTGATCGCGCGGGGGACCTTGACGAGTTGGTCGAGCATTTTTTGGCCGCCAACGCTGCCCGCCTAGATCATCCGCTCAAACGTATCGCTCCCGAGGCGCGTACCGCTCTGCTGCGGGCGCCATGGCCAGGAAATGTCGGTCAGCTCAAAATGGCCTTGGAGCGCGCTTGCGTGGTGGCGACTGATCAGGTTATCCATCTCTCCGACCTACCGGAAGCCGTCCGCGATCCTCGGCCGGAAGTTGCGCCGGGCCTGCGCGCCAGTGCCTTGCCGATCACCAGCTTGGCCGCGGTCGAACGTTTTCATATTCTGCGCGTGCTGGAACATTGCGGTGGTAATAAAAAAGCCGCCGCCGAGGTCCTCGAAATTGATCGTTCGACCCTGTATGCCAAGCTCCGCCAATATGGTCTCGGCTAACTTTTACCTACCGCCTGTTACCTGCCACCTGCCCAAGAAATCGAACGAAGCGCATGCAGATAAATGAACTTTTCCAGGGCATGGCCAAGCACAATGCCAGCGATCTGCACCTGAAAGCTGGTCAGCCGCCGATTTTCCGCATCAGTGGTGAATTGGTGCGCCTCAAGGGCGAGATCCTTACTGACGCCTTGCTCCAAGAGATGCTGCTGCCGCTGTTGAATGCCAAGCAGCAACGCGACCTGGAAGAACGCGGCTACGCCGATTTCGCCGTGCCGGTGCCGGGCATTGGGCGCTTTCGCTGCAATCTGTTCAAGCAGATGGGCAGCCTGGCGATGTGCGCCCGGCGCAACAAGCCGACCATTCCCACCTATGCCGACCTCGGCCTGCCACCGCAGATCGAACGCTTGGCAAGTTTCGAGCAGGGTCTGGTGCTGCTCGGCGGGGTCACCGGTTCTGGTAAAAGCACCACCATCGCTTCGGTTTTGAATGACATCAATAGTCGCCGCCGCTGTCACATCCTCACCATCGAAGACCCTATCGAGTTCGTCTACACCGATGACAAGGCCATCGTCAATCAACGCGAGATCGGCCAAGATGTAGCCAGCTTCGATGATGCTTTGCGCTCGGCCATGCGAGAGGATCCAGACGTCATGCTGTTAGGCGAGATGCGTGATGGAGAGACGGTTGAAACCGCCTTGTCGGCGGCCGAGACGGGTCATCTGGTGTTCGGCA
>JAYVTR010000011.1:0-22353 GCA_043788625.1 Planctomycetota bacterium
TCGCCCTGGATGTCGATGCAATGACCGAGCGTACCTTGCAGGCATTGCTGGTGGGAAATGATCCGGCTCGGCGGGCAGCGACCCCCGCCGAGGCCCAGGCCGTCACCTTTGCCCAGGCGCGGGCATGGCTGGCGCCGGTGCTGCGTTCTGCGCCGTTGACGGTGAGCGTGGTGGGCGATCTGGCACAGGCCAAAGGCTATCCTGATATCGTCTTCGCGATGGCCAACCGCAGTGCGTTCACCGCCAAGGCCAGCGATGGTGTGCAGCAACGCAAGCATCTTTTGGTATCACCGTTGATCGGCGCTGGCAAACACCAGGTGACCATTGGCGCTTCGGTACCGAAAGCTCTCGTACGCATTGCCTGGCCAGGCGATGACATTTACGACATCAGCCAGACCCGGCGGCTGAATCTGCTCGCCCAATGTTTTAACGAACGCTTGCGCACCAAGATCCGCGAAGAACTGGGCGCTGCCTACAGTCCGGGTGCATGGTATGTCCCAGGCGAGGTCTATCGCGGCAATGGCTGGTTGCAGGCCAGTGTCGGGGTATCGCCAGAGCAGGTGCCCTCGGTGCTTAAGGCGGCCTTGGCGTTGGCCGATGAATTGGCGGCCACGGGTATCGATGAGCAGCTGCTCGATCAGGTGAAGGCACCATTGATCAAAGGCCTCGCTGCGCGTTTGCAGCGCAATGATTGGTGGCTGAATGCGGTTCTGTCGCGATTGGCGACCCAACCCTTTCGCATGCAATGGGCACATACTATCCAAGAAGATTTTGCCGCCGTTACGGCCGCAGAATTATCTCTACTCGCCAAACGTTTTCTGCTCAATGGCAAGGCGGTGATCGTGATTGGTACCACACCAGCAAGTGTGTTGCCGACGACGCCAGCAACGAAGTGATTGCTCGTTGGTGGATCACAGTGGTTCAGCGCTTGGCTGTCTGAGCCTTGGGTAATGCTTGGTCGCGACATGAATTTCGAGGAATTTCCAAGGTCTACTTCGGTGGCCGTGCGTCTCGCCGCCTCGCTGAGCGCCGACCTGTGGGTGGCGGGGCGGCTTTTGCTCCTCTTGCTCAGCGTGCGCCTGGGCCTGCATGGGTTGTTGCACACCTACGTCGGCGATAGCGCTACAGGCCGTGACCTTGCTCACGCTTTGCTGCAAGGGACACGTTTTGACCTGCAGATGGCGATGGTGGCGATCATCCCTTGCGTGCTGGCGAGTTTACTCAGCAGCTATTGGCAGCCCGCACTGGGTTTCTGGAGCCGGTTTCGTCAACGGCTGCGCATCATCACCTGGGTAGCAATGGCGTGGGGAACGCTCGTCTTGTTCATCGGCGACTGGCTGTATTTCAAAGAGTTCGGTGCCCAGTTCGATTCTCATCTCTTCGAGCCACTGCAAGAAGATCTGTCGGCGCTGGCAGCGACGGTGTGGGTTACCTATCCTGTGGTGTGGACGGGCTTCGGTTGCTTGGTGTTGGGCTATGCCGCGTGGATGAGCACACGCTGGGTGGTACGGCATGAAGGGAATTTTATCGCCTTTTGGTTGTCCGTGCGTCCGTCGCGCCAGTGGGGTGCGATTGTGCTCATGGTGGTGTTGGTGGTCATCGCCGTGCGTGGCAGCATCGGTTACCGTCCTTTGCAAAGCGGCACCGCGACAGTGACCACCGATCGGACCTTGAATCGACTGACGCCCTCGCTGTGGCATGCATTGCGTACGGCTACGCGTGAGCATTTGGAGAATCGCGCAGCCGAACGTGACGGCGGTCACGCATATGCGGCGGTTGATCTCACGGCCGCCTGCCGTGCGGTGCTGGGAACCGTAACCGACGACCGGTCGATTGATCATGCCTGTCAGCGAGTCGCCAACGGTCCGATCGGCACCGCACCGCGGCACATCATCATCATGATCATGGAAAGCCAGTCTGGCTGGCCGCTGATGGAGCCTTATCGCCATTTGGATCTCATGCCGGAACTGGCCGACTTGAGTGAACGTGGTACGTCGGTGCAGCGCTTCCTGTCAGCAGGCGCGGGGACGATCTATTCCCTTGGCCCGTTGTTTACCGGCATCCCCGATTGCAGCATTGCGCAGACCTTAACATCGACGACGCGCGCCCCATTTCCATCCAGCATGGCACCGACATTTCGTCGTTTGGGATATCGTACACGCTTTTTCTATGGCGGCTTCTTGTCTTCCAAAAAATACGGAAACTTTGCCCTCGATCAGGGTTTTGAAGAAATATATGGCGAACGGGAGGTGATCGTGACCAGGCGCCGGAACTCGTGGGGGGTTGATGATGCCGACCTGTGTTCCTTCGTTGCGCGCACGCTTGATGATATCAGGCCGACTTTCTCCGTCATTTTAACCACGAGCAATCACCCGCCATTTGAAGTCGATCTCAGCACCACGCCCTTTGATGGCAAAGCCCTGGTGGCCAAGAGCGGCATTACCGAGGCGGAAGCCATCCGCGTGTTAGGCCATCTGTGGTATGCCGATCATTGCGCGGGGAATTTTGTGCGCGCGATCGAGCCACGTTTACCGAACTTGCTGGTGACTCTTATCGGCGATCACTATGGCCGACGCTTTCTGACCGGAGCACCGGATCCAGCTGAACGGACCGCGGTGCCTTGCGTGCTGTATGGGCCGACGGTGCTTGCCGGTCAGACGTGTTCACCACGCATGGTCGGCAGCCATCTCGACTTGTTCCCCACTCTGGTTGAGCTGGCGGCCCCGGCAGGTTTTACTTACCATGCGTGGGGACATAACCTTTTCGGCCCTGAGGCGGATTGGAGTATCGGCAATAAAGCGGTGGTGACGCCACGCCAATGGATTGATTTCTCGGCCGGCAATTCGGCAATCATGAGTGGCGTCAGTAATGAAGAATCGATGATGAATAAACGTCTTTACGATGGCTATACCGCACTCGCATGGTGGCGTCTGGTCCACGGCCCGGTATTGCCATCTAAGTAACATCAGAAGAAGCTTTCAGAATCCCTTTCGACAGTAATTGTGATAATTCATGTATGCGTCTATCGTTCTACCCACCTACAACGAACGTGAGAGTCTGCCGCGAGCCATCGCCGCTGTGCGTGAGGCCCTTACCGGGCGTGAGGATTGGGAAATTATTGTCGTAGACGATGATTCGCCAGACCGCACCTGGGAACTCGCCCAGGAAATGGGCGCCATCGATGTACGCATCCGCTGCTATCGCCGAGTTGATCGGCGTGGATTGTCGTCGGCAATCATCGATGGTTTGAGTTTAGGCGTCGGCGAACGGTTACTGGTCATGGACGCCGACATGCAGCACGACGCGTCCAAGATCCCGAATCTGCTAGCTGCTCTCGATCATACCGATATCGCTAGCGGAACCCGCTACGCGAGCGGCGGCGGTATCGGCCAATGGTCACGCCGTCGCTTGGCCTTGTCCAAGCTGGCGACGGTGGCCTGTCGTGTGGTGTTGGGTATCCGAGCGAGTGACCCGATGAGTGGTTTTTTTGCTATCCGCCGCAACGCTTTTCTGACCATCGCGCCGCGTTTGAACCCACGTGGCTATAAGATCTTTATGGAGCTGTTGCATGTCTTGCGTCCGGCGCGCGTCGGCGAGGTACCCTATATCTTCGCGCCGCGAGCGGCTGGGGTCAGTAAATTGTCGGGCCAGGTCATCTGGGACTTTGCCTTATCGTTAGCTGAATTGTCCACCCGGCGCTTAATTAGCGCGCGCTTTTTGAAATACGCCTTGGTTGGACTCAGTGGCGTGGCAGTGCAGTACCTCGCTTTTTTCTTTCTCTGGCGACACGTGGTGGGTGAGGAAGCCGGTACCGGCTTGGCCATCGCATCGGCGGCATTGTCGAATTATCTGTGCAACAATAACTGGACCTTTCACGACCGAGCGCACCGTACGTTCACTGATATGGTGCGAGGGGTGACGCTGTTTCTGGCCATTTCTGGTACGGGTGCCCTGATCAATCAATCGGTGACCTGGTATCTTCACGATAAGCGGACGTTGATGTTGAGCCTGGCGATGGCAGCTGGCATCGCCGTTGGCACGGTATGGAATTACTACCTCAATCTGGATCTTACCTGGCGAGGCCATGCACGACCTGAATAATTCGGTGAAACGTCCGGGATTAGCACTCATTGGCATCCTGGTGGCATTGGTGGTGTGTTTCGTGCCGGCACTTGGCCTGCACGATTGGTGGTATCCGGATGAGCCCGACGTGGTCCTGCCAGCGATCGAGATGGCGCGGCGCGCGGATTGGGTGGTGCCCACGCACAACGGTGTGGCATGGCTGGACTATCCGCCCTTGGCCTATTGGGGCGCGCGGGTGTGCGGCTTGATCGATGGCATTACGCCGTTTGCTTCACGCTTGCCGTCGGTGTTGTTCGCGGGATTCATGCTCATCGCCACCTGGCTCATCGGGCGGCGATTGATCAATGACCGTGCGGCGATTCTCGCCGCAGTGGTCCTGCTGGCGACGCCCTTGATGTGGTTCCAGATCACCAGCATCCAGGCCGACATCGGCTATGCCGGATTGCAGGCCATGGGTCTCGCCTGGTACGTGATCGGCGATGCCCGCAGCGGCGCCGCCAGTTGGGCCTGGCGTATCGGCGCCTTCGTCTGTTTCGGCGCAGCGATGCTGGGTAAGGGTCCGCTGGGGATGTTGCTGCCGGGATTGATCCTCACGTGTTGGCATGTGTGGAATCGCGAATGGCGACGCTTCGTGTCCCTGGCTCCATTGGCCCTGGTGGCGCTGGCGGTGGCTTTGCCCTGGTATCTGTTTCTGATTCAGCGCTTAGGCTTTGAGACGGTGGCGAACGAGCTGTACCTGCAGAACTTCGATCGCTTCAGCTCGTCGAACCGCGGCCATGGTGGCAAGGGTGTTCTATATTATTTTACGCGCCTGGCTGGGGATTTCGCTCCGTGGGTCGTGCTTATAGTGGGGGCCTTGGTGCAGGGCTTCCGCACCCGTCGGGCCGACCGTGGGTGGCGCTTGCTGGCGGTATGGGCGGTGGTGCCGATGCTGTTCTTCACCTGTGCCTCGACCAAGCGTAATGTCTACTTATTGCCGATTTATCCGGCTCTTGCTCTTCTGGTCGCTGACTGGCTAGTACGTGCAGATTTGAGCTGGGAAAACGTAGTACAGACCTGGAGCGTGCGTCTGGCCAATGGCGTGGTGGCGCTCACCGGAACGGCCTTGTTGGTGGCGGGGTGTACGTGGACCTGGCTGCCGATGCCTCATCAAGCATCGCCAGAACTGTTAGCCGCTTTGCGTCCGTCGGCGTTTGTGCTGGGAATAATTTTAGCGGCTGGCGGTGCCTGGAGTCTACAACGCTCGATGCTTGCTGATTCAGTGAGTACGCGCTTATCTGCATGGTATGGTTTAGCGGCAACGATGATGGTAGCTTGGTCAGCGATCATGTGGGTGGTGCTGCCCCCCGTCGACACCATACGCACCTACCGTCCGGCAGCGCAGTGGCTGGCTGAGCGCGTGCCGCCAACTGGCACCATCGGTTTTTTTGAACCTGGACGCGAAGCTCCAAAACGTCCGGCATGGCTCTGCCATCTCGGTGGCCGCAGCCTGACCTTTTTTAATACGGCCGAAGACGCAAGCGGATGGCTGAGTGCGGTTCCCGGTCGTCTGCTTCTGACCAATCCCGAACTCGCGGCGGCATTCACCGCCCCGGTGACGTCGATCATGACCTGGCATATCAGTTCTGAGACGTGGGTAGTGGCTTCAGTGCCAGTGCCGGTTCCAGCACCCTAGGCATTCATGCTTCAGGTGTGGTACGCACGTATGTGCTTTGCTGCGGTTGGCAATTATCGCACTCGGTGATCGCAGCTCAGCTGTCGAGCACCGTCAGCACAAAGCCTTTGAGGTATTCCGTTTCAGGTACGGCGGGCAGCACCGGGTGATCGGGGCTGGCACCGAGAACGGCGTCGAGGCGGAGGGTGCGTTTGGCATCAGCGGCAGCGGCGACGACGTTGGCGAGGAAATCATCGCGGCTGATATGATGCGAACACGAGAAGGTCAGCAGCCGTCCACCTGGACGCAGGCGGCGTAAACCGCGCAGGTGCAGGTCGTGATAACCACGCAAGGCGTCGGCCACGCCGGCGCGGTTGCGGGTGAACGAGGGCGGGTCGAGCACGACCACATCGAACTGTTCGCGGCGCTCGTCGGCTTCTTTCAGCCAGGCAAAGGCATCGGCGCAGACGGCAGTCAGCTGCCCAGCGACGCCGGCACCAATGGCCGTAGCCGTACAGCCGGCGATCGAGGCGGCCGATTGATCGACGGCCACGGCGGCGCCGGCACCGGCGAGCAGGCCATGAAGAGCGAAGCCACCCAAGTGACAGCACATATCAAGGATCCGTTCGCCGGGTTTGACCCACCGTGCGAAGTCCTCGTGCGCCTGCTGCTGGTCAAGATAGGTACCGGTTTTGTGCGGGTCGAGCAGGTCGAGGGTGGTTTCGAGGCGACCGATGCGCACGGTGAGGGTGGTTGCTGCCGGACCACGGATCACCCCTGCTCGTTGTGCCAGCCCTTCAAGGTCGCGCACCGCCAAGTCGTTGCGTTCGATGATCTGCGCCGGATGCAACAGCTCGTCGAGAATCGCCACACAGATGTCCTGACGTTGATCCATGCCGGCAGTGGTTGTTTGCACCACCAGCCGGTTGTCGTACTGGTCGACGATCAGTCCGGGGAGCAGATCGGCTTCACTCGAGACCAGTCGGCGGGCGGGCTTGGCGGCCCGGGCGGCAATCGCCGCAACCAGTCGACGGCGTATAAAAGCTGTATCGAGCGGCTCGTCAAGGCGGCTGGCAAGGCGTACCGAGATCTGGCTTTTAGCCGAATAGAAGCCTCTGCCAATAAATCTTTTACGATGATCTTCAAGACGTACTTCAGAGCCATTTTCCAGCTCGTCCAAGCCATTAAGTTCGCTGCGGAAAATCCATGCATGCCCACTAAGGCAGCGATGACTTTGTTTTGTCGCGAGGGTAACCGTGGGGACGCTTTCTAAACTCATGGCATGATCGTCTGAGCTGCCGTATAAATGGAACGACTTGTGCGTTAACTTCGGTCATAGAAGGGGGCCGCATGCTTGGTGACGTACATTCCGATCTCTTGGCGAAGCTCATGGATGTATCCGCGTTACGCGGAAAAGTGCATGCTGCGAATATCGCCAATCAGAATACGCCCGGATATAAAGCGCAGGCTGTCGCCTTTGAAGGTGCCTTTCGAGATGCCTTGGCCACGGGCCAGTCGGCAGCTGACGTTGACCCCGAGATCTATACGCCTAACAGCACCAGCGAGCAGGCGGATGGAAACAACGTCGCCGTCGACAGCGAAGTGCTCGATCAGGCGCAGAATAACACGCTCTACAATCTCTACGTTGGCTTGGCCCAGGGTCGCAAGAAAATGCTGACCATCGCCATGTCCAGCGCGCCAGGAGGCTGATGATGCCGGATCCTTTATCGTTACGTGGCTTATTTGGTGGTGTAAATGCGGCCGGTTCGGCAATGAGCGCCGAACGCCTGCGTATGACCATTGCCACTGAAAACTTGGCCCACGCCAATGATACGCGCCCCTTAGCGGACGGTAAGCCATACCAGCGCCAGCGAGTGCTGTTTCAGGCAGCCCTCGATGCGCAGCAGCAACCAAATGGCCAGGTTGATGCCAGCGTCGTCGCTAGCCCTAAATACGAGATGCACTACGATCCAACGCACCCACACGCGAATGCGCAGGGCATGGTCACCACGCCGGAGATCAGCCCGATTCTCGAGCTCACCGATTTATTGACTGCCAGCAAATCATACGATGCCAACGCCAATGCCGCGCGCGGCCTTATGAAAATGCACGAAACCGCCCTGCGCCTTGGGCAGGACAGTTAAGCAGTACGGCTCATGAATTTCGCTCAGGTACATCTTTTTTTTGCCGATCATGTGGTTAGCTTGATCATCAGGTGCCGACGCCACGCCTGGCTTTCCACGCTTTACCAGCTTTCCACACTTTACCAGCTTTCCACGCTTTTTCCTATGGCCCATCCATGAGCCTTCCTCTCGATCCCCTACGCAGCATCTATGCCGCCCAGGCTCCTAGCCAGGCGACACCGGCTGCGCCAACGACGACGGCCGATGGTAAATCATTTCAGGATGTGCTGAATGATTTTGTCAAACAAGTGGACACTACGCAGCATGAATACGATTCGGCGATCGGGGCCGTTGAGCGTGGTGAAACTGACAATTTGCATCGAGTCATGCTGGCGCAAAACGAAGCTCAGCTGTCGCTCAAGCTTGCAGTTGAAGTTCGCAACAAGCTAGTTGAAGCATATAAAGAAACCATGCGTACCCAGTTCTAAGGGCACGCTGAGCAGGCAGTTTATAACATCGGCGAGACAGAAAAGTCCTTGGTTCTGTGCGATGTCTTCTGATCGTTCTTGCCATGAAGCTGTCACTCTGTTGCTCGTCACTCCTGCTCGCCGTTGCTGGAAGTCTGTCTGCGGAAGACGTTATCGCGCCGCCAGTACTTCCACCCACTGCACCAGCAGAGCAGATGATCGCACCACCAGTGGATGCACCACCAGTGGATGTGGTACCAGTGGTCGTGCCATCAGCCGCGTCCGTTGCTGCCGATCCGGCACCGACGTTGTTATTGGATCAAGCCTTGGTCGAAGCTGCCACCAATGCTACGTCGCCGGCCATTGCCAAAGCCCGGCTTGAACGGGTACGTGCCTTGCAGACGCAAGCTCGTGCGTTGCTGCTGCCGACGGTAACCATGGAGGGCGCGTATGGTTCGCAGTGGGCCAACCGCCATCCCTACGCCGGACATTCAACCGAGATCCTCAGCGGCCAGGCCGACGTGGCCATCCGTCTGTTCGACGCCACCGCCTTCCCGGCCATGAAGTCGGCAAAAAGCCAGTTCGCCAGCCAGGAGCACGCCAGCCGTAATTTGCGGCGAGCCTCGTCTTTCAGTGTCGCCAGTTCCTATCTGACGGTGATCACCGCTGAGCGTCTCAAGGTGGTGGCCGGACGTCGCCTGAAAGTCGCCAATCAATTGCTTGAGGAGGCGCGCGCACGCTTGAAAGCAGGCTTGGCCATCGCCAGCGATGTGACCCGCGCCGAAGTCGAAGTCGCTGACAGTAATCTGTCGCTCAGCCAAGCCGTGCAGGCCATCGAGCTGGGTCGCCTGGCCTTGCAAGAGGCCATGGGTGGCCGTGAGCCAGGCGTCTTGGCCGAGCCGGTGGTCACTGCTCCTGAAGATCAAAAGCCGGCTGATTTGCTGTTGATTGCGCGTCGTCAGCGTGATGACCTGGCGGCAGCGCATTTTTCCGTCGAAGCCAACGTCCATGATGCAGACGTCATCCGTCGCGGTAATTTGCCCGTGATTGGCGCTCGTGCCGGAGTCGCTGATCAAGATGCCGGCAGTGCCTACAATGCCGCGTACGGCGACACCCATTGGACGGCTGGCCTAACCGCCACGTGGTCGTTGTACGATGGTGGTCTGCGTGGCGGACGGGTCGACGAAGTCGAAGCTCTTGGTCGGGAGCGGCGTGAAAACGTGCGCGTGATCGAACTGGGTGCCGAACGTGAAGTGCGCACTGCCTTGGTGCAGATCGCCACCGCCGTTGCCGGCGTGGCCACGGCTGAAGCCCGCAGCCGCAGTGCGGCTGCTGATGCAGCCGATGCCTTCGCACGTTATCGTGCGGGCACTGGCACAGCTACCGAACTCGCCGATGCACAATATCGCAGCGCTGCCGCCGATGCCGATTTGACCAAACGAAAAATCGATGTGCTGGCCTTCCGCCTGGGCTTGCGCCAGGCCCTGGGTGGTTGGCCATTGACGGATGCTGAGCCGACCAAAGCCCCATGAGGTTGAACGCGACATGGGCGTTGCTAGCTGTCGGATGTCTTTTAATGGCGACATGTGGCAAGTCAGCGGTTGAGGCGGCTGCCGGCAAACCCAAAGGTGAGCAGCCCTTCCCTGTCGAAGTCCTGGTGGTCACTCAGCGTGACCTCGCTCAAGCGCTCCATGCGCCGGGGACGATCGAGGCCTTCGAGACCATTCAGATCACCGCGCGCGTAGCCGGCTCACTCGATCGCCTGAACGTGGTCGAAGGCGATCACGTGGCCGTAGGTGATGTCATCGCCACCATTGAGGCTGAGCGCTATCGCATCACCTTGGCCACAGTGCAAGCGCAACTGTCGCGAGCCGAAGCGGTGCGTGAGGACGCTCGTGCTGCGGCCGCCCGTCGCGACGAGTTGGCCAAGGTCGACCGCATACCGCAAGAAGAAGTGCAGCAAGCACGCTTGCGCTTGATCCAGAGCGACGCTGATCTGGCAGTAGCCAAGACCGCCGTCGAACGCGCGGCGTTGGATCTCAAGGATGCCACCGTCACTGCCCCCATCGCCGGCGTCATCCAGCGGCGTGAAGCGCGCACTGGCGCCTATCTGTCAGTGGGTGCACCCCTGGTGACGGTGATTCAGCGCGACCCATTGCAGCTGCACTTCAGCGTGTCGGTGGCCGATGCCCAGCGCTTGCAAGTCGGCATGGTGGTGAACGCAACTCCGCGTGGTGTGGCCACCGCGCTCAACGCCACCATCCAACTCATCGCCGATGCGGTTGATGCCGGTACCCGACTGGTGCCTATCGTGGCGCGTTTGGCCAGCGATGGACCGCACACGGTGCGTCCGGGAACATTTTCCGAAGTCGTAGCGATCTTACCGATGCGCAGCGTGATCAGTGTCCCGAGCTTGGCCCTGCGCGCCAGCGAACGTGGAACCTTGGCCTATGTGGTTGAAGGCGACGTGCTCAAAGAACGGATTGTCAGCCTCGATGGTCAAACTGAAAACGGTTCGCTGATCGTTAGTGCCGGCTTGCAGGTGGGCGACCGCCTTGCGGTGCGCGCAGCGGACGGCTTGCAAGGCGGCATGCGCGTCGTGGTAATCAAGCCAGAGGCCTCTGCAAAATGAATCTGACCGACGCCTGCATCCGCAAGCCGGTCATGGCGTGGGTGCTGATGATCGGCGTGGTGCTCATCGGTATCGTCTCCTTGCGGCGCATCGGTATCAGCCAATTCCCTGACGTCGACTTTCCGCTGGTCAACGTTGCTGTGACGTGGGAGGGCGCCTCTGCCGAAGCGGTTGAAAGCGATATCCTTGAAGACGTCGAAAATACCTTGTCGTCGATTGAAGGAGTTACCGCCATCACCTCGACTGCGCGCACGGGCTCGGGCAGCGTCTCGGTAGAATTCGACATCTCGCGCAGTATTGATGGCGCGATGCAGGACGTGCAGTCCAAACTCGGACAGATCACCCGCAAACTGCCCAAGGATATCGATCCACCGGTGGTCACCAAGATGAACCCCGATGACTTCCCCATTCTATGGGCGGGTCTCGGCGGCAACGTGCCCAAACGCCAGCTCATGGATACGGCGCGGAATGTTCGCGATCGTCTGCTGCGTACCCCGGGCGTTGGTGATATTCTGCTGGGCGGCGCGGTGGATCGCGCGGTGCGCCTGTGGTTTGACAATTCCAAGTTGATCGAGCAGGGGGTCACCGTCACCGAGGTGGCGGCAGCGCTCAATCGTCAACACCTGGAAATGCCTGCCGGCTATTTGGAAGACGCGGGTTTCCGCGGACGCGAGCTCAATGTCCGGGTGATGGGCGAAGCTCTCAAGTTGGAACAGTTGCGCGCCCTGGTGGTGGGTGGTTCGGCCAATCACCCGGTGCGTCTCGAGGATGTTGCGCAAGTCGAAGATGGTTTTGTCGATCAGCGCTCATTTTCGCGTTTCAATGGCCAGAGCGCGGTGGGCATCGGTATCCGCAAGCAACGCGGGACCAACCAGGTGGCGGTGGCAAAAGCGGTGCGCCAGGCTCTTACTGATATCCAATCCACCTTGCCGCCCGGTATGTCGTTGGGCATCATTTATGATGCGACGGTCTTCATCGAGCATTCCATCACCGACCTCGGGCATGAGCTGCTATTGGCGGTGGCCCTGACGGCGGTGGTGTGCTGGCTGTTCCTGGGCTCGCTGTCGGCAACCAGCAACGTGATCTTGGCCATTCCCATGTCATTGCTGGGTACCATCACCGTCCTCGACGTGTGCGGCTTCACCCTCAATACCTTTACGCTTTTGGGGCTGGCCCTGGTGATCGGCCTGGTCGTCGATGACGCGATCATGGTGCAGGAAAACATCACCCGCCATATGGAGTTGGGTGCCAAGCCGAAAGATGCCGCCTCACGCGGCACCAAGGAGATCGCCTTTGCGGCTTTGGCGGCCACGGCTGCAGTGATTGCCATCTTCATGCCGGTGTTGTTTGTGCCGGGGGTCATCGGCCGCTTCCTGCTGCAGTTCGGCGTGGCGTTTTCGGTTGCCGTTGCGCTCAGTTATGTCGAGGCCATTACCCTCGCGCCGGCCCGTTGCAGTCAGATGGTGCATCTCGCCAGTGCCAAGCGGGGGGTCATCGTCCGTGGCGGGGATGCCTTGTTTGCAGCCATCGAAAGGATCTACCGGCCGCTGCTGGCGCATTCGCTGCGCCGGCCGTGGATCACCTTGGCTGTCGCTTTGGTGTTGTTCATCAGTTCGCTGTGGTTGTTCACTGCCTTGCCTAAGGAATTCATTTCTTCCGAAGACCAGAGCCGCCTGCAGGTGCGCCTCGACGCGCCCGCCAGCGCCAACCTCGAAGAGACCGATGCCCTGATGCGCCAGCTCGAAGCTTACTTGCTGGAGCGGCCTGATATCGAACGGATCTACGCCAGCATCGGCGGCGGAAATTTTGGTTCGTCTGGCTCGTCCTCGGGTAACATGTTCATCACCCTGGTGCCGCCGGCCAAGCGCAGCTTGACCCAGCAGCAGATCCAAGGCGAGATCCGCCGGTGGGCAAGTCACTTGGCGGGCGTGCGCATCGTGGTGCAAGACCCCTCGGCGCAAAGCTTCACCGGCCAGCGTCAGGGAGCGCAAATCGAGTTCAGTCTGCGCGGGGATGATTGGCCAGCCCTGGTCGAGACCTCGCGTACGGCGGTCGAGCGTTTGCGGGCTTCGCACGTGCTGGTGGATGTCGAGAGTGATTATCGCCTAGGCCGCCCTGAAGCACGTATCGAAATTCAGCGTGATGCCGCTCAGGATCTGGGCGTCAAAGCCGACGACGTAGCGCAAACCGTCAATTTGCTGCTCGGTGGCAACCGCATGGCGAAGTATTCGGATGACGGTCGTCGTCTCGACATCCGCGCCCGTGCGACGTTGGCCGAGCGCCAACGTCCAGAAGATGTGCTGCTCTATCGGGTGCGTTCTGCCAGTGGTGGCCTGGTACCGTTGGCCAATCTTGCCGAGGTCCACGTAGTGCCGACGGTGCAGGCGATCCTTCGCCGGGATCGCTCGCGGGCGATCACCATCACCGCCAACCTGGGCGATAATGCCACGCGCGAAGCTACCGCACAGGTTATCAGCAACATAACTTCCGATCTGCCCATCGGCATCCGCTTGGTGGAACAGGGCATCGGCAAGCAGATGCGGGAAACTTTTAGCGGCCTGGGCTTTTCTCTGATGCTCGGCCTGGTAGCTGCCTATCTGATTCTGGGCGGCCAGTTCAATTCGTTTCTGCATCCGTTGACGGTTTTAACGGTGTTGCCATTTGCATTATCCGGGGCATTGGCTGGCCTGTGGCTCTGCGGATTTACCTTCAACCTCTTCAGCGCCATCGGCATCGTGCTCCTGATGGGCTTGGCCAAGAAAAATTCGATCATCCTCGTCGATTACGCCAATCAGGCGCGTGAAAACGGCATGACCACCAGCGAGGCCATGCACCATGCCGGCCTGATCCGTTTACGTCCGATCGTAATGACGAGCGCCGCCACCTTGGCGGCGGCGGTACCGACAGCGCTGGGCCTGGGAGCCGGCGCAGAAACCCGTCAGCCGATGGCGGTGGCGATCCTCGGTGGAGTGATCGTCTCGACCATTCTCTCGCTGGTCGTGGTGCCAGCGTTCTACGTCTTGGCCGATCGATTGCTGGCCAAGATCCGCGGTAAGCTAACCGTGCGTGAAGCCGGGGGCATGGATCGCGCCAGTGAGGAAGTGGCCCCAGTTCTTCTCGAAAAAAATACGCCCAAGATCATCGAGTGAACGCAGTGGCGTCGGCTCAACGACGCAGATATCGGCGACCAAGCGTACGCTGAGTTTATGCTCCCGGTGGGCGGTTTTTTCGCGGCGAAAACGGAAGGCGGACAGATCCTTGGCACGTGCTTGCGGCACGTCGATGCCGTCTGGGCTGCAATAGGCCCGCGCCCCACGGCTGCCACCGCCAGCGGCGACATAATGATCCAAGGCCGTCAACACCGCTTCGCTGGTGAGGGCCATCTGCCGCCAGCGGAAGACTTCCGCGCTGCGCGCCGGACTGCTGATGCTGAAGCCCTGCTCGGCCACACGTTGCCGTAAAGAGCGGGCCGCTGCCAAGGCTGCGGGCACCGCCCCGGTATGGCACAGAAAGCCGGCGAAATCGCTCATGCGCGCTTGAATCTCATCACGTACTCGTGAGGGATCTAGACCGTTGTCGCGGCTGTTAGCGACGGTGGCGAGGGTGACGGCGCGCAACGCTTGCGCGCTGATGTCCGGATTTTCGGGCATAGCTGCTTGTGCCCAGGCAACGTGACGGGCGACGCGCATGCCCATGACCTGGCCGGCATTCAAGGCTGCGCCACCGGGGCGGGTGACGCCATGCGTACCCGCGACTTCGCCCAAGGCGTAAAGCCCCGCCAAGGAAGTCTGCCCTGCGGAATCCACCTGCACGCCACCATTCATGTGCTGGTGATTAACCGCGAACGGCAGGGGGTCGACGGCGATGTCGACGCCATGCATGCGGTACAGCTCAATCGCCAGGGGGTTCATGTGCTTGAGGCGTTCAAGCGGAGTAGCCTGCAGCGCCTCGTTATTCACCAAGTAAGCGCGGGCATCGTCATCAAGTCGGGTGACGTCGAATGGCAGATCGCCGGGGACGGCGTCGGGGTTACGCAAGAAATCAAGATAGACGGTGCGCCCGAGGCGGGTCTCCTCCGCAATGGCGAGGTCGACCAGGCTGCTCTTAAAGTCGAGCATGCGCGTGGCGTGGAAGGGCCATTGGTAACCCTTGCGGAAGACATTCGAGGCGAGTTCCTGCGTGGTGCGGAAGTACTCTCCCAGAAAGTTGTATTCGTTGCCGGCGCCATCGCGGCTGAACATGCGCGGTACCACCTGCACATAGGTGCCCGATAGATTCCATGGGAATTCCTGGCGGCGAGTGCCGATGCCGAACTGGCTCTCGGTGAGATTGCAGGTGGCGACTCCGGCTTCCAAAGCCATGCCCAGCGAGCCGTAGCAATGCCGCGGGTAGACGCTGTCGCGGTAGAGTTCGCCGGGGCCGCCAGTGGCGAGGATGGTGGTGCCGGCAAGGATCACGCACAGGCCATGCGCATTGCTGGTATGATCGCGATCTATCGCGACCACGCCGACGCAGCGGCCATCAACGCTCAGCAGCTGTACGGCTTCGCATTTGCGGCGGAAACTGACTTGCAGACGCAGCGCTTCCTGCGCTAGCACCTGCACCATCAGACGCGAGGTACGCGGGCCGCAGCTGGTCGCCCGGCCCACCGTGTCGTGATCGGTCTGGTAGCGTAGAACGGCACAGAAGCGGTCGGTAGGCAGGGGCAGTCCAAGGTATTGCAGTACGCCAAATGCGGCGAACGACCCAGCGGCTTCGACGTATTCCTGATCGTGATCCATGCATCCGCCGCTGCCGATATCGTGCGCCAGGTTGGCGATGTGATCACCGCGGTTGGAGGTGCCGGCAGTGTGCAGTGTCTGTTTGTCCGAACCTGAACACGCCGAAGTGCCGCCGTAGGCGCTCATGGTGGCAACCAGGACCTGTACCCCATGTCGCTGCAGCTCGATCGCTGCGCGCAAGCCAGCTGCGCCGCTGCCGACGACCAATGCTTGGCTGCGCCATACCGGCAGGGTGAGCCCGCCGACGACCATGGTTTCGCCGACCGCGTGCGGTGCGGGTAGCGCCGGCATGTCGACCCGCGTCAGGGCATCGAGGATATTTTGCGCGATGGCGGGCATGGAGTTCTTTCGCTGCTGTGCGGACGTTGCTTATAGCCGGCGAATCTGGAAGCCGCCATCCACATCGATCACCGTGCCTGTGGAAAAGGGGAAGGCGCCGTCGGTCAAGGCTGCTACCGCCAGACCGACATCTTTGGCCGTGCCCCAACGCGGCTGCGGTACCAGGCCTTGGGCGATCAGAGTGTCGTATTTTCCGGTGACGCCGGCGGTCATGTCGGTTTTCATGATGCCGGGACGGACTTCGGTTACCACTACGCCATGCGCCGCCAAACGACTGGCCCACAGCTGCACGGCCATGCCCAGGCCAGCTTTGGCCAGGCAGTAATCGCCACGATTCACCGAGGCGGTATGGGCGCTGATGCTGGTGATGAATACCACCGAGCGATAGCGTGCCGTAGCATCGTCAGCCGTTTTCAGCCAGTGATTGGCCACCTGCTGAGTCAGGAAATACGGCCCCTTTAAATTGGTGCCGATGAGCAGGTCGAAGCTGGCCTCGTCGGCATCGCAGATGTCGGCGCGCACTTTCGGCGCGATGCCGGCGTTGTTGACCAAGCTGTCGATGCGCCCGAAGGCCGTCAACACCGCCGGCAGCAAGCCAGCGCGGCTGGCGCTATCCGAGATGTCACCTTGGACGGCGACAAAGCACTGCTCGGCCGAGGTAGCTGCCGCCTTGCACAACCCGACACATTCATCGGCGGCGGCATGATTGCCGGCGTAATTGATCGCCACTGACCAGCCTTTTTTAGCGAGTTCGAGGCACACGCCACGGCCGAGACCGCGCGAACCACCAGTGACAAGGGCAACAGGGGCAAGGGCCATGGGCAATCCGAATAGGAAAAAAAAGGTTAGACGGCAGCGGCTGCGGTGGCGACGGCTTCGGCGGTGAGACGGGTGATCTCGGCCCAATTGCCGGCCTTGATCAACACGCTCGAAACAATCCAGGAGCCGCCGACGGCCAACACCCCGGGAGTCGTCAAGTACTCGGGCATGTTCTTCAATTCGATGCCACCCGTCGGGATGAAATTGATGCCGCGATGCTGGTATGGCGCGTACAGGGCTTTGATCATCGCCGTGCCGCCAGCTTGGGCGGCGGGAAAGAATTTGAGGGTCGTGCAGCCGAGCTCGAGCGCGCGCTCGATATCACTCGGCGAACATACACCTGGAAAAAACGGCAGACCGGCGTCATTAGCGGCATTGACGATGGTCGGATTGCATCCCGGCGCGACGGCGAAACGGGCGCCGGCGCCAATTGCTGCGGCCAGTTCCTCGCGAGTGGTGACGGTACCAGCACCCAACGCGAAGGTGGGAAACTGTTTGGCGGCAATGGTCAGGGCCTCTCGTGCTGCGGCGGTGCGGAAGGTGATTTCAGCCACTTCCAGGCCGCCCTTGGCCAAGGCGGTGAGCAACGGTACAGTTTGCTCCGCACGCTCCAATGCGATCACCGGCACGATACGATGGACGCGGATGACGGAGAGAATCGCGGCGGCAGCAGTGGTGGACATGTAAAAAAATATGCCGGTAAAGAAGTTCTGGTCAATATATATAATATATGATTACTGTTGACCAGTGGGGCATTCTTTACAAACTTCCCCATACCGATTTGGAGTGACGCTCATGACCTTGCATCTCAAGCCTGCCACTGCCTGCCGTTGGGATGCCCTTGCCTTGGGCGAAGTCATGTTGCGGCTGGACCCCGGTGCCGGACGCATTCATACCACGCGTACTTTCAACGCCTGGGAAGGCGGCGGCGAATACAATGTGGTGCGTGGTTTGCGCCGCTGCTTTGGCCTGCGTACAGCGGTAGCCACGGCATTTGCCGATAATCAGATCGGGCGCTTAGTTGAAGACTGCATCCTGCAAGGAGGCGTAGATACGTCACTGATTCGCTGGCTTCCCTATGACGGTTTAGGACGGTCAGTACGTAATGGCCTAAATTTCACTGAGCGCGGTTTTGGTGTACGCGGCGCGGTGGGCTGTTCAGACCGCGGCCACACGGCAGTAAGTCAGCTGGCGGTGGGCGACTTCGACTGGAATGCGATCTTTGCACAAGGCGTGCGCTGGTTTCACTGCGGGGGAATTTTTGCGGCCTTGGGCGCACATACGCCCGAGGTGGCCATCGAAGCCATGCGTGCAGCTCAGGCGCATGGCACGGTGGTCAGTTATGACCTCAATTTTCGGCCGAGCCTGTGGCAGACCTATGGCGGGGCCGAGCGTGCTCAGGAAGTGAATCGCGAGATCGCCAAGTACGTCGACGTGATGATCGGCAACGAAGAGGATTTCACCGAATCCTTGGGATTTTCCGTGCCTGGGCTCAATGCCCAGCGCAGTGGTTTGGATCCGGCCAATTTCAAGGCGATGATCGAAGAGGCCGTGCGCACCTATCCCAATTTCAAGGTGGTGGCCACCACCTTGCGTGAGGTGCATTCGGCGAGCACTAATGATTGGGGCGCCGTACTGTGGGCGGATGGCGTTTTCCATCAGGCGCAACAGCGCGACGGACTAGAGATCCTTGACCGGGTCGGCGGTGGCGATTCGTTTGCCAGTGGCGTGGCCTATGGCTTCCTCGCCGGCGATGGCCCGCAGATGGCGGTCGAGTACGGCGCCGCCCACGGCGCTCTGGCGATGACTACACCCGGCGACACTTCGATGGCGACCAAGGCTGAAGTGCTGACCTTGGCCGGCGGCGGCGGCGCCCGCGTGGTACGCTGAGCTATTCGATCAGCAGGTAGAGGGCGTTTTTGGGTACGCGGATGGTCAAGCCGGTGGCGGTCTTGCTGCTGCTGACAACATCCGTTGTGGGGTACAGATTCTCATCGAGGCGGGTGACTTTTTTCGCATTGGGATTTGCCAGCGTCACGCTGAAATCCGCGTCGGCGACATTCCATGCGGCGCTGCCGAGTTCGTCGACGCGGAAGCCGTGATAATCTTTTTTCTCGTGGGTGAACTCAGCGGGTGATACCTTCCAGCCAAAAGGCTGGTTTTGTGTGGTGATTTGCAGCAGCACCTTCTTCGATTGGGCTATGGGCTTTTCATCCAACGCGACAGCCAGTACCGTTGCGTAGGTATTTTTTGCGGTGATGGTCAATGAAGAGAGCGTGATCGTACCGGCTTTGGCCAGGAAGCCGGTGGCACCTTGCGCGGCAGGCGCGTTTATAGTGCACAAGCCATCGCTGGTGTGCATGACGATTTCACCGGTGTCAGCGGTTATGGTGTGTTTGCTGTCATCGATATACGGGGCTAGGTCCACGGCAACGGTCTTGGAGGCATCGGCCGCAAACGCGACCTGCACCGGGCCCACCAGGTAGGCCTGCGGTTTGACGGTGCTGATGATGTTCGATTTCGGACGGATCTCCTTGTCGCGATTCGGATCGAACCCCGCCTCTTCGGCTAACAGGGGCGCGCGCAGGTTCCATAGATCTTCTAGTGGGCGATTTTCGATGAGCACGGGAGCGCCCCGTTTGATTAGCCCTTTGCGGAAAGCGAACGAGGTCGCCGGCCAACCACCCATGATTACCGGGCTGGCGGCCTGCCATTTGTTGAGCGTGGCGTCGAAGCCGACCTGATTGAGGGCAAACCAGTAATAAGCATCGATGCCGTTGAGGGCAGAATAGGCGGCGACCAAAAAGGGGGCTTCGCTATGGAACGAACCCGGTGGCACCCAGGTGCTTTCAGGAATGATGTAGGCCTTGCCCTGTACTTGGCGGGCGTTGGTGGCGAGCGCCTTCTAGTCATACGTCTTGCTGGTGTCGGTGAAGAGGTCGCCGACATCGATGGCGTATCCGCCACGATCTGCATGCGTTGGGTTAGCGTGGATCCCACCGACATAGCGATTTACGCCAATGACATCATTGGCGGCATAACTCCAGCGTTCGAGGTCGAGCAGATGGACTTGATCGGCAGTACGCCAGTTGCCCGGATTCACCACCGCATGACAGGCGCATTCCTCACGTAAGAAACGTTCGACTTCGCCATTCCATGCGCGCTGGGTCTCGGCGAAAAAACGCATAGTGTCTTTGAGGTCTTGGTCGGACTTGCCTGCCTCCCAGAATTTGAAGTTCATCGCTGGCGTGCCGGCGAGTTTGCTTTTTTGCCGCCAGTCATGGTATTTGGCAATCAGCTTGGCGAGTCGTTCGTCTTTCAGCACCCCTATCGTGGTCCAGAAAAAGAGGCTATCCTCGTTTTGAATCTGGAAGATGGCCAGGGCCGGATCTTTGCCGACGGGCAATTTTTTTGCATCGTACGGATTGGGAGCCGTCAAAGCTTCCTTGACCCAACGCTTGTAGGCTGCCTACACCTGGTCATCCCACATGAGGGTGGTCTCGGCGGGCGCGCCGTGTGCCATCCAGATCGGTGACCAGGTGGTTTAGATGCCTTGGCTCTTGCCAGCAGAGACCAGTTTTTGTAAGGCATCAATGGTTTTGGCATTGGCCTTGGCCTGCAGGTCTTGGGAATCGGGAACGATGTTCGAGTGATAGCGCGTGAGGTTCACCCCGCGTTTGGCCAAGTGCTTGGCATGCTCGACCACGTCGGCAAACGGGTGGTCATTCTGCACGCCGGTGTTTACCGCCCAGAAACGCAACGCCTTGCCGGTGCCTCGACGAAATCGCCGGCCTCGTCGACGCTGTCATAGCCCTTCTCGCCGGCAATGTTTTCATTCATGCCGCGCAAGTTCAGCGGATCGGGAGTGAAGCCGTCGGCTTCCGGCTCAAATGACCACCAGCCAGGTTGGCTCAGATTGAATTTTTCACCGGGTTTCAGCAGTCCGCTGGGGGTGAAGGGGGCATTGACAGCTACGAAGCAATCGATGACAAACGGTTTACCGGGTTCGAGAGCTTCAACTCGCAGGGTGTGGCGACCTTTTTTCAAGGCGGCGCTGCCGGCCGTGGTCCAGTTGACGCAGTGCTGTTCGAGTTTGACCGTATCCAACAAGGGCATGTCTTTGACATTGAACCACTCGCCCGCGTTATCCCAGCGGACCTTGAACGGGCCATGCTGCCAGAACTTGCGGGTGAAGAGGTGGTAATCGCTCGTGGTGGGAATTTCGATGTCGTATTCGAGCCAGGTATCCGCACCGCTGGTGCCGCCCAGGGAATGTCTGCCAGATAAGCGGGAATGGGGGCTGTTGAACATATGCGTATCACTGAGGCCACCAGATTGGCGTGAAGGATTTTCACCTTCGAACCACACGTAGTCCATCGCCGAAGCCGACACGGCAGTAAGGATAGAGGCGAGCAAGAGGCTATGGATAAGCATAGCGATTCCTGATGGTCAGTATTCTACCACCTTTTCCCATCTTCGTTGATCCAGGACGAGCGGAATTCGACCTGGTCATGATGGGGGTTGGGGGCTGCCGTTGCTCCGGCTGGGATAAATATACGCTTTTGGCCATGAATGGATTCAAAATCGCGCTGCTTACCGTGATCGCGGTGTTATTGCTGGTGGTCCTGGTCGATCAGTGGCGTCGACCTGAACAGTTCGGTGAAATGTCCAAGTCATTTCGTGAGATGGCTGAAGCTAGCCGAGCGCAAACAGATGTGTTGCGCAAATTACGCTCAACGCTTGAGTCACGTCCGTTGGCGGTGGCCGCGCCTGTGGCGCAGACCCCAGCAGGTGCGCTGATCCCACCCGTGGTTACGACCTCATCCATCCAACCGGTAACGACAGTAACGGTTACCCAATCGACCGCTGTGCCGCACGCGGTCGCTGGAGATGGCGTGCCCAGATTAGACGTCGAATTTCTCAAGTCGTTGGATCGCTCGTACATCAATCCGGCGCATATGGGGGGCATCTTACGCATGTTCGCCTCGACGCCCAAGGGGTTGAATCCGCTGTTGAGCAATGATGGCTTTACGAATGATATCCAAGATAGCTGTAATGACGCCCTGGCCACGCACACCGCCGCCGAGCCCGAAACCTGGTTTGCGCAATTGGCAGAGTCGGCGTTGATCAGCGATGATTATAAAACCTATACTTTCAAATTACGTAAGGGCGTTCATTGGCAGATACCGGTAATTGCCGAACGTCCCGAATTTGCCTGGCTGCGCCAGCCACAGGAGCTCACCAGCGAGGACTTTGCCTTTAATTTAAAATTGGTGCTCGATCCGAAGGTGGACTGCGAACACTTGCGCAGTTATTATCAAGATCTCGAGCGTGTTGAAACTCCGGATCCGTACACCCTACGCTTGGTGTGGAAAAAGAAGGTATTTACCAGTCTCTCATTCTCCCTCGGCGCTGCGCCATTGCCGAAACACATCTACGGCCGCAACCGCGATGG
>JAYVTR010000012.1:0-25629 GCA_043788625.1 Planctomycetota bacterium
CCAGAGACCAGAGACCAGGGACCAGCAGCGAGATTCAAGATGTTTGACTAGTCACTAGTCACTAGTCACTAGTCACTGGACACTGGTCAATAGTCGTTAGCCACTGAGACCAGGGACCAGGGACCAGAGACCAGAGACCAGAGACCAGCAGCGAGATTCAAGATTTTTGACTAGTCCCTGGTCACTGGCCACTGGCCACTGGTCGTTAGCCACTGAGACCGGAGACCAGACCAGACCAGAGACCAGCTTTCGCAGCTCGAAACAACGCTGACCATTGCCCGCGCGCTCCGAAAAAAGCCGCCTCAATTCAACGTCGGCCCGGCCGCCGTAAAATTTCTGCCAAAACCACCGCATCGCGCATGCCCCCATGCTGACGCAAACGCGCCATCAGTGGGTGTTCACGACGGCGACTGGATTCGACCACCGCCGGGACGCTGTCGGCCACCAAGCGCAACACCGGATCTTCACCAACCTCAACCGGCTGCGAAACCGCGACTGCTACCGCCCGTTTGGCAACTTTGCGTACGGGGGCCGCGGCCGGGCGCGGCGTGCCGGGCAACGGCTGATTGCGCTGCTGATCGGCGGCTTCTTGCAGCTGACGCAATAATTCGTCGAGCATACCCATGATTTACCTCTGCGCTGGCGGATTAGCGATCGAGTGGCGCATTTCCGTGTCGGCCTGCACATTGCGCATGTTGTAATAATCCATGATGCCGAGCTGGCCCTTGCGGAAGGCTTCGGCGATGGCGAGCGGGATCTCGGCTTCGGCGAGCACCACCTTGGCGCGGTTCTCTTGCACCAGGGCGACCATTTCCTGTTCACGGGCAACGGCCATGGCGCGCTGGCGTTCGGCTTCGGCCTGGGCGACCTTCTTATCGGCTTCGGCCTTATCGGTACGCAAGCGAGCGCCGATGTTTTCGCCGACGTCGATGTCAGCGATGTCGATCGACAGGATCTCGAAGGCGCTGCCGGCGTCGAGACCACGGCCGAGCACCGTCTTGCTGATGCGATCTGGATTCTCGAGCACCATCATGTGGTTCTCCGCCGAGCCGATGGTGGTGACGATGCCTTCACCAACGCGGGCGATGATGGTCTCTTCGGTAGCGCCACCGACCAGGCGATCGAGGGCGGTACGCACAGTGACGCGGGCTTTGACCTTCAGCTGGATGCCGTCGCCGGCGATGCCATCGATGGTCGAGCGGCCGCTACCGGCAGCCGGCACATCGATGACCTTGGGATTGACCGAGGTGGCTACGGCTTCGTAGACGTCACGACCGGCCAAGTCGATGGCGCAGGCGCGATCGAAGTTCAAGGGGATGCCGGCCTTGTTGGCGGCGATCAAGGCATTGGTCACGCGCACCACGTGGCCGCCGGCCAGGAAATGGGCTTCGAGCTTATCCGCCGAGATATCGACGCCGGCTTTCTTGGCGGTGATGCGGGCGGTGACGATAATCTGCGGATTCACTTTGCGGATGCGCATGAACACGATTGATGAAAAGCTGACCGTCGCATTGGAAGCCACCGACTGGATCCACAGCATGAAGTTCGAGCCGATCAACCACCAGAAGATGCTCAGGCAGACGACGACACCGACAATATAGACAAGGGGATTTTCCATGAGGATTCCTGGGGTTTTATGAGACGTGGGCGGGAGTTGAAGGAGAAACGTAGATGGTCGCGCCGGCGATGCGCTGAACGGTAACGTGGGCGCCGGCCTCGGCCGAGCCATCGACCATTACGTCGCATTCGCCACCGGCAAAGCGTGCGCGAGCAGTGGGACGGGCGGCGGTAACCAACCGCCCTTGAGTGCCGATGGCGATGCCGAGGGCGGCGGCCACATGATGATAGCCCGCATCGTCGCTGATCTCGGCCTTGGGCACCAGGCGCGAGCGCTGCAGCGCCCGCAGGCAACGACTAACGATCACCCCACCCAACAGCGGGGCGACTATGACGAAGGTCCATCCGACCAGCGAAGAAGCCGAGAACGCATAGACCATGGCAGCAATCGCCAGCCCCAGGCTGAGCAGAGCCAAAGCACCAAAGCTGACGATAAAGAGCTCGGCGACCAAGACGAGCCCCGCCAACAGCAGCAAGAAGCTAGCGATGAAGAGCGCTGACCAGTCCACCTTAGACCTCGGTCACGGCGGAGACCACTACTTCACCATAGTGTACCGCCGTCACCTGCACCGCCGCACCTTCGGCGATGAAGCCGCCATCGGCACTGACCGCACCGATGAGGCGCTGGCCCAGGCGGATCTGTCCGCCCGGACGTAAAATGGTGTGAGCGACGCCACGTTTACCGATGAGCGTCGCCGCCTCGCCTTCCAAGTCCCCGCCGCTGGTGCCGTCGATGGCCGCGGCGTCGGCCAAGCCGGTGCGCAGGGCCATGCTCGGCAAGGCCGTGATCAGCACCGCCGTGCCGACGGTAAGAACAATCACCGCCGTCAGGGATTGCCATACCGCCGACATCGCCATGCCGCCCCAGCCCTCGGTAGACGGCTGGAACTGAGTGTCCGTGGGCATGAACGACAGCACCAGGCCGACGATCACCAGCAACGCGCCGCTGCCGGCGAGCAGGCCGCCGGTGGGCAAGGCGAAGACTTCGATAAGGATCAGCAACAGCCCGACGACGATGATCACCACTTCCAGTGACGAGGCGAGATCGAGGTAGAACTGACAGACGAAAAAGGCCGTACCGACGACCGCCGCCAACCCCAGCCACAAACCGCCCATGGGCATTTTGAATTCGAGGAATACCAACAGTAAGGCCAAGGCCGCCAGCATCGGCGCGAACCCTTCTAGCATCCAGGCTGTTTTCTCGGTGCTGGTCGGCGACAGATCGACGACCACAGCGGCGGCCACGCCCAAGCGCTTATACACCGCGTCAAGATCCTCGACCATGGCCGTGGCCATACCCTGGGCGACCGCGTCACGGGCAGTGTACGACAGCAGGCGATCAACTCCCAACACCAAGACTTTCGACTCGGGCTTGATGTCGGGGTGCGCCGCCAACCAGGTGCCCAGATCATCCTGGATGACGAAAACATCTTTGGCCGCAACCGCCTCGACACCCGGCCCGGCCACCACCGCCGGCAGGGTGAAGCGATAGAGCTCCTGGTTACGCGCCGTCATCTTAACCATCTTTGCCTCATCCCAGCCGCGGTTTTGCGCGATATTGCGCAACATCGCGCGCACCACGGTCTCGATTTTTTCAGGGAGGTATTCGATCTTGCCATCCGAGCCCTGGGTGATGACGCCAATGTCGCCAAGCAAGGCCTTCGAGGTCACCAGCACCTCATCATGGCCATAGGCCACCAACGACCCCGCAGACAAGCTGTGATCATCAACAAAGGCGATCAGACGCGGCTTGTCCTTGGGCACCGACAAGGCGGCATTGAGCATGTGCATGCCCGCACCCAATTCGCCACCGGGAGTGGTGAAGTGCACGACCACATGGGTCAGATGGCGCTCTTGTGCGGCCTTCAGCGAACGTTTGAAATAAGCTGCTTTGGCTTGGTCGATCACCCCTTCGATGGGAATGTAGCCGACTGTACTGGGCGTTGCCGATGCGGGCTCAGCAACCGTATCGGCGGCTGATATCTGCGCACCAATGGTGAACAACAGCGACAGCAGCAGGATAGGTAGGCGCATAGTTTCCACTGGGGGAGAGATGATGGACGGTTGGGACCTCTGTCGCAAGCTGACTCTCTGATTGGGCGAGGTCATCAGTGCGCAACCTGAGGCATTGATCCCGTCTCAGCGACGTGGTCTGCATTTACTTAAGTAATAATAAAATAGATAGCGCTGCCTGAATAAGGGCCACAACCACATCGTGCCCCTCACCGGCCTGCTCAATCTGTTGCTGCCCAGCATGTGCCCCTTGTGCCTGACCAGCAGCGGCCCGGACTTGTGCGTGGCCTGCCATGATGACCTGCCTGAACTCACCCGCCCGTGTCCAGACTGCGGCATGCCGCGTCCTGCCAGCCGTCACGACGATCATTGTTACCACTGTGGTGGCGATGGCCTGGCGCATGTGGCCAACGTCACCGTGCGCTGGGCCTATGCCGCAGCCATGGTGCGTTTGATCGGCAACGCCAAAGCCGCCGGCCGGCCAGCGGCGGTGCGCATCTGCGCCACCCTGATGCCGGTGCTCGATATCGAACGGCCGGCGGTGATCGTCCCCATACCACCCTCACCTGGACGACGCCCGGGCCCGCACCTGGGCACCGCTCTGGCGCGGGCAGTCGCCAAGCAAACCGGCCAGCCCATGGTCACACTGCTGGCAACCACGCGCCTGGCAGATGAACAGCATCGACTCACCGCCGCCCAGCGCGCGCGCAACGTCGCCGGACTTTTCTGCACCACGCGACCCACCATGCCACCATACGTGGTGCTCATCGACGATCTCCTCACCAGCGGCGCCACAGCCTCCGCCGCCGCCCGCACCCTACGCGAAGCCGGCGCCAAGCGCGTAGAACTGGTGGTACTAGCGCGGACCCTAAAAAAATCGCCACTCGCCTAAAAACCACCCAAAAGCTCAAAAACGAACAAATAAAAAACGCCGCGAGGCACGCAGCTGCCAGGCGCCGAAGGTCGACGCACAGCACACGCTATGCTAGACTTTCGGCAACGCCGCAGATGCGTACCTCGCGGCGTTTTTTTATGGGAGGCGGTGGGAGCGGCGGATGGCCCAATCGAGGGCGAAGAGGGAAACGATCAGCAGCAACGCCCACCACGTATCCCACAGCCCATACGCCGCCGTGTGCTGTTCCGCATGCCGCAGATCCTTGGGCAGATGCGCCAGCAGATCAGCGACGTCATCATGGATGGTGACGCTGCCACCGGCAGCGCTGGCCCAGTCGTTGAGGGCTTGGCGATCGGCGCGCAGATCACGCCGTTCGGCACCCGAAGCGACCACGAGCAGGTCACTGGTTTCGACCGCCTTCAAATCCGGGCCGACAGCCAACTCGACATCCCACGTGCCCGCGGCGGGGGCCGCCAGGCGAGCCGAAAAACCATCGCCATCGCGCACCAAAGGCACCAGCATCTCGCGGCGTACCGGCGAGGTATCGGGGCGCTCGCTGGACTTCGCCGGCACCCCGGTGGGTACCAAACGTGCCACCACCTGCGGCGGAATCTCCGCGTCAGGACGCAGTGGTGATAACGACAACGTCAACGGTTCACCAGGCGCCGTACGCCGGGGGTTGCTGGACAAGCGCCAGCTACGCCGATCACCGCGATGGTTGGCGGCGGCGAAGCGCAGCAACTGGCTGTGGAAGCGATGCAGGAAACGATCGCCAACCCAACGTCGCCAGCGCCATGTGTCATCAACGCCGATCAAGATGCTACGACCGACTCCAAACGCACGCGTCACCACCAGCGGCTTGCCGTCCTGGTCGTTGGCGAGAATTTCAGCGCCGGGCTTGAGCGTGCCCAGCTGCGCGGCGCCCATCAGACGCGGGAGCTGTTCCCAGGCGATGGGGGTGCTGCCATCGGGGCCGGCAGCGGGCTCCAGCAGGCCCATGCGCTTGGCGGTGTCTGTGCGCGTCAAGAGACGTGGCGCACTCAGGTAGCCGCGCCCTAACGTGGTCGCGTCGCCGATGTCAGCGGGCAGGAGTTCGCCGAGCTTCTGTCCAGAAAAACCAGCCGTCGCGCCGGTTTCACCAGGCAGCCACACCAAGCCAGTGCCACCTTTGCGCACCGCGGCTTCCAGATTCACCAGATCAGCTGCACGGAAGGAATCAGGTCCCAGATCGCCCAGTACCACCACGTCATAGCCGGCCAATTCAGCCGCCGACAAGGGCAGGTGATCAGGACCGTCATTGCCCCACCGCCGCCAGCGGCCTTCAGCCAAGTATGCATGCAGCGACACGGTGCGATCACGTTTGAAAGCCTCACGCAGATAGCGCACTTCGTAACGCGGCCGACTATCGAGCAAAAGGATGCTCAGTTTCCGTTCGCGCACCGCCACCGACACCGACTGCTCGACCTGGCGGTGGTTGTTGTCGGTGGCCGTGGACCCTCCGGCAGCCTCGACCAGCACTGACAGCCGGGCGGTGCCTTCTTTTGGAAATACCACTTCGGCACGGGCTTCGGTGGTAGCCATCACCGCCGGATCAGTGGTGGTCCCCGGCTCAACGGTAAAAGTCTGCGCGGCTTCGTCACCGACCCGCAGGGTGACGCGCAATGGCCCCGGTGCCAAGCCGCGGTGCGACAAGCGCACCACAATTGGCTCGCGTTCATTGAGAGCCGCTTCGCGGTTGATCACCACTTCATCAAGTACCAAGTCGGGCACCACGGCCGCCGTACCGGTGGCCAATACCGCCACCCGCACACTCTTGCCACGCCACGCCTCGACCAGTCGGGCATAGCCAGGGCCATCGGTGATGCGGCCATCAGTGACCACCACCAGCGCATCCGGCCGTGAACGTGACACCAACCGCTCGAGGCTGTCGGCGATCGGACTCGCCGCACCGCTGGCGAGAGCGGCCAGGTGCGGCTCGGCGAATACCTGAGCATCAACTTCGCCATCATGCACCCCGGCGCACACCAGTGCCCAATGCACATCGGTGTGTGTCGGATCAATCAGCGGTTGCAGTGCTTGCCGCACATCGGCGGCCATGGCGATGCGCGGACGATTCTCCGCCAGATCCGTTTGCGCCATCGATGCCGAGGCGTCGATGGCCACCACCAAAGTCCCGGGAGTGATGGTGGTATCGGTGCTGCGCCACGCCGGGCCGGCGGCCAGCAACACCAGCAATGCCAGCGCCAGGGCCCGGCTGGTCCGGGCGATGCGCCCAGTGATGGGCCCGCCTGGCGCTGGACCATAACGACGCCAGGACCACACGCCGGCACTGATCGCCACCGCCAAAACCACCGGCACCAACCACGGACGTGGCAGATTGGTAAAAATAAAACCACCGACCGCGGCCAGGGTGGTTGCTTCAACGGCCATAAGTCCTCCCGGCCCAGGCCGCGACCAGACCTTCGACCACCGCCACGGCGAGGGCGGCCAAGGCAATGAGTGAACCCAGGTCAGCGTTGCCGCCATGGCGGAAAACCTGGGCCCAGTCGCTGGCGATGCCCGCCGTCAGCGGCCGGTCGAGGCGACCTTCGTCACGATTGGGCAAGACCACGACGGTGGCCCCATCACTGCCCACCCAGGTGCCTGGGGCGGCGGCAAGTGGCTCGCCCGCCACCGCCGTCACCACCACGGCAGCGGATTTCAAGGTGGTGGTCGCCGGGGCGCCTTCGCCGGCCGTCCACGTCGGCACCGCTGCCGCGCGAGCGGTATAACGCCGCGCCATACGCAGCGCCCACAACGGCGTGGCGCCACGGGCCTGCCAAGCCGAATTGCCGATCAAATCAGGCAATTCCACCACCACCCACCCGCGACCCGCCGGCAAGGCCACCACCGCCGGGGCTTCGCCCGCCCGTAGCAGCACTTCCGCGGTTATCGGCAGGGCGACCTCGGGCATGCTGTCAGCACCGGCCAGCCCCAGCAGGGCATCCAGATCCTTATCCGCCGTCGAGCCGGTGTTCCACGGCCCACCGCTGCGCGTACCGCTGAGGCGCAAGGCACCCAACAAGGGTGCCAGGGCCTGGTCATCGCTGAGCACGCGCATCCCGGCCCATAAGACGCCTCCGTCACTAACCCATTCGCTGAGGCGCTTGGCGTCGGCAGCTGACGGCAGCGCTGTGCGCAAGGCCACCAACCCGCCTGCCGGAAGCGGCTCGCTGGCAATCACCGCTGGCCGTACGTTGCGCACCACGACGCAGCGTTCGTCACTTTTTAGCGCCGCTCCTAAATAATCGCCGCTCAGCACGCCATTGCTAACCAGCACCACTGGCACCGCCGGACGCACTGTCACCGGCAGATCGAGAAAATTGTCATAGCTCAAACCCGCATCATCGAAGCGCACGCGCACATGATGGGCACCGACCGGCAAGGGCGGCACCGGTACAGTGACCGCCCGTACCGCGGTCGGCTCATTACTGACGTCGAGGCCGATGGCGGGGACATCGACGGCGGGTGATTCATCGACCGCCAAGGTCACGCGCGATGAAAATCCGGCGATGAGCACCGCCAATTCACCCCCTTGACCCGGTAACACATCAGGTGCCGGACCACTGCCGAGCACCGTGGCGTTGGCCCCTGGCGCCAATGGCGGCGCCGGTGCCCAACGCAGCACCTGCCGCGCCTGCTTGCTGAGTACCGCCGCCAAGGTGTCGCCATGATCCTGCTGGAAATCGGAGATCAGCAGCACATCTGGCCGCTCGCCGGCAAACGCCGCCATGACGTGCGCCAATAACGGCTCATGCGCCGCCCGGTCGAGGCCACCGGGCAGGGCGCTGACGGTGAGACGCGTCAGCGGCTCACGTACCCCGCTGGGATCCGCATCGACCACCAGCTCGGCGCCGACATCGACAGTGACCACAGCGACATGGCGATAGGGCAGATCGGCATGTGCCAAACGCGCCAAGGCGGCGGCAAAAGGCCCGGGATCGCTGCCCCGCGGACCCATGCTGGCGGTGCGATCGAGCACAATCACCAGGCGTTCGCCCCCGCCCATGCCGCCCAACAAGGGACAGCTGATGGCCAGGACGATCAACGCAACCAGCAGCATACGCAACAGAAGCAGGAGGTAATTGGTCAGACGATAGCGGCGGCTGGCCTGCTGGGCCGCTGCCAGCAGCCAGCGCATGGCGGCCCACGGACGCGGCCGCGGCCGTTGGCGCAACAGGAGATGGATGAGGATGGGCAGCATCACCGCGGCGAGACCAGCCAAAAGGAGCGGATGCAAAAAGCCCATGCGAGGGCGCAGCCTATGAGGCAGCTGGCGCTTGGCGAATCCCAACTGGCGCGCCGAGCCACCACAGGATGGATGACAACTAGTGATTGGCTTTGGCCGGATTGACGATCCGCTATGGCATGCATTCCTCACTCCATCTCAACCCCGCAACCGTCACTGCCGCGGTGAATGATCTGCTGGGGCGCTCAACCACGGCCAAGGCACGCTCGATCACCTGTGTCCGCGAAGCCGACCAGGTGCGCCTGTCCATCAATGGGATTCAAACCGGGGTGTCGGTATTCGGCATGGCGCTGCCGGCGATTGACGCCGAACTGCTGGTGCGTGGTCTCACTGACGCTGAGGGCGTCTTACGCCTGACCTGGTCGGTCGAACGGGTCGTGGGGATTCCCGCTATGGCCGCCAAGCTGGTCGGCAAACCAGCCCTCGCCAAGATGCTGCGCGACGCTGTGGGTGCGACTTGGGGGCTGGATGCCGCGCTCACCGCCGATGAGGCTGGTGACTTGCTTCTCACGCTTTCACTACTACGGATTCCCATCTGTGCCAACCTGCAGATCCGCGATATCTTCATTCCGGCGACTGATGGATACGTGTTGAAAATCGATTTCAGCTGGAACGCATGAATCAATAAGGGTTCCCCCTGAGGCAGAAGCCGCGTCTAGGGCTGCGAGATGTCGCAATTATCCCGGTGTTTGCCGTACGTCCAATGCGACTTATGGTGTCACCCGAGGTACGCATGTCCGTCGTCAGTTCCGCCACCAGCTTCTTCATGAACCCCGCCCTTGCGCATGGCAAAACTGCACCGCCCGCCAATGAGTTGACGCGACGCGCGCGTAAGATGACCAAGGTCGTGGCCACCCTGGGCCCAGCTTCGGAAAATCAGGAAACCATCCGCAATCTGATGCATGCCGGCATGAACGTGGTGCGCCTCAATATGAGCCACGGCGATCACGCTGACCATTTGAAGCGTCTGACGCTGGTGCGCACACTATCGAAAGAGCTGCAACGCCCGGTGGCGATCCTCGCCGACTTGCAGGGTCCGAAGATCCGTACCGGTCGTTTAATCGGCGGCACGCCGGTGGAGTGGAAAGTCGGCGCCAAGACCGTCATCACCGTCGCCGAATGCCCGGATGGCACTGCTGAACGTGTCGGTACCACTTATAGCGGTCTGGCCAAAGACGTGATTCCAGGCAATACGCTGCTGGTAGACGATGGCCGCATGCGCCTGCAGGTCGATGCCATCAATGGCGACGACATCTGCTGTACTGTTCTCGTCGGCGGCCTGCTCAAAAACAACAAGGGCATCAACCTGCCCGGTGTCAATGTCAGTGCCCCCTCGTTATCCGACAAGGATAAGGCCGATCTGGCGTGGGCGATCGCCAATGAGGTTGATTACATCGCCCTGTCCTTCGTGCGTAACGCCCGTGACGTGCGCAACGTTAAGAACCGCATCCAGGAAACCGGCCGCACCATTCCCATTATCGCCAAGATCGAAAAGCCGGAAGCCGTTGAAAATATCGATGAAATTCTTAATGAAGTCGATGGCATCATGGTCGCCCGCGGCGACCTCGGCATCGAAATCTCGACCCAGCGCCTGCCGGTGGTGCAGAAGGAATTGATCCGCCGCGCCAACCGTGCCGGCAAGCTGGTGATCACCGCTACGCAGATGCTCGAATCGATGATCGAGAATCCAATCCCCACGCGCGCCGAATCGAGCGACGTGGCCAACGCCATCTTCGACGGCACCGACGCGATCATGCTCTCAGGCGAAACCGCTTCGGGCAAATATCCGGTTGAAGCGGTTGCTGAAATGATGCGCATCGCCATCGAAGCCGAAAAAAGCGATTACATGCCGAAGATGGAAATCGGTATGTCGAATGCGTTCAACAATTACGCCCTGGCCATTTCCAGCGCCGCCCACTTGCTGTGCACCGAGCTGAAAGCCAACGGCGTAATGGTCTTCAGTCATAACACCGAAAAGGCCCTGCTGCTGTCCAAACAACGCGGTGACGTACCGGTGGTGGCGCTGTGCTATGATGAGCAGACGTGGCGCCGCCTGAGCCTGTTCTGGGGTATCGTGCCATTGATGATGCCGTTCAAGGAAGACCTCAACGACCAGCTTGAAGCCGGCACCGATGAATGCCTGCGCAACGGCATTTTCACCGATGGCGATACCGTCGTCGTACTATGCGGCGTGTCGAAGCAGGGCGCCAACACCCTCAAAGTCCATCAGATTTAAGCGCCACTCGCCAACGCCTCTTCCGCAACGGAGAGGCGTTTTTAGCCATGGGTGATTGATTTAATTATCAAATCAACTGGACGACTGAAATGACACGGAAACAATTCTACTATAGGATACATTATTTTATAATTTTAATTACTTATACGGTAGTCGCTAGCCGGGCTTTCTTTTCCAAAGGAGCGATTCATGTCATACGTATACGTACGTCTCACCGCCATGTTGCTGGGGACGATGACCATGCTTTCGGCAGAGGTGGTGACTTGGACCATCGCCTGCAATAATGGCTCGCCCATCAACTGCAGCAAAGATCGCTGCACGGGCGTTGTTACCGGCGGCCCGCAATGCGTGGCAACTTCGGTCGGACATTCACAGATCGATAATCTGAGCGGCACGTTCCTGCATGATGTGCGGTTTTATGGCATCAACGACGACCTCGGCGGCTGCCGCTCGTGCGGTAACAGCGATGCCCGGCCGGAGACCAGCCTGCCGAGCTTGACGCTGGCACGCTATTACCGTTCACGTGTCATGGCCTTATCCGGTAGCTTGGGATTCGATCATTTCCTGTCGACCGACTCCTACCTGCGCTTCACGTGGAGCAACCCTGACGGCAGCAATGTAACGGCCCGCTATGAAGATCCCGCCGACCTCTCCACCAGCCAGGAATTCACCGAACTGGTAGCCCCGGACACGGCCAACAACGGCATCTTGCACACCCGTGTCGGGCTGTTCCGCGATTTGCGCCTTTATGATGCGGCGCAGGCCCTCACTGCCAGTGCCGTGCTTGCCACCAGCGCTGTCATCACCGACATCGATGGCGGCACGCGCACTTTTGAACTGATCAATCTCGACGATGGCCCGACGCGTTGCGGACGACTTGTACAGATCACCAATCGTGCAGGCGTTCATCTGCAGACCATTGCCTACAAATTTGCCCCGAACATGCCGCTGACGGATATGGACGACGACCGCAACCGGCTGTGGGAAGTAACCACCGTCACCGCCGCCGACCAGACCCAGGCGACCTACACCTATGACAACATCAAACGCGCCGGGCGTTTCCCGGTGACCGCGATCGCATTGCCCAACGGCACCATCACCACCTTTCAATACAGCGGCGATTTTCTCACTGCCCACCATCTGCCCAGCCGCGGGACGGCAACCTTTGCCCGCACTTATGACCCCGTGCTGCAAAAGATAAAAACCGTTATTGATGATCCGGCGGCTGAGCCCGGACAACAAAAGAAGACCGTGTGGTGGTCGGGGGCATCGTTCATCCTCCCGAACTCGGAAACCATCGCACAAACCGAAGGGCAGATATTCCGCGTCGACAACGGTGCTGGTGAGACCACCTACATGGCCTGGAATGATGCCCACCCCACGGTGGAGTTCGCTTCAAATAAGTATGTCTGGTCGAGCGAAAACGGCCTGGAATTATTTGAGTTGAGTGCCGGCGCCGAACAAATCACCGCCTATGCGCGGGCTCCGGATTTCAGTCTCGGACAGGACCCCGGCGCGGCTGACTTCAGTGAACGAACCTTATTCAGACTTGACCCCATCCATCAACTGACCGTCGGCGAGATCGACAGCCTTGGCCGCAGTAAGACCTATGACTACGATGCCGATACCCGTCGTTTGCTCGCCGTTACCGACGCCGCCGGATTCACCCACTCTGCTACCTACAACGACCGTGCTGAGCCATTGAGCAGGACCGACGAAGCAGGTCGCCTCACTACATATACCTATGATGCCCTCGGCAATGAGATCAGTTTCTCCCGAGGCAGCGGCAGTGAGGCATCAACGTGGCAGTGGGAATATGAAGCCCGCGGCCTGACTACTGCCTTGATCGATCCCATGGGCAATCGCACCGATTTCCTATTCGATGGCGTCGGTCGCCTGCAGCGCATTACCGAGCCCGCCGACGTCAGCAGTGGTGTGCGCTATAACCGTGAACTCACTTATGATGCAGCCAGCCGCTTGATCACCGCCAGCGACCAAGCCGGACGTCAGACCACCTATTTGTATGATGGCGCCAATCGACTCATCAAACGTGGCTACAGCGATGGCTCCAGTGAAGTCCTGACCTATGGCAGCGGTGCCACGGCCGGCCTGCTGGATTCCATCACCGACCGCAACGGCGTGCTGAGTACCTATGTTTACGATGCCGCCGGCAGACGCAGTGAGACGCGCATCGCTGTGGGTCGTCCCGAAGAATCAGTTGAGAGCGTCACCTATGCCCCGGGATCTGCGTCCCGTCTGACGACACGTCTGCTCAATGGTGACACCTCCATCATCGCCTATGACCAGCAAGCGCATAACATTGCCACTACCGCCATTCCACGCCCAGGCGTAGGCCTGGTTGACCGGCGCACCTACGACCTCGCTGAGCGTAATTTTGCGCACAGTGATGCCTATGGTCGGTGGACGTACCGCGTCTTCGACGCACTGGATCGGGTCGTGCGTACGCTGCACGAATTGGTCCCCGGAGCGATCGGTGCCCCTGATCAGGTGCGAGCAGCGGCGATCGCGGCAACCCCGGCTGTCGCGTTCTCGAGCATCACCATCGGCAGCCCCACATTGGTCGGCAGCACCGTGGTCGCGGGCGACAGCGTCACCCTGCAAGGGGCTGGGGTCGGCGGCGATATCTGGGCAGCACACGACCAGTTGCACTACTTTTCAAATGCACTGGCGAGCGATTCCACGCTGACGGTGCGCCTCGACAGCCAGACCCAGCCCGATCAGTGGGCCAAGACCGGCATTATGTTGCGGTCGTCGACTGCCGATGATGCCATCTTCGTCAGCCTGCTCGTAAGCATGAATGGGATCTCGGTGCAATACCGCAATCAAATGGGCGGCTTCGTATCGTGGCCCGGCGCCATGGCCGCACCGGGCAAGCATGCGCCCGTGTGGCTGCAGGCGCAGTTGCTCGCTACCACCGTGCACTTGGCTATTTCTGACGATGGCCTGGCGTGGACCGAGATCGGCGCGATTCCTTTCCAGCGCAATGCCGGCGCGCGCATCGGGCTTTCGGTCACCTCTCATAACGCTGCCCTCTTTTCAACCGCCGTATTTTCCAATCTGTCCCTGGTGGCCGGTGCGCCCGATGCGGCGCAGACAACCGTTTTAACTAATGATTACCTTGCCTCTTTGGCGCGCATTCCCGGGGAGAATCCGGGCTATGTCATTGAAGATACTGATTACGACGCCAGCGGTCTCACCATCGCCCGTCACGACGGCCGCGCGATCCACTCGACCATCAACTATGATTCGCAAATGCGCATCACGGCAATGAGCGAGGCCGCCGGAACTCCCGAGGCCGCCACCACTACGTTCATCTACGATGCCAATGGCAACCGACTGCACGTCACCAATCCGCGCGGATTCGTGACCACCATGAGCTATACCGGGCGCAATCTGCTGGCGACGATGACGGAGGCCAACGGCACTGCCGATGCCGCCGTCACCGCCTATACGTACTCGCCGACGCATCAGGTACTGACCAGCACTGATGCACTGGGTCGCCGCACGGTGAACACCTATGCCACATGCTGCGATCGAGTCGAGACCATCACCGATCCAGCTGGGTTCCTCACCAGACTGGTCTATGACCCGGTCGGTAATCGTACGGCGGTGACCGACGCCAACGGTCTGACCACGCTGACGGCTTATGACGGCCGCAACCGCCAGATAAGCATGACCAACGCGGCCGGTGAGACCACCACCATGGCCTATCTCGAAAACGCCACGGTCCTTGCCGAAGCAGCCAGCCTGGGCCTGGGTGCCGGGAGTGATGGCTCAGCGATGAGCGTCATCAATCCACACCTCGAACGTTCGCTGACCATCATGGACGGCCTTGGACGCACGCTGCGACAGGTCGATGGCCTTGGCCACCAGACGAGCTTCGTCTATGATGCGTTGGTCGTCGACGCCGGCGTGACCCTGGTGGCGATGACCAGCACCGATTCTCTGGCGCACTCCACCAGTCTCTATCAAGACGGTGCGGGTCGCACCCGTATCAGCGTGGATGCACTGGGCCTGCACCACACCATGGGTTTCGACGCCATGGGCAACCGCGTTACCTGGCGCGATGCCAACGACGTGGGTATGGACTGCGTCTTCGATGCGCGCAATCGCGAGGTGCAGTGCACCGATACCGCCGGAGCTGTTACTCAAAAAGCCTATGACACCAACAACAACCTCGTGGCGGCAACCGATGCATTGCTGAAGGTGGAGACGTATGCCTTCGATGCACGTGATCGCAAAATAATTACGACTGACCGCGCCGCCGCCACCACGACTTTCGCTTATGATGCCGTATCGAACCTAGTGAACATCACCGATGCCGAAGGTGGCATAACGCTCTATCGTTATGACATACGCAATTTGCGGGATCGGGAAATCTATCCACGTGGTCAAAGCGTGCGCACTGCTCGCTATTACACGTATGACCCAGGTCAGCGTCTGCTTAGTCGCGCTGTCGCAGGGGTGCCGGTGATGGGTACACCACCAGCCACCGCTCCCGTAGCGAATGAATTAACGACCTATAGCTATGACGCGGCCAACCGGCTCACCCTGCGCAGGTATGCCGACAATCTCAACGACACGTTTTCCTACGACAGCGCTAGCCGCCTGATTGCAGCGACCTCGGCGCGGTATGCCAACAAGGTCGCGCGGATGTATGACGCCGCCGGTCGCCTAAGGAGCGAAATCCTGTCGTTCACAAATCCTGGTGAAGCCGCTGACTTACCGGTGACCTACACCTACGACAATGCTGACCGACTGACCCAACTCACGTATCCCGATGGTTCACAGGTGCAGCGCAGCTACACCGCACGTGACGAGCTGCAGCAGATGAGCGATGGCGGCATCAGCCAAATCACGCGCGGCTATGATGCTGGTGGCCGTCTCGGAAATACGAAGTATGCAAATGATCTCAGTGAATTCCGCAGCTACGCTGCTGCTGACAACCTGACCGCGGCGATCGCCATCGCCGACGTGACCAACTTCACCTACAGCTATGACGCTGACAAACGTAAAATCCAAGAACGTGATTGGCAGATCGGCGGCAATTCGCAGCATTTCACCTATGATGACCAAAGCCGTGTTACCGCTTGGAACCGTGGTAACGGCCTCGCTGATCCCGCTGGGGAAACCGCTGCCTGGAACCTGAGCCCGGTTGGCGATTGGATGACCTTCAGCCGCTTTCCGGCCACGGGCTCCGCCACCATCGAACACCGCACGCATGATCCGGTACATGAGTTGATGGCCATCAATGGCGTCTCTTTGACCTACGACGTCAAAGGCAACCTCATCCACGATCAGCAAGCGCAAGATTTTGCCTGGGACTTTGAAAATCGTCTGCACACCGCCGAGCACCTGGCACAAGGTCACGGCGATAGCGCCGTCTACGGCTATGACGCCGTAGGTCGGCGGGTGAAATCGATGGTGACCACGGCGGCAACCACGCGATCCACCTATTTCGTCCACGCCGGCGCGCAAGAAGTGGTGGCCATCACCGGTGACATCACCGCCTTCAATGATCCGCTGGCGGATACCGAAGATGCTGGCGCCGCTCCTTATTCGCCGGTCACCCAAGTGGGAGCACATGGCAGTTTGCTGACCGACCCGACGGCAACGCGCTATAATTTTCAACCCAATACCAGCGACACCCCCGATGGCTGGACGGCGGATACCGGTGACCTCCAACCGACGCCTGCCAGTCGTGGTTGGAGCTTGGCACGTACGCCAGTCGATCGAAATCACCTCGGACGGCCACTCTATGACAGCTTCATCCCGCTCGAGACGACCACCTGGCAGTTACCGCTGGCCAACGGTACCCATTCGCTGGTGATCATGTGTGGCGACGCGGATAGTCGGGCACAGTCCAATCACCTGCTGGTGAACGGAGTCGCCGTGATGGATCCCACACCCTATGACGGCAGTCCAACGCTGGGTTATGAAATCGGTGCGTTCGACGGCTACGCTCTGACGGTGAATATCACCTCTGGGCTCCTAACCATCCAAGCCGACGTGGGCGGGCTCGACCCAAAGATCAACTTCATTGAAGTCGCCGCTGCCGGAACTTCTATCGACGCAGCGACCATCGCCCGCGTACAGGCAGCCGCTGTGAAAGCCACGCACGACACGGCAAACCCACAGGCCAAATTGCCGCCGCTGGTGAAACGGAATCTGTGGGGAACTTATGTTGATGAGCTTGTGAGCACCACGGTGCAGAAACCTCGGCATGCGGCGTTACGCTATTTCGAGCACGCCAATCGTCTCTACAGCCTGTCTGCGGTCACCAATGCCCAGGGTGAAGTGGTCGAACGCTATACCTATGACACCTATGGCAAGCAGACCATCAGCGGTGCCACAGGGGTGGCCAGAGCGACTTCGGAGGTAGGCAATGAACATGCCTTCACCGGCTATCACATGGATGCGGAAAGCGGTTTGATGTATGCCCGTTCACGCATGTACAGCCCCCTTCTCGGACGTTTTCTATCGCGTGACCCTGGTGGGCGGATCGAAGTCAGTGCCGGGCTCAGCCCCGATAGCGATCCGTTGTTTGCCAGCGATGGACTACTTACCCGCGGGACGCGTGATCCGTTGGCTCATGCAACGAGTATGACGGCTGAAGATTCTCCGTTGTTCCATGAAATACTCGACCGTGAAGCATATCGTTATCTAGGCAATAATCCGGCCAACAAAACCGATCCGAATGGGCAATCACTCCTCATCGTATGCAGCAGCCCGGTGCTTCCGGTATGCTCAGCGGCGATCTTTTGCAGCTTCAATGCCGGAGCGTGCTCGGCGGGAATTATCTGCAGTGGCAATCTGGGCGCGTGCAGCGCCTCTGTCGTCGCCTGTAGTGGAACGGTTGCCGGTGCCTGCAGCGCCACGGTGGGCGCCTGCAGTGGCTCGTATGCGGCAGCGTGCAGCGCCGCTGTAACCGCCTGTAGCGCCCAGGCCGCGGGTGTATGCAGCGCGACGGCCGGTGCCTGTAGCGCCCAAGCGGTGGGCGCGTGCAGCGCCACCGTCGGTGCCGGCGCGGTGTGCTCAGGACAGGGAGGCGGAGTATGCTCTGGCCAGGCCGCTGGCGGAGCCGTGTGTTCCGGGCAGGGCGTCGGCGCCTGCAGCGCACAAGCTGCCGCTGCCGCCGCCTGCTCGGGCCAGATGATGGGTGTGTGCAGCGCCCAAGCGGCGGGAGCCTCAGTTTGCTCGGGTCAGGCGGCCGGCGGCTTGTGCAGCGCCCAGGCCGGGCGCGAATTCGCCTGCTCAGCGCAAGGCTTCCGTGGCGTCTGTAGTGGCCAAGCCACTGCCGGTGGCAATGGCGTCTGCTCGGGGCAAGCCGGCATTATCAATGCGTGCAGCGCCCAGGCCGGAACGGGGAACGGCAATAACCTATGCTCCGGGCAGGTCGGCGCCGGAAGTGCCTGCAGTGCTCAAGCAATGCAAGGTGGCGGCAATACCTGTTCGACTTCGGCGGGCATGACTGGAGCCTGTAGCGCCCAGGGCAGCGGCTCGAATGAATGCAGTGCGGCGGCCAGTGCCACGAACATTCCCTGCTGTCCACCAAAGAAGACCACGCGGGTGGAGATGGCGACCGCAAATGGCGAACTCATTCTGGTGGCCGTCGATGTCCGCCGTGCTGATACTCGACTCGAAGCCACGTGGATGGGTCGACCGCTGGACACCGCGCACTGCAGTTACCGTATTGTCGCGATGCATCGCATCGGCAGTGCCGAGCAATGCGGAAACGTGCTTGCCAGTGGCGAATGGCAGAATGGGTTATGCCAAGTTGAATCGCCGCTGCGCGAGCCGGTGGACTGCTGCCGCATCGAACTGATGAATGCCGACGGCCACCTGCTGGCGGCGAGCCAGACGATTCCAGTAATCGCTCTGCCAACTAAGGAGACTGTCGCCGAGGTCGTCACACAACGGCAGACGACCGCACATTTCGGAACTGCGGCCACCTTACTGTTGTTAGTTGTTTCAGCGATGATGGCGCTTGCCTCACGTCATCGTTTAGTCGACTCGAGGCATGAAAAATGATTGAGACCAGCACATGAAATTACCAGCTACCAATTTCATCGCCAAAATGATGGTCGGTCTCGTGCCGTTGATAAGCGTCGGCATCATCCTTACTAATACCGAACAGACCACCTCCTCCGTGGTGATCATTATTGCCGCCTATGGAACACTGACGCTGGCGCTGGAGCTGTTGCTGCAGCATCGCCCCGCTAACCAATTGCAGGTATTTGCCTGCGCCTGTTTCACGGCGATTGCCACTGCTCATCTGACTCTTGCTCCATCAGTCGACACCGGTGCGGTAGCCATTCTCATGCGACGGCTTTTCGAGACCGGATTGTTGACCTTGATCCTGGGGGTGCTGGGGCTCGGTGCTCACCACCCCGCACATCACTCCGATTCGCACCGCGGAAACGAGGCATGACGGCCTTGCCTGCGCGTAGTGGTCGAATCTTCACTCATATTCCAGCCCTGCTCATCGCCAGTCTGCATACGCTAGCCTGGTTGGTGATGCTCTTATCGGCTGGCGATCAGCTCGGATGCAGCAGCGCCCTGCTGATGCGCGGCATCACCGTCATCGCCTTCGGGCTGTTTGCCGTGTGCTTGATCGGCCACGGATCTCAGCGTCTCGAAAAAATACGGTGGCTGCCGGCAGTCGCGGCCTCCATCACGGTCATGCTGGGCGTGGCGATAGCCATCCATGCCAACCAATCTCTGGTGCGTTTGGCGGCGGTACCCGTGATCTCGGGCGCCTTAGGCATCGCCGCTGAGGGTTGGGGATGGGCGAACCTTCGTTCGCGCACCGAACCCTACGTCACCGCCGGCGTCCTGTTTACGCTCGTGAGCCTGGGCCTGGCTTTCAGTCCGCACTTGTGGTCGATGTGGATGTGGCTCTGCCTCGGATTTTCGCGAGTAAACGGAACCCTCTTACTGGGATTTCCGCTGCAGCTAGGGCCATCGGCCGGCGGAGGCTGGATCCTCATGGCGGGCATCTCACTGCTAGTGGCATATCGACGTCACGGCCGCTTGCAGCCTTGGCAGCTCGGCATCGCGGCTTTTTCGGTCATCATTGCCGGCAGTCTGTTCCAGGTCACCGCCAATTCGGCGTATTTCGTCAATCTGAAAGCGTTGTACCTGGTCAATGCGCAAGCCGTGCTCGCCGTGGCGGTGGCCGTGGAAGCAGTGGTGCACCTCAGCGCCGTCTCTACGTGCAGATGGCGGCAAAGTCGCATGACCTGGATGAGCGGGCTGGGACTGGCACTCATTTTTGGAGGGATTGTCTTCTTTTTTCCGACGGCCGGAGCTGTTTTCAAACGCGACCGGACACCTTTGGTCGTCGTGCTTGATGAAGGCTATGTCGATTGGAAAATACCGGTGTATGGCAAATACGGGCCGTATGAGGCGGGGCTTTTTGGCGCGCTCGGCGAGAACCTGAGCCTGCTCGGCTGCGGCTATCGCATTGCCAAAGGCACGGTGGATGCCGAGATGCTGAGCAATTGCGATGTGTTCATCATCATCAACCCGGCACGTGCGTGGGCGGCAACAGAATTGGCGGCCCTGAGCATGCACGTCGAGCACGGCGGCGGGCTCATCGTTCTCGGTGACCATACCGATATAGCCAATTCACAGAACAGCTTGAATGCCTTACTTGATCCCTACGGCATCGCCTTCAATTTCGACTCCGGTTATGCCTGTCGCCAATCCTGGTATGAGTGCCTCGATCTGCGACCGCATCCGATCAATGCCGGGCTGCATCACTGGTACCAGACGGAGATCTCGGTGGGTGCCACGCTGTCGCTGCGCCCGCCGGCAGCACCGGTCATCGTCGGTCGGTATGGCCATGCGGATTATGGCAATCGCCTCAATCCGCAGGGATCATTCCTCGGCAATTACTGGTACGATCGCGGTGAGCGTCTCGGCGATGTGACGTTGGTTGCCGAATGCCGGGCAGGTGCCGGGAAAGTCCTGGTCTTTGGCGATACCAGTCCGTTTCAAAATGGCGCCTTCGTCGGCTCCGTCAGACCCTTTCTGGCCAACATCATGGCGTGGATGACGGCTGACCGCGTCGCAGAATCGTCGCCGCGGCCAGTCCCGGCGGCGGTGGTCGGTCTGGGGCTGATCAGTGCCGCGGGAGCGGCGCTGATGCTCAGTGATCTGCCGCTCATGGCACTGGCCATCACCTTGGTCGCGGCCCTGCTGTTCGGCGCGTGGCGCTACGACACCGCCGGCGCTGCTCCGTTGTTGCCACAAGCTGAACGGATTGCCTGGATCGATACCAGCTTGAATGAACGCATTTCCTTGTCGGGTCCAGATGAGGACTGCTTCGGTGGATTGCAGTTAAGCCTGATGCGCAATGGACTATTGCCGCTGCTTGCAAGTCATCTTGACGATGCCGACCTACAAGGCGCGCAATTGGTCGTCATGTTGCGACCAACGCGAACCATGTCTGCGGCGCTGCAACAACGCTTAGTGGCATGGATGCAGCGTGGGGGCCACATGCTGGTGTGCACCGGCTATGAGGATCGTGCGGCGGTCGCCAGCCTGCTGCACGAGCTCGACCTTGAGATCCGCCCGGTGCCCTTGGGTGCCGTGCCGGTGGTTCGCGGCGGTCCTGGCCCGGAGTTCGGGCCGCAATTCCGTGAAGCCTGGCCGGTGGCGCGCATATCGACCGCGACGGCGGATGATTCAATAACTCCGTTGTATGTCTATGAAGGCTTAGCCATCGCTGTACTGCGCAAGGTCGGCAGCGGCGGCTTGATTCTCGTCGCTGACGGAAAATTCCTTAGCGATGAAAATACAGAATCCATGCAATCCACCAACCTCGGCAATATTGCCTTCATCTACACCCTGCTGTCGAAGGCCGGCTTGGCGCATGGAGCCACCCGGCCATGAAACCGCTGACCTGCATCTTCACCACCAGCTCTTTTGCCACCTGTTGGGCGATGGCGTGGGTACTGCTGACGCCGATCCAAGGTTGGACCAACCTACCTTTCGGCTTTGCTGCCCTCGCCATAGCAGTGGTTTTCGCTAGCAGTTGGCCGGTTCACTACGGCCTATCGAGCCATCGCTGCGGCGGCTGGGCGATGCGCTTAGTCAGCGGTATATTACTAGCGGCAAGCTTGGCCGTGGTGCAATGGGTGGTGGTCATTCCGGCTTATCTGTGGTGGGCAGCGGCCACCAACGCCGCCCCCTGGCTCGATGTCGGTATGGCCCACCTGTTGGCCGCCCTCGGCGCCGACTGCGCGCTGCAAAACGGTGTCATCTATTTGCAAACCAAAGCTCAGGTGATGCCGATCCATGTTGGCTGGGAAAAACTCGATCTGTATATGTTCACCACTTTGGCAGTGGCCGTGGTGTGGTGCGGATGGTGGCGCGGCGGATGGCGCGCCATGCCTCAATGCGGCGTCGTGCTGTTGCTGCTGATAGCATACGCCATAGTGCGCACGGTGTTGCTGCTGCTGATCTATGCCGACATTCCGCAAGCGTTGCGTTCGGCCGATGCAACCTCGATGTTCTTTTCGTGGCAGTGGCGGGTTGGTAGTTATCTACCGCTGCCACTGCTCTTGTGGTTGGGATGCAGGCGAGCGGAATCATCGGCAGCAGAAGAGTGCCCAGACTCTGGACGGTCGGACAGCATGAAACGACGCGCCATCATCAGCAGCGTATTGGTAATGATGATGCTCTGCCTCATCACGGTCGGCCTGTCTCCGCTGCGCAGCCACCCGCAAACAGCGGTGTCGGTACTCATCGATGATTACCACAGCGGCCACTGGGAGACAGCGCACGTTCCCTTTACGCGCGAAAGTTTCGGCGGTGAACATCTGTATAATTATTGGACTATGCAGCGCTGGCTTGCCAATGATTACCACGTCGACATCAATGTCGATAAAACCATCGATCAACTCGATCTTGGCACATATTCGACAGTCATTATCAAGACTCCGAACGTCAAGTTCACCGAGGGCGAAGTCCGCGCTCTACGCACCTTTGTCGAACAAGGAGGCGGTGCTTTGTTCATCGGCGACCATACCGACCTTCTGGGCATGGGCACCAATATGAATCACGTGCTTCAGCCATGGGGCGTGGCTTTTAATGCTGATAGCTGCAATCAGCTGTCGACCGGTTTCATCTCGACTTTCGCGCCCGCATGGGCGGCACCGCAGCCACTGCTACGAGGTATCGATCGCTTTGAGTTTCTCACCAGTTGCAGCCTCACTTTTGAAGCACACCGCGGCAGTTGCGTCATACCTGGATATGATCTGTTCGCCGATCACGGGGATTATGGAAATCGTAATTTTTTCGGCGATATGAAAATCGATGGGAGTGAATCTTTTGGCGTGCTCGGACAGTGCTATGCTGGTGAGGTGGGCGCCGGGAGGATCATCGTCTTCGCCGATAGTACGGTGTTCTCGAACTTCTGTTTTTATGTGGGCAACCACGATCGCTTCATCAGCAACTGCATTGATTACCTATCACGTGAACGCAGCCCGCTGGGGGTGGTGCGTCCGTGGCTGTTGGCAGTCGCTACCCTGTGTGGATTGGCGGCGGCGCTGCTTCTTGCAGGCATGTCCCGCTGGCATCTACCTTTGACCGTGATGTTCTGCCTGCTGGCTTATCGTGGCATTGAGTTGGCTAGCTGTGCCCGTCTCGACATCGGCACGGCCACCATCGCCAGTGCGCCCCGCGATATCGCCTTTGTCCGCGAAGACTCGTGGGCAAATTTCCCACCGGTGATTGGCGTCGAAGACCGGACCCCGGAATTTTCATACAACAGCCTGTATTGCTATCCCCAGCGCCTGGGACTTTCGACCACCATGAGCACTACCTGGGAGGAGGCGTGCACCTCGGGTGCCAAGTGCATTTCCCTGATCAATCCTACCGATCCCTTTCTTGTCCACCATGGTAGCGAGGCGACGGCATGGGTGGCCAAGGGCGGTGACTTACTGGTGTTCCTAGGGGCTAATTCTATCGGCGACAATGCGCACATCGCCGCAACCCTCTCAGGAACCACACCGGCAGACAAGGCGGGGAAACTGATAGACGAGCAAACCATCACCAATAAAGGTACCGTCCGGGTCAGAAGCATCGCGTGTGGCGCGGGCACGCTCACGCTGGTATGGGATGGGCACTTACTTGCTGATGGCATAATTGGCCATCCAATGGCGAAGCCCGAAGAAGACCAACTCCGACTCTATTCACTGCTCGGGAAGATCTTCCACCACTGAGGCCGCCATGAACAGAATGCATATTCGACACGGACGCGCGCACGGACTGCTGCTGATGCTGCTGGTCATGCCTGGCTGGGCGGCGGATGCACCGTGGCTATGGAAGGTCGACGGCGGCACGGCTCCGTTGTGGGTAATGGGATCGATCCATGTTGCCACTCCCGAACTGTACCCTTTGCCCGAAGCGGTTGAGAGAGCCTTCGCCGAAGTCCAGGTCCTCGCCCTCGAAAACGCCAGCGGCACTTTTACCGCCGACGAAAATGCCCAGCTCATGCAGGCCATGGCCCTGCCACCGGGCAAGACTTTGTGGGACGTCCTTTCGCCCGCCGCCACCCAGCAGGTCAAGGCCACCTGCACGACCTTTGGCATTCAACCTGAACTCCTCGTTACCTATCGCCCGATCGTGGTCGCCTCATTGTTGGGCATGGCTGCCGCATCACGCGATGGCCTCGTTGGGATGTGGGGTATCGAGCAACAGCTCGTGCCGCGAGCTGGCACGCGCAGCATCGTGCGCCTTGAATCTTTTGCCGATGCCATGCATCTCATGAGTGGCATCGATGCCCAGGCAGAAGAGAACCTCCTGCTAGCGGGACTTGCCGATGCCGAACCCGGCATGGCCAAACGTATGTATGCCGCTTATCGCAGTGGCGATCGCGCGGTCATTGAGCAGATGATCGAGGCGCATGGTAAAAACCTGGCTCCAGCCGATCGCGACAGCGAACGGAAACTGACCGTGCTCGATCGCAATCAGCACATGACGCTGCGTCTGCAAGAGCTTCTTGCCGACAAGAAACCGTGCTTTGCGCTTATTGGCGTCGCCCACCTTGTGGGCCCTGATTCAATTCTCTCGCGCTTGACCAAGGCCGGATTCACCGTGCATGCGTCACCCTGAGGTAGCCTCTTTAAGCACCACCGCCGCGTAAGGTGTTAAAGTCAGAACCCCGGCGCCTGGCGTGATGCCGGTCAACAGATCGATACCGGCAGGTGCCCGCATGGCATGTACGGTAGCGGTGTGGTTGGTGATGAAGGTCAACCTGCGGCCAGGACCTACGCGTTGCGATACACTGCAGCCAGCTGGTAATTCAGCGATCAATGGCTTGAGCGCTGCTGACGCCGTCATGGTTGGCAGCAAAGCAGAGAAAACCTCACGCGTCAGGCAGGTGCCGACCCAGATCACTGAACCCGAGCCGACCCGACGTCGGGTAATGGCCGGCGTGCCGGACAGATGACGGTCGCTCCACGTCGCCATGACGTCCGCATCGTGGACGGCGAGCTGCTCATAGAAGAGGGCCGAGGCAATTTGCTGGTCACCGAATTGAAAACGCAA
>JAYVTR010000013.1:0-16581 GCA_043788625.1 Planctomycetota bacterium
GACACCGACCATCCGATTTAATCGCCGCATCATCGCCAGCTGCGCCGTCAACCTCCTCTACGCAGCCATGGCCGGGAAGAACATCCGCGCAGAATTCAAAGACGCCATGTTCCGCATCTGGCGGTATCGGCAAAAAGTCCGACCCAGGAGATCATTCCCGCGTCAGCGCAAATCAGCGCCCTGCGGATGGAAGAAACGAGGAACGAAGGGCAAGGGACGGACGTGACTTGTGGCTTAATAGCATTGAGCGAAGCCCCCGACTTAATAAGCCCCGCGGCCGAACAGGACGACCCACACCGTGCGCGCGAGGATCACCAGATCGAGCCACACCGACCAGTTGCGCACGTAGTAGCTGTCGTAGTCGACGCGCTCGGCGTAGGTGGTGTCATTGCGTCCCGACACCTGCCACAGCCCGGTGAGCCCGGGCTTGAGCTTGCCGTAAAGACGGAAGCGGTGGGTGTAATGCTGGACCTCCTCCTGCACGATCGGCCGCGGGCCGATCAGGCTCATCTCGCCTTTGATGATGTTCCAGAGTTGGGGCAGTTCATCGAGACTGGTCCTGCGCAGGATGGTGCCGATGGCGGTGACGCGCGGATCGCGGCGCAGTTTGCGGTCGCGCTCCCATTCGGCCTTGGCCTCGGGATGGGCAGCGAGGTGAGCGGCGAGGACGCGGTCGCCATCGGGCACCATCGAGCGGAACTTCCACGCCTTGAAACGCCGCCCGCCCTGGCCGAGACGAGTGTGCCCGTAAAACGCTGGCCCACGCGAGGTGAGCCGGACCACGATCGCGATCAGTGCGATCAACGGCAGGATCGCCAGTCCACCTATGACGGTCAGCACGAGATCCATGCTGCGCTTGGCCAGCCGCGGTCCGGGCAGCAGCAGACGCTGACGCACCTCAAGCCCGAGCAGGCCGCTGAGGTCGCGCGCAGTCAGCCACATGATGTGGCCACCGAACAGATCCGGGATGACGATGAGATGGGGGAAGAGCTTGCCCCAGCGCTCGGTCAGGCGCAGCACGGCGGCGGACTCCGTCGCCGGCAGGGCGACGATCGCGTAGGGGATGTGCAGATCGCGCGCGAGCGCAGGCGACAGCGCCAGCGCCCCGAGCACCGGTACCCCATGCACCTCGCTGGGACCGGGGTGGTCGGAGAGGATGGCCACCGCTTTGAGTCCGAGACCTGGATCACGGCGCAGACGGGCGATGACCTCCGCAGCGACCTCGCCATCACCCACCACTACAGCTGAGGTGCCCCACCACCGGCGATGGGCGCAGAGCTGCCGCAGCGCGCCACGCGCCAGTGGCACCAATGCCAGGGTGGCGATCCAGCCCATCAGCAACGCACCACGCGAGAAGGATTCGCCCTCCTTGGCCAGGAACACGCTCGCGGCGAGGGTGAGGTAGACGCCGGTCGAGGTCAGCGTGAGGCGCCGCAACTCCTCCGCTGCACCCATCGCCACCGCCGGATAAAGCCCAAGCGCAGCATAGGCGATGACGAACAATCCGGGCGCTGCCCACAGCCGGGCATAGACGTCGAAGTCGATGATCCCGTTGGCCCATGCACGCACCAGCACCGCGAGCAGGCCGGCAGCGACGATCGCCAGCAGATCGACCAGCAGGAGGGCAGCCGTGGTGAGGTTGGGGGAGGCGGACACGCGCAGGCTCGTGGCCACTTGCTGTTCATGGCCGCTCATCCGTGATTCACCCGGTGTGGCGCGGCGCCACGGGCTATCGGGGGATCCACAGGGAGGGGCTTGGCCATGATGGCGGGATCATGGGTGGGGCGGAGGGGGTGGGCAACCGGTCGCGCGGTCCTGAGGCGCACTGGCCACGGAGCCCACTGGCAGGGTCAACGGGGCAGCCCATCATCGCGCCAACGAGGTCGACCGCATGAAGGGCATCATTCTCGCTGGCGGCGCCGGCACCCGGCTGCATCCATTGACGCGTGTCATCAGCAAGCAACTGATGCCGATCTATGACAAGCCAATGGTCTATTTCCCGCTCAGCACGTTGATGCTGGCGGGCATCCGCGAGGTGCTGGTCATCTCGACCCCGCACGATCTGCCGATGTTCCGCCAGTTGCTCGGCGATGGTGCGCGGCTGGGCATGCGTTTCACCTACGCTGAGCAACCGCGGCCCGAAGGTCTTGCCCAGGCCTTCATCATCGGCCGCGACTTCCTCGCTGGAGCGCCATCCTGCCTGGTGCTGGGTGACAACATCTTCTATGGCCATGGCCTGACCGGCACGGTGCAGCGGGCGGCGCAGCTCACCACCGGCGCCTGCGTCTTCGGTATCCACGTGCGCGACCCGCAGCGCTATGGCGTGGTCGAGTTCGACGCCCAGGGCCGGGCGATCAGCCTGGAGGAGAAGCCGGAGAAGCCGGAGAAGCCGAAGAGTCCCTACGCGGTTCCTGGGCTCTATTTCTATGGTCCCGATGTCTGCGCACGCGCGGCGGCATTGAAACCGGGCAGGCGCGGCGAGTTGGAAATCACCGATCTCAACCGCACCTATCTCGAACGTGGCGAGCTGACGGTCGAAAAGCTTGGCCGTGGCATCGCCTGGTTCGACACCGGCACTCATCGCAGCCTGCTCGATGCCGCCAACTTCGTCGCGGCGGTCGAAGAGCGTCAGGGGCTCAAGCTCGCCTGCCTGGAGGAGATCGCCTTTCGCAGCGGCTGGATCGGTGCGAGCGAAGTACGCGCCGAAGCCGAGAGCATGGGCAAGAGCGTCTATGCCGAATATCTGTGGGACCTGCTGCGCCAGGAAGGTCAGGCGTGAAACGGATCGACACCGCGCTGTCCGGCGTCTGCATCATCGAGGGTGCGCGTCATGGCGATGACCGCGGGTTCTTCATGGAGCTGCATCGCGATGACCAGTTCATCGCTCTTGGCATCGACGTGCGTTTCGTGCAGGACAACTACAGCCGTTCGCAGCGTGGGGTGCTGCGTGGCCTGCACTACCAGCTCGGTCGACCGCAGGCCAAGCTGGCCCGGGTGCTGCGCGGCGAGGTATACGATGTCGCGGTCGATGTACGCCGCGGCAGCCCGACCTTTGGCAAATGGGAGGCGGTGACCCTGCGTGAGGGGGAGAACCGTGCGCTGTTCATCCCGATCGGTTTCGCTCACGGCTTCTGCGTGCTCAGCGAGAGCGCGGAGTTCCTTTACAAATGCTCCGACTACTACGCACCGGCAGAGGAACGGGGCATCGCCTGGGATGATCCGGACTTGGCGATTCCCTGGCCGCTGGCGGGCAGCGCTCCGTTGCTGTCGGGCAAGGATCGTGCGTATGGTACCCTGGCGACCCGGTCCGTCGGCGAGCTTCCCGTCTATTGAGCGTGGTTTCCTGAGCGGGCTTGGCGCTGCGGACGCTGGGAGAAATGGAAGGCATGCATGCTGCACCGCCGCAGCATCCAGCCCGGCAACCGACGATGCCAGCGTCCGAGGCGGAAACCGAGGAGTTTGGCGGCGTTCTCCCAGGGGCAGCGGATCGCCCAGCCCAGGTGCCCACGGCGCAGCAATCCACGCAGCTGATAGGTGACGAAGCGCACGCCTTCACCACCGGTGCGTGCACCCGGCAGCAGATGGCCATGAGTGGCGAAGAACACCCCGATGTCGAAGTAGCGGCGGAACTGCTGGGCGATGGTGTAGCGATGGGAGTGCCTGACCACGGCGTCCGCGACATAGGCGACCGTGCGCCCGTCGTGCAGCAACCGCGCGCACAGCACCATGTCCTCGTTCATGATCACGTCGTCGGGGAAGCCGCCGAGCGAGGTGAACGCCGCCATGTCGACCGCCGAGGCCACGTTGGAGAAGAAGTAGGCCTTCACCCCCAGGGTGGGGATGGCGGCTGCGGTGCGTAGACTGGAGGCCGGGCCGTAGTTCCACGCACGGGCGAGGACCTCGGCGGGATCCGCGTCGGCATACGGAACCTGGCGGGCGTAGGCTGCGGCGGCGCTCCCGTCGCGGATCGGCGCCACCAGACGTTCGACGAAGCGGTCGTCTGCGGGCAGCGCATCCTGGGTCAGGAAGATGGTGATCGCCGCGCCGGCAGCGCGCGCTCCGCGGTTGCGCGTGCCGCCGTGGTTGAACTCGGCCTGGGGGATGACCTCGACCCGGCAGCCGAGCGAGCGCGCCAGCTCGGCGCTGCCGTCGTCTGACGACGAGTCGATGACCAGGATCGGATCCGGCGCGATGGTCTGGGTGCGCAGGGCCGCCACCAGGCCGCGCAGGTAGCGCGCGCCGCGCCAGACCGGGATGACGACCGCGACCTCGCCCATCAGCGGCCCAGCCCCAGCCGCTGGCCGGTGGCAGTCCGCGTGGCGATGTCGCGCACCCACTCCTGGTGGTCGAGGTACCAGCGCACGGTGGCGCGCATACCGCTGTCGACGGTGTGCTGCGGGGTCCAGCCGAGATCGGAGCGGATGCGCGAGGCGTCGATCGCGTAGCGATGATCGTGCCCGGGGCGGTCGGCGACGAAGGTGATCAGCCCGGCATGGCCATCAGGGCGCTGCGTCGGGCGCGCTTCGTCGAGCATCCGGCAGAGGGTGCGCACCAGATCGATGTTCTTCAGCTCATTGTGCCCACCGACCGTGTAGGTGGTTCCCGGTGCGGCCCGGCGCACCACCACGTCGATGGCGCGGCAGTGGTCCTCGACATGCAGCCAGTCGCGCACGTTGCGGCCGTCGCCGTAGACCGGCAGCGGCTTGCCGGCGAGCGCATTCTGGATCATCACCGGGATCAGCTTCTCGGGGAACTGGTACGGACCGTAGTTGTTCGAGCAGTTGGTGATGGTGATCGGCAGGCCGAAGGTGCGGCTCCAGGAGCGGACTAGGTGGTCGGACGCCGCCTTGCTCGCGCTGTAGGGGCTGGACGGGTCGTAGGCGGTGGATTCGGTGAAGAAGCCGGACTCGCCGAGCGAGCCGAAGACCTCATCGGTGCTGACGTGGTGGAAGCGCACGTCGGTGCGATCCTTCCACGCCGTGCGCGCCGCCTGGAGCAGCACGAAGGTGCCGTGGATGTTGGTGCGCATGAACGCCCCCGGCCCGTCGATCGAACGGTCGACGTGGCTCTCGGCGGCGAGGTGCACGACGGTGTCGAGGCCTTCCTCGGCGAACAAGCGCGCGGTCGATGCCTCGTCGGTGATGTCGCCATGGACGAAACGGTAACGTCCTGGATGGGTCTCAGCGATCCCAGCAAGGTTGGCGGGGTTGCCGGCGTAGGTCAGCGCATCGAGGTTGACCACCCGCACGGTCGGATCGTTGCCGAGCAGGTGATGGACGAGATTGGTGCCGATGAAGCCACAGCCGCCAGTGATGAGGATGACGCGCGGAACGTGGGGCATGACCGGATCATCCTGCGGGAAATTCATGAAGGAAGCTGGCGAGCGCCGCGCGCCAATCGGGCATGGGAGGAAGCGCCAACCTGCGCAGCGCGGCCTTGTCCAGGCGGGAATCGCCCGGTCGCGGCGCCGGCCGCGGGAATTCCGCGGTGGTGCAGGGGCGCAGCGCGCGCCGCAAACCCGAACGGAGGAGGATTTCGCGAGCGAATCCGTACCAGGTGGTCTCGCCTTCGCAGGTCAGATGCACCGTACCGCGGGCGGGGGTGGCGAGTAGCTGCCCGATGGCGGTGGCCACCGCGTCTGTCGAGGTGGGATTGCCGCGTTGATCGTCGACCACCGGCAATGGCGGACCATCTTGGGCGGCCAGCCGGCGGATGGTGTGCAGGAAGCTTGGGCCGCCCGGACCGTAGAGCCACGAGGTACGCAGGATCACATGATCAGTGCAAGAGGCGCGGACAGCATCCTCTCCGGCAAGCTTGCTCTGGCCGTAGACCGTGCGCGGGTCGGGCACATCCGCTTCGTGGTAGGGCCTGCCAAGATCGCCGGCGAAGACGTAGTCGCTGGAGATCGCCACCAGCCGTGCGCCGTTGGCGGCGCAGGCGCGCGCAATGTTGGCGGTGCCATCGCGATTGACGCTGAAGGCGAGCCCGCGTTCGTTCTCGCAGCGATCCACCGCGGTCAGCGCCGCACCGTGGATGACCACAGTGGGACGGAGATCCGCGATCCGGGCATCGACCGCCGCGGAATCGGCGACATCCAGGTCGGCCGACCCGACGGCCAGGACGGAGTGCGTTGGGCCCAGGCGCCGGACGAGGGTGCGTCCGAGCATCCCGGTCCCGCCGGTGATCAGGATGCGCAGGCTCATGCGCAGTTCATCTCAGCAGCAATCCCTTGCTGGCCCGGTCGCAGTCGGCCTTGACCATCATCTCGATCAGCTGCGCGAACGAGGTGGTCCGGCGCCAACCCAGGCGGGTATCGGCCTTGGTCGGATCGCCGGTGAGGATGTCGATCTCAGCCGGCCGGTAGAATTGTGGGTTGACGCGCACCACCACCCGTCCGCTCGCACGGTCGATGGCGTGGGCGTCGACCCCAGTGCCCTGCCAATCGAGATGGAAACCGGCGGCCAGCGCTGCGTGGTCGACAAACTCGTGTACGGAACGGACCTCACCGGTAGCGAGCAGATAATCGTCCGCTTTCGGCTGCTGGAGCATGAGCCACATGCCGCGCACATAGTCGCCCGCGAAGCCCCAATCGCGCTTGGCATCGAGATTCCCCAGTTCGAGCACGTCCTGCTGGCCGTTGCGGATACGAGCGAGGCCTGCGGTGATCTTGCGCGTGACGAAATCGATGCCGCGCATGGGCGATTCGTGGTTGAAGAGGATCCCCGACGAGGCGTGCATGTCGTAGCACTCGCGATGGTTGACCGTCGTCCAATGCGCGAAGAGCTTGGCTACGCCATACGGGCTGCGCGGATAGAAGGCGGTGGTCTCAGTCTGCGGTGAGATGCGTGCACGGCCGAACATCTCCGAGGTCGAGGCTTGGTAGAAGCGGATGCTAGGATCGACGGTACGGATCGCCTCCAGCAGGCGCGCGACACCGAGCGCATCGACATCAGCAGTGTAGAGCGGCTGCTCGAACGAGATGCCGACGAAGCTCTGCGACGCGAGGTTGTAGACCTCATGCGGCCGGGCCTTCTCGATCACCTTGAGGATGTTGGAGAATTCTAGCAGATCGAGCGATACCGGTTTGATCTGTGCAGTGATGCCGAGGGCGTCGAGCCGCCACAGATTGGGCGACGAACTGCGGCGGTAGGTACCGTAGACCTCGTAACCCTGCTCCAGCAGCAGCTGGCTGAGATAGGCTCCGTCCTGGCCAGTGACGCCGGTGATGAGTGCGCGTTTGGGCATCGTCATCCTGTGCCTTTCTGAGCGGAGGTGCCCAGCAGATATCTGCGTCGAGCCCTGGTCATGCGTTCTGCATCGCTGCCAGGGCACCAGACCGCCTCAGTCCCATGACACTCGGGCATGGCGGTGACGAGGTGCGAGGCGATCGGACACGATCGGGCACCGGCAAGGATGCCGGTAATGGCCTTGATGGAGCATCTCATAGGGTCGCCAGTACACGCATCGTCCACCCTATCTCAATCAGCGCCAGCCTCGCGGGAGAGGATCTCCCAGGTCTGGCGCGCGGCGAGATCCCAACTGAAACGGCGGCTGCGTTCGAGACCGCGTTGCCGCAGTCCGGCGCGCAAGCCATCGTCGCCACACAGCCGCACCAGAGCGGAAGCGATGTCCTCAACTTGGAAGGGATCGATCTGCAGCCCAGCATCACCGACCACCTCGGCGAGGGATGTCAGACCGCTGGTGATGACCGGTACGCCGGAGGCCATCGCTTCCAGGGGAGGCAGGCCGAAACCCTCGTAGCTCGACGGATAGCAGAAACCGAGCGCATTGGCCAGCAGCGGCGGCAGCAGCTCATCAGGCACATGGCCGGTGAAGTGCACCCGTGGAGGGAGCTCGCCCAGGGCATGATCGCCGAAGATCGACCGCCGCCCCTGTCCGCCAGCCACCACCAGCCTGATGTCGTCGGGAATCCGTCCCACCGCCAACCCCCAGGCTTGCAGCAGCCGCGGCAGATTCTTGCGTGGTTCGATCGACCCGAGTGCCAGCACGTAACGGGTGCAGGGGAGGGCAAGGCTCGCGATCAGTGCTGGATCAGCGGCCTGCGGGTTGAACCGCGCATCGGCCGCCAGCAGAGTCACCGACACCTTTTCGGGTGGGACACCGCACACCTCAACGATGCGGCTCTTGGTGTATTCGGAGATGGCGATGATGTGGCGCGCTTGCCGCGCCAGCCGGGGTACGACGAAGCGGTAAAAGGCGACGAACCCGGGATGGCACCACTCGGGATGATCCAGGGGGACGACATCGAAAATCGTCACCACCTGCCGGTCCACGACCAAGGGCCCGGTGATGCTCGGACTCCACAGCAAGGCACGCGGATCAAGGCGCAACGGCAGGATGGTCTGTTCCCACAGGTGGCCGACGCCCCCTGAGCACCACGCCGGTGGAGTCACGGTCGTGATCTGATCCTGCGGCAGCCGCTTGAGGATCTCCAGCAGGTAACGCTGCGCCCCAGTGATGCGATAGTTCAGGATCTTGGTGTTGACGAAGATGGGCATGGAGACGTGGGCGGGATCTTGTGCGCAGGTGGTCAAACCCGGCAGTAATACCTAGCACGGAGCAGGAGGAGCGCGAGGAGCGAAGCCCCAAGCTGGCAGGCGCTGATCCGGGAACGGAAGGCGTAAGCGGCATGCCGCTGAGTGGCCTGGAGGTGCCGATGCGCCAGGCAACGCAGCGCCAGCCAGAGGGACAGCGCGGCGGTCCAGGTGCGGACATCGCGGTTCCGGAAGTCGAGTGTTGATGCCCCGTTCCGCGACCGGTGGCGACGTATCAGCGCCAGATTCTCGCGCAGCAGGAGAAAACCATCTCTGCCGGTCTGCTGCTGGCTGATCTGATTGCGATGCAGGGTGATGAACGCGGAGGTCGTCCGTGAGATGAGCAGATCGCCGTGGGCGAGCACCCGCAGGAAGCAATCGACATCGCCGGCAACGCGCAGCCCGGAATCGAAAGCGCCGGCGGCGATAAGAGCCTGGCGCCGCAGCAGCATCCCGGACGGATAGCAGAGGGGATTGACGCCCATCCTGAGCATGGTGCTCAGCACAGTTGCTGCTGCCGAACCGCACGGATAGCGGCCCGGAGGAAGCACGTCACCGCAGGTGCCGATTGCACGGCCGGTAACATCGCGGTACCGGCCAAGCCCGCTCAAAATGACGGCTCCGGGGCAGGCCTCCAGGGTTTTCAATTCGTTCGCAATGCAGCCGGCAGGTAGGCGATCATCCGAGCAGAGGAAGCGCAGGTACTCACCACGTGCGAGGTCCAGGCAGCGGTTGAAGTTTCCAAACAGACCGAGGTTGCGTTCATTGCGCACTAGGCGCAACCGCGGGTCGCTCACGCGTTGCAGGAGCTCCCAGGTGCCATCATCGGAATGGTTGTCGACCACCAGCACGTCGATGTCCGCGCCGGGCTGCGCCAACGCCGAGGCCAGGCAATCGCTGATGAGGTCGACGCGGTTGAAGACCGGAATGGCGATGGTGCAGCGGATCACGGGAACCCGTATTCAGACCTTGCCGGGCTGCGCGACGAGATCCTGTGATCCGCCCTCTTCGAAGACCTCAAGCAGATTCGTGCAGGACGTCGCGCAGCCTTCCCGCTCCTGCAGTTTGAGGCTGCCAGCGTGGCTGTTGCCGGTGCAGCGGCGGATGAAATCGAGCAAACGACGGTTGGCGCCGCGGCCGAACAGCCGCACCAGGCGCAGGGCCAGCGCCAGCGGCAGGCCGCTGAGCCAGCGCTCCTTCCAGCTCAGCAGGCGCAGGATCTCGGCGAAGCGCGGACGGTCGATCTCGCCCAGCAGGTGGCGGCGCTTCCAGATGTTGCCCATCTGGATGCGCCGGTAGCGCCGATAGTCGACCATCAGCCCGCGTTCCGGGAAGCGCTCCTTGAGCAGTTCCATCGCCAGCAGCCACGCCGACGCCGATCTGGTGCCGGGCAGCAGGACGTGGCGCAGCTTCTCCGCCTCCTCGCGCCCCGGTGCGTTGTCGAGGAACAGCGCGCCTTCCTCCTCCTTGTTATTGAAATGGTAGAAGCCGTAGGACTTCGGGCTGACGCCGATGAGCACACGTGGAGTCGGCTCCACCAGGATCCGGTCGGCAGCGAGGAATAGGGCGTTGGTCGCATAGTAATCCGGATACGGTGACCCATAGAAGGAGCCCTTCTGCAGCAGGCGGTCCACCAGCGGACGGGCGACCAGCGAATACTGCATGTTGAAGGGGTAGGCCATGGTGAAGCGCAGCGAGCTGCGCGCCAGGTCATGGGCGGTCGCCGCCGGCAGCAGGTAAGGCGCGGAACCCCGGAAGAGCGGACTGGCGTCACGCTTGAGGAAGCCACGAGGGAAATCGGGAACCACCCCGGGGTAGGCGTAGATGTGCGCGTTGGTGAAGATCAGATCCGGCTGGTGCTGGGCGATCAGCTCGTTCATCCGTGTGAAGTAGCCTTTGGTCAGACCGTCGTCGTCGCCGAGCATGATCACGAAATCACCGCGACAGTGTTCAAGCGCATTGTTCCAGTTGGCGGTCACATGCAGTGGGCGAGCGGTGCGGACTTGGATGACCCGGGGATCGCCCAGCGCAGCCACGTAACCGGCGATGTCGTCCTCGGAGCAGTTGTCCGAGATGACCACCTCCCAGTCGGCGAAGTCCTGGCGCCGCACCGTCTCGACCGCGTAGCGCAGCAGATCGAGGCGGTTCTTGGTCGGCAGCAGCACGCTGAAGCGGGGGCTCACGCGGGTTTCCTCAGGACGGCGGTGTAGGTCGAGCCGCGGCCACCGGAGCGCTCCAGGGGCATGAGCAGCAGCTCGAGGGCGCGGGCGAGGACGTGCAGAACGAAGCGCAGCGGGCGCCAGGTGCTAAGGTTGCGCAGGCTATGCACCCAGCCGAAGCGGTTCCAGCCCAGGCCTCCGGGATCGTTGCCGCCGCACGAAACGAGCGTCAGACCGCACGCCGCCGCGCGCTCGGCGATCAGCCGGGTGGGCGAAAGGTGCACGTGGCGCGGCGCGTCAAGGTGGGTCCAGCGCCTGCCGAGCAGGCGGAATTGCAATGACCCGGGATTAGGCTGGGCGAGAATCAGGATGCCGCCGGGCGCCAGCGCTCCTGCCATGGCCTGCAGCGCCACCCAGGGCTGGGGCAGGTGCTCGAACACGTGCCACAGCGCGATCACGTCGAGGCCCTTCAGTGACCCGAGCACTGAGACGGGATCGGCGGACTGGTGGATCTCGAAGCCGAGCGAGCGCAGGAAGCGGCAGCACTCGTCGCTCATCTCGATGCCCTGGACGGCGAAGCCGGCCTGGCGCGCCAAGTGCACGAACATCCCGAAGGATGGCCCGATCTCGAGCAGCCTGCCGCCGGTGGCATGGCGGCGGACGAGGTCGATCTTGTAGCGCTCGGCCTCGGCCTTCCGCGCCAGCTCGTCCTCGTCTCGCGGGATGGCGTGGTAGTCGCCCGGATAATAGGCGCCGAGGTCGGCGGGGATGGGCTCGAGGAATAGGAAGCCGCAGGTCCGGCACTGGTAGTAGGGGAACTGTACGGCGGAGATCCGGCGGTTGGTGTCGTGGGCGACCAGGGCGAGCGGAGCGTTGCCACCGCAGGCCGAGCAGGGGCGTGCCTGCTCCTGCTCCAGGGGGGGGGTCATGGCGATGATCCGTTCATGCTTTGTAATGCCCATCGCCGCCGGGGAAGGTCACTGCCTCCCAATACTTCACGTAACGACCACGCCGCGAGTTGCGCATCCCGAAGCGCACCCGGCTCGCCTCGTCCAGCGCATCGCCGTGGAGGAAGAAGCGGTGCTGGTCCCAGAACCTGGCGTCGGCGCGGATGAAATGCGCGACCATGCTGCGCCGGGTGAGCGCCGGGTTCAGGCGGGGCGACCCGCCGTGCACCAGCCAGGCGTGCCAGATGAGTACATCGCCCTTTTTGATCAGCGCTGGCGTCAGCGTCGCGTGCTTCTCCTCCAGGCGTCGCGCGAGCAGGGCGATGTAGCCCTTGTACACCCGCTCCGACAGCTCGAGGTCGTAGGCCTTGCCGGACTGGCGGTGCTTCTTCACCAGCGCGTCCAGCTCCGCATCCTTGGCCAGTACCTCGGTACTCCACTGGCGTTCCCAGCGATGGCTGCCGTCGACGTAGAACAGCGGTCCGGAGTCGGGGTGGATGTCCTCCAGCGCGAACCAGCAGCCGGCCATGCCGTGCTGCGGCTCGGTGGCGAAGAAGGCGGCATCGATGTGTGGCTCCTGCTCCGAGCCGACGTCGAAGGTCAGGGATCCGAACAGCACCGGTTCGCCGCCGAAGGCGCGGGCGAGGAAGGAGCGCACGCGCACGTTGAGCGCCATGTTGAGCGAGCAGCGGTTGACCGCGTGCAGCAGGCCGATGCGCACACCGTGACCCTGCCGGTCGCGCCCTCCGCCGGCGCGCGCGCGGAAGCGCTCGATCTCCACGCGCAAGCGGTCGATCTCCGCCGGGTCGGCGGCGCCCTTCAGAACCACCCAGCCGTGCTCGTCGAAATGGCGGTGGTCCTCCTCGGACACCGGCTGCGGATCGGCCTTGGGCGCGGGGCCGAGCCAGTCGGCGATCTTCCACGCGATGTCGCGCAGCAGTCCCTGAAAACCGAGCAGTGCCTTGCGCCTGAACGAGCGGCGTTTGAGGGTCATGGGCTCAGGTCCTTGGCGCCCGGTTGCAGGCCCAGAAACTTCTTGAGCATATCGCGGGAGGCATGCCGTATCTCCGGCTCGAGGCAGGCGAAGCCGCCAGCGAGGTAGATCACGGAGGCGGCCCCGGCGAGCATCAAGCCCGAAATTTGCCTGTGCCAGCCCTGCATGTCCACCAGCAATCTCGCGCAGGTAAAGACCAGCGCGCCGAGGACGAGAAAGGGCAGGACGTTGCGCGCGAGCCATGGCCAGGGGCCGATCCCCAACACCTGGCGCAGGATGAGGGGTAGGAGGGTGAGCACGTAGAATGCGTTGAGCCCGAGCCAGGCATAGGCGGCGCCCATGCCGCCATGGGCGCCGATCAGCAGCCAGAGCGCCGGCAGGTAGATCCCGAGCACGGCAAAGTTGATCATCAGTGGCAACCGTTCGTGACCCGAGGACATCGCCAGGGTGAAGGGCATCGAGGGGATGACCGACACCAGGAAGCCGAGGCCGAGTACGGCGAGGATGCCCGACGAGCGTTCGACCACCGCCGGTGCGAAGACCACGGCCAGCAGGTCGCCGCTGAAGGCGATGAGCAGGGCGGACGGCAGGGTGGTGAGATAGAGCAGGACCTGGCTCGCCTTCCAGAAGCGCTTCACTCGGTCGGCGCGCTGCTCGGGCGCGGCAGTGGCGCTGAAGGCTGGCAGCATCGCCGTGGTGATGAAGCCTTGGATCGCTGAGATGCCCAGGGCCAAGCTGTAAGCGACGGAATAGTATCCAAGCTCCTCGACGCTGCCGATCCGGCCGAGCAGCAGGCGGTCGACCTGGGTCAGCAGCAGGCTTTGGATGGAGAGCAGGTTCACCACCACCGAGAAGCGCCAGACACGCGCCACCACCTCGCGAGCCAAGCAGGGGAGCGGCGATAGCCCGGGCAGCAGGCGCCGGCAGGCCAAGGCCGCGCACATCAGCTCGACTAGTCCGGCCGCGAGTTGCCAGAGCATAAAGGCGTGCAGGTCTGGCCACGCCAGCAGGATCACGAGGCCACCGCCCAGGCGCAGGCCGGTGGCGAACAGCCTGAGGGCGTTGCCGATGTCCAGGCGCTGCAGCCCAGAAACCACGCTGTAGAGGATCGCCGTCGGCCAGCGCACGACCAGGGTCAGCGCGAGGATCTGGATCGCCAGCATCGCCTTGCCCGGCTCCAGCGTGCCGAGGTTGATGCCATGCCCGGCGATCCAAGGCGACGCGGTGAAGAGCGTGATCCCCAGTACCATGCCGATGGCGACGTAGGCGGTGACCAGGGTGCGGATGAGGAGGTGGCTAGCGCGGTGGCCGGGCGAGTGGTCGGCAGCGATCTCGCGGATCGCCGTCACTCCCAGCCCCAGGTCGAGGATGGTCGCGATATTCTGCAGCGACGCCATGAAGGCGAGCAGGCCGAAGCACTCCACCCCCAGCAACCCGGCCTGGATCGGAACCGCCGCCAAGGTGAGGACCACCGTCAGGCAGCCGCCGACGAGATTGGCAACGATGTTGCGCGAGATCATCGCGGCTGGTCCGACCACCAGCCGATGGTCTGGGCGAGCCCGGCATCGAGGTCGGTGGCCGGCGCCCAGCCCAGCGCGCGCAGGCGTCGCGCGTGCGCCCACACCGCTGGCGGATCCCAGGCATTGCCCGCGCGCTCGCCGAAGCCGAGCAGATCGCCGCGCCCGGTTAGGTCGCCGATGCGGCGTAGGACCTCGGCGATGCTCACCGGCTGCCCGGAGGCGATGTCGTAGACCCCAGGTTCCCCGTCCTGCGCCAGGCGCACGAAGGCGGCCGCGACATCGCTGACGTGGAGGAAGTCGCGCTGCTGCCCTCCGATGGTGCAGGGGAAGCGGCGGCCCCCGAGCAACGCGCTGATCGCTCCCGGCACCAGTCGCCGCGCGTCCTCGCGCGGGCCATAGAGCAAGAAGATGCGTCCCCAGGTCCAGGTCGCGCCGGATTGGGCGGCGAGTTGCGTGCCGACCAGGTGGAGTGCCAGCTTGCACGCTGCGTAGAGGGTGGTCGGCGCGGTCGGGCCGGGCTCGCTGAAGGGCGCCTGCGCGCTGTCGTACTCGGCGCACGTGCCGGCGCCGACGAAGCGCTGGCAGCCCGCCGCCAGCGCTGCCTTGACCAGCGCGATGCTGGCGTGCAGCAGGTCGGTGTTCAGCGGATCGGCGAGGTAGCGTCCGGGTTCGGTGTACCAGCCCAGATGGATCAGCACCTCGGGACGCCAGGCCGCCACCGACCGCGCCGTCGCCGCGTGGTCGAGCAGGTCGGCCTGCAGCCAAGCGATGGGCTGGTCGCTGGTAGGCGCGCGTCCCAGCCCGGCGACCTCGCAGCCGCCCGCGACCAGCCGCCCTATCACCTCACGCCCGATAAAGCCCGACGCGCCGGTGACCAAAACCCGCTTCATGGCGCGAAATCCGGGTAGGCCAGGTCCTTCTCGGAGATGATCCGCCGTTCCGCCTGCGGCCAGGCGATGGCGAAGGCGGGATCGTCCCAGCGCACGCCGCGTGCGTGGGTCGGGTTGAAGGCGTCGGCCATCAGGTAGTGCACTTCGCTGGCGTCGGCCAGGGTCTGGAAGCCATGGGCGACGCCATGAGGGATGTAGAAGGCGCGGTGGTTGGCGGCGCTCAGCTCGGCGGCGTGCCAGCGGAGGAAGGTCGGCGACTCCGGGCGCAGGTCGACGATGACGTCGACGATGGCCCCGGCGGTGCAGCGCACCACCTTGGTCTCGCCGTGCGGCTCCGCCTGGTAATGCATGCCGCGCAGGGTGCCGGCGCGATTGTTGAAGGAGATGTTGGCCTGCACCAACGTCGCGACCAAGCCGTGGCGGGCGAACGTCTCGCTGCACCACGAGCGCGCAAACCATCCGCGGTGGTCTTGGTGCGGTTCCAGGTCGAGCAGGAAGGCGCCGGGGATCGGGGTGGCAGCGAGCTTCATCAGCACTTCATCGCTTCGGCGGTTCGACGACCCGCACCTCGGGCACCGGCACGAGGAAGCGCCCGCCGACGGCGTGGTAGTCCTGCTGCTGGCGCATGATCTCGTCGGCGAAGTTCCAGGCCAGAATGAGCAGGTGGTCGGGCTTGCGGCGCATGATCTCGGCGGGATCGACGATGGGCAGGCGGGAGCCGGGCATCAGGCGGCCCTGCTTGAGCGTGCTGCGGTCAGCGACGAACTGCAGCACGTCACAGCCGATGCCGGCGTAATTGAGCAGGGTGGCGCCCTTGGCCGCAGCACCGTAGGCCGCGACGCTGCGACCTTCGCGGCGCAGGTCGCCTAGCATGCAGCGCAGGTCGTCGCGGATGCGCGCGACGCGCTGGGTGAAACCGTGGTGTGCGGCCGGGTCGTCGACGCCCTGCGCGCGCTCATCGGCGAGCAGGCGGATCGCCGCCGCCGAGCGCTGTAGGCCCTGGCGCTCGGGAGTGGCTATGATGCGCAGCGATCCGCCGTGCACAGCGAGGCGTTCAGCATCGATGATCAGCAGGCCATGGCGGCGAAACAGGTGATCGAGAGCGGTCAGCGAGTAATAGCATAGGTGTTCGTGATAGATGGTGTCGAATTCGGTGTGGTCGAGGAAGTCGCGGGCATACGGCGATTCGCTTACCACCACCCCGTCATCCTTGAGCAGGGCACGGAAGCCGGCGACGAAGCCATTGAGATCGGCGACATGTGCGAGCACGTTGTTGGCATGAATCACGTCGGCGCGCCGGCCTTCTCCAGCTAGGCGGGTGGCGATGTCGCGACCGAAAAACTCGTTGAGCGTCGGGATGCCTCGCTCTTCCACGGCGATGCGCGCGATGTTGGACGCGGGTTCGATGCCCAGCACGGGGATGCCGAGCGCCTTGTACCATTGGAGCAGGTAGCCGTCGTTGCTCGCCACCTCGACCACCAAGCTGTCGGCATTCAGGTGGCGCTCGCCTGCCAGG
>JAYVTR010000014.1:0-2449 GCA_043788625.1 Planctomycetota bacterium
ACAGGCGTGACCAGTGTGGTCCCGTCGCTTGGGATGGCGTGTCTTCGTTCATTCCCAAACCAAAACTTCAGGAGATCCGTACTATGACTGCTTTCACCATTCCTGGCTCTGCCCTGTCCCGACTCGCCCGCTTGGCTCAGGCCACCGAGGTGGGTGACAATGGCGTGATCTGCCACATCGCCGTGCGCGTGACGCTCGATGCTTGCCGCTTCACCGCCACCGATGGCAAGCTCCTCGCCTCCATCGTGCATGCGATCACCGCACTTCAGGGCGATCCTGTCGACGCCATCCTCGACCGTGAGCAGTTCACGGCTGCCTGTAAACTGCTCAGCAAGCATCATCCCAGCCGAGTGACCGTCACCATCGCGCAGCACGAAATCCGCTTCACCGCCGGCACGGTCAGCGCCGTTATCCGTCGTCGTGACGGAACGTACCCGCCCTTTGATCACATCTGGTCGAAGACCGTTGGCATGCAGTGGGTCCCGTGCACGTCGTCGCTCAATCTCAGCTTGGCAGCGAGCGCCCAACAGATCGCTGGGAAGGCGGCACTGAGCTTCAGCACGCCGGTGCCGATGAACTCGGCCGCGCAGCGTTTATGGTCGAGTGCCAGTCCAGGTGAGTTCGGCGCGACGCTTCCGCTCACTGAATTGCAGGGGGCGCTGCGTGCGCCAGCGTACTGGGCTGATCACGAACTGGCGATCCTGCTCATGCCAATCAGCCGGGCGGGCTCGGAGAAGCAACTCGATCTCAGCCGATTCGTGCTTCCCGCACGCGAAGCGGTTGGCGTCGCTGCCTAATTCCAGGTCATCCCCACCGTCCCTCACCACCATCCCAAGACCCCGCCGACGTGATCGGCGCGGCAGGAATTTCCATGTCCATCCATCAACCCCTATTCTCCGACCTCTTATCCGAACCGACGCCACTCAGCCGCGTTGTCGACCAAGTGCTTCCCACGCTGTCCCATCGTTCAGGCCATCATCCCAGCTCGGCACCAGCCACACGCATCGTGCGGCCGTTCACTGCGACGGCTCCCGTCAGTTCTTCCCTCGGGCTTCCGCCGCGCCGGACCAGCCCCTGGCAGCGGCACGGAGTGACCCTGCTCAACGAAGCGACCACCGATCCCGATCTCGCCATGCGTCGAGCTGGTCTCGACTGGACGGTCGAACGCGTCGATCTGCGTACTGCCGACCGCCTCGAACCGGTACCCGACATCAGCGCAATCCGCCGCAGTGATACGGGCGGTATTTTGGGCGTCGTCGGCCCCGACTACACCCCGCTCCAGAACCAGCGGATATTCGATGTTTTCCGCGATCTCGGCCGCGCAGGTCCTGGGGGCAGCGCGGTGCCCTTCACCATCGAAACTGCCGGGGCGCTTCAGGGCGGTGCAGTGGTGTGGGCGATGGCCCATCTCCCCGACCTCGGCATCCACATTGGGGACGACGAGTCGAAGACGTATTTGTTCATCTCCAGTGGCCACGTCGGTAAAAAAATGTTGACGATCGCACCGACGACGCTGCGAATCATTTGCAGCAATACTCTGCGAATGGCCGAGGCCCAGGCGCGCGAGAACCGAAAGAAGCCGGGTCTGGCTGGTGGGTTCACGGTGAAGCACCTCCCCGGCATGGGGGAGAGCATCCGTGAGATTCAGGAGGCGTACGCTGCCACCATCCGCAGTCACCTCCTGACCAAGCAGGCGTGGAAGTACCTCGCCTCCAAGCCGCTGACCGAGCAGTTGAAGTCTAACTTTCTCGCCAGCGTCTTCGGCAAACCCGCTACTGACGAAGCCGATCGGGCGGCGACGATCAGGAAGAACCGCGAAGAGCGCATCGCCGCGATCCTCGCGTCGCCGACAAGTCAGGTGAAGGGCACCAAGGATTCGGCCTTCAGTCTGATGCAGGCAGTGGTCGAATACGTCGATCACGATCGCGTGACCAGAACCGCAGATGGCGGTGACGCCGGCGAGAGCCGGCTCTTCAGCAGCACCTTCGGTAGTGGCGGTGAGGTGAAGACCAGGGCTTGGGGGGCCGCTCTCGAACTGACTGGTGCATGACCATGTTGGAGTTCCCTCCCACCGACCAATGCCCGAACGAACGCTTTTCGCCGCCGATGCTCTACCGCCCTCAAGGGATACCGGCACAACAGCCCATCACCTTCAAGGTCTCGGTGAAACCGAACATTACCGTGATCAACAACAACCAGGAGAGCATTGTAGCTGTCTTGGCTGGGATGGTGCTCGGCATGGCCGCCACGCTGCTCATCATGAAGGACGATGATCCCCGAAAGGGATGAATTGATTGGAAATGCACGGAGAAATCAGGGTTACTTCTCGTGGCGGTGGCGATATGGCTTGACCGAAACGTAGCGATCGGGTAGGTTGCGGATGTCTTACAGGGAGCACTTTCTCCCGCCAAGAAGACACGATCTGGCTCGCAGGGTGACCTGAGTAGAG
>JAYVTR010000015.1:0-9837 GCA_043788625.1 Planctomycetota bacterium
GCCAAGAGCATGTGCTCAGATTTCAGCAAACCTGAGAACGCCTACGTCCGCCAGGTGACGAGTTACTGGGAGATGGCCTCGTCGCTGGCCAATGCCGGCACCGTCGATGCCGATCTCTATGCCAAGAACTCGGGCGAAAGCGTGCTGCTCGCCACCAAGTGCCAATGGCTGAAAAGCAAATTTCCCGAAGCCTGGACGCGTTCAATGCCCGAAACCGAAACTTTCATCGCCGGCAATGCCATCGCGCAAAAGAAGGCCGAGATGTTCAAGGCCCGTCACGCCAGCAAATAAGCGTATCAGCGGCCTTTGCGACGCTTGAGTTCATTCAAGGCGTCGTGAAGGCCGCCACTTTTCGCCGGCGTGGCTACCGGCGTGCCAGGCGGCACAGTTGGCGATTTTTTTTCCGACTCCATGACGCTGCTCGGCGGTGTCGGAGTGATGCTGCGCGTGCGCCGCCATTTCAGCGGTGGCCATGCCGGCAATTGCGGCAGCCCCCAACCGACCTGCCAGCGCCGCACGGCGATCTCGAGTACCAGCACCACCAGCGCCGCAGCCACCAGCCACCAGGCCAAATCCGTACCGCTGCCGGGACTGGGCGGATTCTCGAACATACCCACCACGTCGGTGCGCACCCGACCGCCGCTATCGCGCGCCACACCCGCCAGCACCGTGCTGCCCGGTTCGCGGCCATAGCGTGGCTCGACCTCGGGACTCATGGGCAGGCACAGGGCCGCGCCGCTGACCGCCTGCACCTGCTGGCTGCCATCAACCGCCGGGGCGGTGACCAGTGCCGCCGGCACCACCACTTGTTCCGTCAGCGTCACGCGCGCTTCCCAGGCGAGACCGTCGACGCGTTCCCATGCCACCGTGCGACTGCGTGCGCCGACCAGGGTCAACTCCGGTGCCACCGTGGCAGTAGTGGCAAAACGCGGATCGAGCTCCAGACGTACAACAGCGGTACGTCCGTTGCGGGTCACGCTCAACGCACCAGGCGCATCGGTTGCCGCCCCGCCAGCCGCCCAGCGCACCACACCGGTCAGCAACGGCGCGTAACCCGGCCACGCCGTCACTCCAGGCGCCAACGAGTCATCGCAATTGAACGGCAAGGCCACACTGCGTCCGGCACCGATGCGCCAGGCGGCGGCGGCCGGCGCCGCCGGATCGCCCGCACACCATGCCAAAACCTGCGCCCGCTCCCGGGCGTAGGTCAGGTTGTAACCCGGCAGCGTCGGCCACATCGGCGTCAGACCGGGAACCATCAGCGACAAGGCACTGCGCGGTTGCGGTTGCAATGCTTGATCGACCCAGGCAGTGCGCGAGATAAGCACCGTCTCTTGCGCGAACAGACGCGGGATATCCGTCGGATCACTGGCATAGGTGATGCGGCCACCGCCGCGACGTGCGACGTCCTCTAAAAACTTGGCATCGCTGTCGGCCGGCGTACCCATGGCCACCACTGACACGCTGATGCCAGCCGCCTGATATTGTTGCAGCAGACGTTCATAGTCACCATGCTCTTCGGCGTCATTGGCATCGGCAAACAGCACGAGGTGCTTGGTACCGGCGCTGGCACTGGCCAATTCGGCACCCGCTGCCAACAGGGCGGTATAGGTATAAATCCCACCACCTTCGCTTTGGACGCCGCGTATCGCCCGTACCATGCTCGCCCGCTGGTTGCCGATACGGGCCAAGGAAACGATCGAATGAGCCGTGGAATCGACGGCATGCACCGCCACCTGATCAAGCGGACCGAGCAATTCGATGGCCGCGCAGGCACCTTCATCAGCAAGGTCCATCTTGGTTTTTCCGGGGCCGGCAGGCGCCCCCATCGAGCCGCTGCGATCCATGGTGATGGCCATCGCCACCGACAACTTGCGTTGCTCATCGCGGATTTCCATGGTCACCGGACTGACACGTTCAATGGCGCTGCGGTGATAACCACCGGCGCCAAAGCCGCGTCGGCCACCGGTCAGCACCAGGCCGCCACCGAGGTGTTCGACCCATTGCGCGATGGCTTCGAGTCCGGCCGGGCCCAAACGATCGGCAGGCACCTGTTCAAGCACCAGTACCGTTATTCCTACCAGCTCGGCCAGACCCAAGGGCCCTTCTGCCCGCAGATCGACGCGCATGCCGGCAGCCTGCAAGGCACGCGCGATATTGCTTGAGGTGCCATCACCGCTGACCACCAGCACACGTTCGCCACCGCTGACGCGCAAGGCTGCCAGCGCGCGGTTGTTGGCCGGCCGACGGTCATCGTGCGCATCGAGTTCGACGACGTACTCGGTAAGCCGGGCCAGTGTCGGCCGATCGGCAAAAGTCAGCGTCGCCGGCTGCAACGGCCGCAGATCGACACTGCCACTCGCGATCAGCACATCACCGCGCAAGACCCGCCATGTGCGGCGCTCGGCGACGTCCGATATACAGCGCGCGGCGCCGATGAAGCTCTCGCCCAAGCGCACTTCGTCGGGTATTTCGACATCGAGCACGGCCGCATCTGCCGAGCCCGGACGCATCACCGGCAGGACATCGACGGGAATGTGCGCTTGGGCGCAACTCGCGGTCGCCGCGCGTAGACCAATGCCGGTGTCTTCGCCGTCGCTGATCAACAGCAGACGGGCACTGCGGCCGTCGCTGATCACCGCTTGTGCGGCACGGATTCCCGCCGCCAGATCACTGCCGTCATCGGCAATGGTCAGCACGGCGGTATCCGGAACGCCGGTCGCACGCGGGGCCTGGGCGAGGTAGGTCTCGCGCGCCACCGTGACCACCCCCAGACGATCACCGCCATGTCGTTGATCGCCGATGAGGCGCAGGAGATCCGCATGCTGAGCGCGGGCTTCGTCAAGCGATGCACTGCGGTCGAGAATCACCACCACATCGCTGCCACCACGGCCCGAAGTCAGGCGCGGGCCGGCGGCGGCGATGACCAGGCACAGCAAGAACCCGAGCCGCAGCCACTGGCCCTGCCCGCCACCGCTGCGCAGCCAGCGCCACCATACCAAGCCGGCCGGAATGAGCAGGGCGAATGCCTGCGGCAGCAGCAGTTCCATCAGCGCCCCCTGACCCACAGCCAACACGCCAGCGTCGCCGCCAGCGCCGCCAGCAATAAGGGCAGGAGTTTTTCCGCCGCCGAGCGCTGCCGCTCGACCGCCACCAGGGCGGTCGCCGCCGGTTCGATGGTGCGTGTCGTAGCGGTGGTGAAATCACTCATGCGTTCATCCATCGCCAAGACGTTGAGCGTCTGCCAGGCGGGTTGCTCCTGAGCCAGCTGCAACTGCCAGGCTCCGGCGATCGCCAGGGCCGGCAACAGCACGGCGCCATCGGCATCGGCGAAGAAGCGCGTAGAGTCGTCAGCAACCCCCGGCCCGCGTGCATACAGCGCCGTGCTGGCGGTTGGCAAGACCACCAGGGTCGGTTGATCAGATGGACGATTGGGATCGATAACGCCCGGCAACGCGGCACGGCGGGCGGCGATCAGATTGGCCAGCAGCGACGGCCACAGCGGATGCACGGCCAGCGTGCCCGCCAACGGTTCTGCGTGCAGCGTCAGCCACCGGGCACGGCCGCGCCGTTGTTCACTCAGCAGCACCTGCGGTCCGGCACTGATCAAGGGCTCGGCATCCATCGGCAGGGCCGCCCGTGGGGCGGCACCGGCCCACAGCACGCCGGTGCCATCGAGATCACGCGCCAGCGGATGCCCGCGACGTATGAGGAACGGACCAAGGGCGGCATCGCTACCCGCGGTCGGCGCAATACGCAGCCACCAGGCACCTGTCGGGCAGATGTGCTCGGCGGTGCTGATCAGCACGTCGATGGTCGCCGCGGTAAACGGTACGATCTCCACCTCGGCGATGCCACGCAACACGCGCTCGACCATGGCCTGTACCGCCGGCGGCAGAGCAAGTGCAACGTGGACGGTGCGCTGTGGCGGCCGGAGCACCTCGACCTGGTCGTCATCCGGCAGCGGATCATCACCACGCAGCGCCACCGTCAGACGCTCGGCATCGCCGCTCACCGGAATGATCAGCGTACCGGCGGTCACTCCAGACAGTCGGGCGAGGACGCGCTCGGCAAAACGCACTTCCAGTGCCCGCGCTGGCGCAGCTCCGCTGGCGACGACGCGCACCACCAGGCGCTCACCTGCGGCATCACGCAGCCAACGCACATCGGCCACCCCAGAAGCCGCCAGCGGCATACCAGTTGCCAGCCAGCCCAGGCCGGGGATGGCGTCCGGCGGAATACGATCGCTTGCCACCAGCACCTCGCCCCCGTCGTGCGCCGCCTGAGCGGTGATCTGCTGCGCCAAGGTGGTGGCGGGTTCGAGCTCATGCCACGCCGCGTTCGGCTGCCAGGCCGCCACCGCCGCCAGCGCCTGGGCCGGCGTGGCCGCCGGGCCGGCGAGTACTCGTGGCACCACCCCCGAGGCGATCACCGTCACCCGATCAGCCGCCGACAACTGCATCAACCGCTGCGCTAACTGCTGGTGGATGGCCGCCGCCGGCGTGCTGCCATCGGGCAGGTGAGCATGGAGGCGCAGGCGGTCATCGACGACGATACTCACATGGCGGCCACGCTGATTGCTGGCGAGAAAGGCATCGCACAGCCACCAAGTCAACGCCAGTATCGCCAGCAACTCGGCGCAGAGACTGGCACTCACGCGCAGGCGTTCGCGTCGCCGCCCGCTGACAGCAGTCGACGATGGCGGCGGATAGAGGAACAGGCCGGTAATCAGGCGCGGTGGCGAACGCCGACGGAACCAGTGGATGTAGACCACCGCCGGTGCCGCCAACAGCGCCAACATGCCCCAGGGAGCGGCCAGTACCAATGGTCCCAAGGTCAACATCAACGCCCCGCCCGCGTCTCGACCACGCCTGCCGCCAGCAAGCGTCGCACCACCTCGGCAAAGGACTCATCACTACGCAGGCCGATCATGCCCGCACCGCGACCAGCCAGCGCCGCCTGCCATTGCGCATGATGACGTTGCAAGCGCACACCATAAGCGGCCACGGCTGCCGCATCGAGCACCACATCGAGCACCCCACCCTCGCGGTCTTCGAGCTGCGTCGCTCCGACCGCGGTCGGGGCCAGCTCTTCCGCAGTCAGGACGTGCAACAGGCACAATTGACCGGCACTCGCGCCCAGTCGCCGCACCACCCCGGCACCGCCACCGACGCATAGTCCATCTGAGATCATCACCCGTTGCGCACCTGGCAGCAATTCACCTACCGCGCCCTCGAGTCCGGCGGCACCGCCGGCCGTGGTGGCGCGCAAGGCTGCCCGCCATTCACCATCGACGCGCTGGACCTCCTTGGCGCACAACCACAGACGCGGACGCACGCCGTCGGCTTCTGCGAGGGTCGCCAGCAACGCTGCCAAGGCCGTCGTCAAGGCCAGCTTGGCCGCGGTTGCCTGCATGCTTGCCGACAGATCAATGAAGATTTCCAAGCGTGGGCTGACTTCTTGGCGATGACGGCGTAGCACCAATTGGTCGGTGCGCGCATACACCCCCCAGTCGAGATGGCGCAGGTCATCACCCGGAGCGTAGGCGCGATGATCATGGAATTCCAAGGCGGCGCCGGCGCCGCGTCCGAGGCGCGCGCCGAGGCCGTTGCGCCGCCGCGCATCTACGCGCAGCCGCAGACGCATGGCAGCCGCCGCAACCATACTTTCGTCCCAGACCGGCATATCAGGTGCGTACGTTACGATCGCCAGCATCAGCGACGACGCGGCGCGTGACTACGGTCATGCGCCGTGCTTGGGCGGCGACGACCACCACCATCGCCAACGGCAACACCAGCAGTATGGCACCTAAGCCAGAGGTGTCATACGCATGCTTCTCGATGGTGTAGTGGACAATTCCCCAGCCAGGCGTTAGCAGACGCAGCACCGCATAGGCGAGCCCATCGTCGGCGACCAACAGCGCTGCCAAGGGCGGGATGATCGACCACCCCGCGAGCACTGCCAAAATCGTGATACGACGCAGCAGTGGGGTGGTGCACCAGCGTCCGAAGATGTGTCGTGCACAGCCATCGCCGACCATCAACACCAACAGCCCTTGACCCAAGATTGCCCAGCCCAGCAAAGCCGGGCGTGGTTCGTCGTGACCCATGACATACGCTGGCAGCAAGATTGCCACGGAGCTACCGGCCAGGGCCAAAGTATACCAGCGGCCACGAGCAGCCCCGGGAGCAAAAAACACCGATGCCCACCGCCGCCATCCCTGCGCACCGGCGATTGATTGAGCCTGTCGTGGAGTCAGGGCGTAATCCTCGGTGCAGGCAAAAAAACCGACCATGAGCGTCATTGCTACGCCTGTCACGCCCACCGCCACCAAGAGATTTTCGCGCTGCGACGACGTCTGTCCGGCGCCCAGCAAGATCCCGACCATCCACGCCACCACCAAACCCCACACCACGGCAACCGCCATGCGTGGCCGCGAGCTGCGATCCGCAGCCCGATGGGTCAACATGGTAGCCGAAAAAACCAGGCACAACCACAGCAGTGAAGCCCAAGCCGTGAGGTAGATGCCGGCATCGATCAGCGCCTGCCGTTCACCGGCCAGGATAGACTGGATGACCTGACCGAACCCACGATCAAAGATATTGAATTGCCAGGCACTGCTCGAGATCCAGCCGATGAGCATCACCAAGCCGACCAACCCTCCACCAGCGAGGCGTGCCTTCTTACTCGGCGCTGAACAAGCGAGGAGCAAGGCGACGGCCGCCGCCAGCACGCCCAACATCGGTACTACGATCAAGGCAGCGGCGATGGTCAGCAGATCGAGGCCGCGCAAGAGATACGCCATGGCGATGAATGGCGCCATGGCGGCGGTGTACAGAGCGCTTTGCGTCAATGAGGCGGCCAACAGACCACGCACAATGCGCTGCGGCGGCAAACCAGTGAGCTCGAGCAGGTCCCAGGTGTCATCCTGACGTTCTTGCGCCACCAGGCGATGCGTCGTCGTCGCTTGCACGACGATCAAGGCGAATGACCAGCACCAGCACAGGACCACAAACAAATAACGGCCGTACGGGGCATCATCATCTGACACCGCGCCGGCCTGCGAGGCGAAGATCAACGCTGCCGCCGTCGAGATCAACAGCAGCAGACTGAAAACACCGACGAAGACCTTGCTACGCAGATCCTGACGTACGCAGCGCACCAGCATCGGATCGAGCCGATCAGAAATGCGCAACGACCACTGATCAACCCAGGCGAGAAGGCTCATTGACGCAGGATGATGGCCTAGTGATGAAAGTCGATCAGAGACCAAAGACTGCGCAGCTTCGATCTTCGAGCCTAGTCATCAGACATCAGTCACGAGTCACCAGTCACCAAACGCGAGCACTGGGCGACCCCCTTAGACTATTCCCCGGTTTTATGCTTATACGCCGCTCCCAGCAGACCGCGAAACAGCGGGTGCGGGGTGACCGGGGTCGATTTGAATTCTGGGTGGGCCTGGGTGGCGAGGAAGAATGGGTGGTCCTTAAGCTCGATGATCTCGACCAGCGACTGCTCGGGGCGGGTCGGGTCAGGGATATATAAGCCGGTGAACTGCATGCCGGCGGCTTCGAACTGGGCGCGGAAGGCATTGTTGAATTCGTAACGATGGCGATGGCGCTCCTGCACCACTTCCGCGCCGCCGAACAGCTTGCTGGTCTTGCTGCTCTTCTTCACCAGCGTGCACGGATATGAGCCGAGACGCATGGTGCCGCCGAGATTGCCGGCGGCGACAATGTCTTTTTGCGAGTCCATGACGACGATGATCGGATGCGTCGATTTTTCGTTCATCTCGGTCGAATTGGCATCGGCGAAACCGAGGACGTTGCGCGCGAATTCGATCGATGCCGCCTGCATTCCCAAGCACAGGCCGAGGTATGGCAGACGGTGTTCACGGGCATAGCGGATGGCCTTGAGCTTGCCTTCGAAACCGCGCTTGCCGAAGCCACCCGGCACGAGGATGCCATCGATGCCCTTGAAGCGATCCTGCCAGTGCTCGTCCTTTTCCAGCTGCTCGCTTTCGATGCGCACGATGTTGGCTTTCAAGAGGTGCGAATAGGCTGCGTGATCAATCGACTCGGTCACCGATTTGTAGGCGTCCTGATGGTCGATGTACTTGCCGATCAGGGCGATGGTGACGGTGTCCTTGGGCTTGCGCACATGGTTGACCATCAGATCCCAATCGTGGGTGTCGCACGGCTTCACCGGCAGACCCAAACGACGGCAGACGCTTTCGTGGATGCCCTGCTTTTGCAGCAGCTGCGGCACTTCGTAAATCGTCGTCGGCACATCAGGCAGATCGATGACCTTGTCGAGGTCGACGTTGCAGAACAAGGCCAGCTTGTCCTTCACGCTCTTCGACAACGCTTTGTCAGCACGGCACAGCAGGAAGTCGGGGACGATGCCGATCTCCCGCAGCTTCTGCACTGAATGCTGCGCCGGCTTGGTCTTGATCTCGCCAGCAGCCTTGATGTATGGCACATAGACCAAATGCATGAAAACGACATTGTCGCGGCCAAGGTCATGGCGCAGCTGACGGACGGCTTCCATGAACGGCAGGCCTTCGATGTCGCCCACCGTGCCGCCGACTTCACTGATGACGACATCGACGCCATCGCCACCCAGGGCGCGGATGTTGGACTTGATCTCGTCGGTGACGTGTGGCACCACCTGGACGGTACCGCCATTGTACTTGCCCGAGCGCTCTTTCTGGATCACCGTCTGATAGATGCGGCCGCTGGTGACGGTCGAGTTCTTCGAACATGGACTGCCGAGGAAGCGCTCGTAATGCCCAAGGTCGAGGTCGGTCTCGGCGCCGTCGTCGGTGACGTAAACTTCACCGTGTTGGAATGGGTTCATGGTGCCGGGATCGACGTTGAGATACGGATCCAGTTTCTGGATGCGCACCGTATAGCCCATGGAAATCAGCAGGCGGCCGATGGAGGCGCAAGCGATGCCTTTACCGAGCGAGCTGACCACCCCACCGGTGATGACGATGTGGCGGGTCACGTGAGCAGGGCGCGAGGTCATGGGCGGTTCTTCCAGCGGGCAAGGAAAGCGTCGTAATCAGAGCGCACGTCGATGCCGGGCACGGCGTGCTCAACCACGCCACAGGCGATGCCGATACCGGCCTCGAGTGCGCGCAGCTGTTCAAGTTTTTCGATCTGTTCTAGGCTACTTGTCGGCAGCTGCTGATAACCCAGCAGCACGTCACGTCGATAAGCATAGATACCAAGGTGGCGGTAGCAGGTCGAACGCGGGCCGCCGCCATCGCGGTCGTACACTGCCGGGGCGCGGGTAAACCACAGGCAGCGGTCGTCGTGACCGAGGACGACTTTGACGTTGTTGGGGTTGGCTTGTTCAACCGCACCGCCGGCAACCGCCAAGGTGGCCATGCCTGCCCACGGGTGTTTGAGCAGTAAGCCAGCCACCAAACGGATGTGCTCGGGCTCCATTTCCGGCTCGTCGCCCTGCACGTTGACGATGATTTCGGCGTCAAGAGTTGCAGCGACTTCAGCGATGCGGTCGGTGCCGCTCTGGTGGTCGGGTCGGGTCAGTCGTCCCGCTATTCCACTAGCAGATATTGCTGCCAACAACGCCTGGTCATCAACACAGACAATAACTGACTGCTGGCCAAAGGCTTGCGCAGCTCGTTTTGCTGCGGTTGCAATAATAGTCTCACCGTGTTCCGCCAGCAGCAGCTTCTCCGGAAGGCGTGTCGAGGCGCGGCGGGCGGGGATCAGGACGGCGATGGACGGTGTAGGCACGAAGCGGGGGACGCTAACCCAGTCCCGAGGGTGTCAACGTTGGTGCATGTGGCCAGTTTTGGCGCACCAC
>JAYVTR010000016.1:0-15136 GCA_043788625.1 Planctomycetota bacterium
CATGCATCTGTACACCTTGGTGGCAGTGCCGTTCGTAGCCGAACTCATGAGTACGACGATTGCCGATCCATCGGTCAAAGCGAACGCCGCCTGGATTCAGGCGGCGTTCTTATGTGGCTGGGCCTTGGGTGGCGCCTTTTTCGGCATCATTGGTGATCGTTTGGGGCGCAGCCGCACCTTAGTGTTGACGATCTTGACCTATGCGCTGTTTACCGGTTTGGGCTATTTCGCGCAGACCTGGTGGCAGTTGGCAGGTTTTCGTTTTTTGTCGGCCTTGGGTATCGGCGGCGAATGGGCGGTGGGGGCCGCACTGTTGGCCGAAACCTGGCCGCGTGCTTGGCGCCCGTGGTTGGCGGCCGGCCTGCAGAGTGCGGTAAACATCGGTATCATGTTGGCGGCGGGGGCCGGGATCTTGTTGGCCGGATGCGCTTACCGCACGGTTTTCCTCGTCGGTCTCGTACCGGCTCTGCTCACCTTGTGGATTCGCCGAGCAGTACCGGAAACCGCGGAATGGCAACACGCACGGCAGCACAGCCGCGCTACTCCAGGTATCCGCGCCTTGTTTGCACCGGCTTTACGCCGCACCACCTGCCTGACCTTGGCGGTATGTGGGCTGACGCTGACGGCGCATTGGGCGTTCATGTTCTGGTCGTTGCAGCAGCTGCGTTGCCTGCCCGAGGTGGCATCGCGCAGCAGTGATGAACGCACGCGCTTGGCCAGTATCGGTCTGCTGGTGCTGATGGTGGCCTCGATCGTCGGCAATTTTTTGGCTGCCTGGTTGGCCCGGCAATTTGGTTGGCGGAAAGTTGTGGCGGCCATGGCGCTGGCCTATGGGACGCTGATGGTAGCCGGCTATGTGGTGGCGCGGCCGTTATCCGAGATGTGGGTGGTGCTGGCTCTGATCGGCATCTGTCAGGGCGTCTTCGCCTTATTTACCATGTATCTGCCGCCACTCTTCCCGACTTTATTGCGCACTACCGGCGCCGGATTCTGTTATAATTTTGGGCGCATTGCCGCGGCACTGGGCACAGTCTTGTTCGGCTTTTGCGCGCCACTCGGCGAGTTGCGCTGGGGCCTGGTTGGTGCCGCCATGCTGTTCATCCCCGCCGCATGGATCGCCTTGCGTCTGCCTGAGGATGTAGCTTAAGCGCTATTTTAGCCGCCCTCTTTGCTGCTGTTGGCCGTCCACCACGCGAAGCCGCGTTCGATGGCTGCGGTGCGGCGCAACTCATCGTCGCTGCTGTTGAAGCCGAAATCCTGGCCGGTCATGCGCTTGACGACCTGGGCCAGCTCGGGGCCAGCGATGTTGGCTTCGAGGGCGAAGAGGATGAAGGGGATCGCCGGACGATAGCCGATACTGGCGATAGCTTCAGCAGCGTAGCGACGCACACCGGGGTCGGGATCCGCAAGCGCGTTTTGCAACATCGGGCCATTGGCTTTGTCGCCCAGCTTGCCCAAGCCGATGGCGCACATGCGGCGCACAATCGAGCGGGGGTGCTTTTCGAGTCCGGCGATCAGCAGGGGGGCGGCGTCGGTTTGCTTGAGGGTGCCGAGATTGGTCAAGGCGGCGAGGTGTGGCGTCTCATCGTTGTCTTTGGCGCGCTGGGTGTGGTCGCCAGGCGTGGCTTTAGCCAGCGAGCCGAGCGCATTATAGGCGGCCAGGCGAACCTGCTCATCGCCATTGGCAGTCAGCTTGTGCAGTGCCGGAATTGCCGAGTCCTCACCGGCGGTGCCGAGGGCGAGCGCGGCGGCGATCAGGTCGTCGTTGACGCGCTGCGGTTGCTCGAGGAAGCCGAGGATGCTGAGCACGGCCTGCGGATCGTGCAGGCGGCCAAGGGTGCGCAGGGCTTCATGCCGTGCTGCCGCATCAGGCTGGTTGAGCGTGACGGCCAGTTCTCTGAGGTGATTCTGGTAGGCGATGCTGGCGGAACGGGCGGCAGCCAGCAGTTCCCCGTCGCTGGGCAAGGTTTCGGCAGCCATCAGCGAGCTGCCCAACGAGGCGCTCAGGAGACAGGCCAGGGCAAGGCGGTTCAAAGTCGACGAGATCGATGATGGGGCACGCAGCATAGGCCGCCACCGTAGGGCGATGCACCGCCGGTGCAGTCGTGGGCGTGGCGCCAGCAGGGGCGGTGTATCAGCCTGAAAACACACAACCTCTGAGGGATTCCTCAGAGGTTGTGGGCGACTCGGCAGTTGGCGTAGCCAACTTACGGGATCAATTACAGAGGTTTTGGCGACTGCGAAACGTGAGGGTGGGCAGCGCCCTTGTAGACCTTCAGGCGCTTCAGCATGTGGCTGCCCTGGATGGTCTTCGGCAGCATGCGCTTGACGGCGAGCTCAAGAACCTGTTCAGGCTTCTTGGTCATCATCGTCTCAAGAGGAATCTCTTTCAGACCGCCCATGTAGCCGGAGTGGAACTTGTAGATCTTGTCGCTGGTCTTCTTGCCGGTGACGACCACCGACTCGATGTCGGTGACGACGACGAAGGCGCCGCTGTCGACATTCGGGGTCCAGTTGGCTGTGGTCTTGCCCATCAGGGCAACCGCAACGCGGACGGCGACGTCGCCGAGGATCTTGCCCTTGGCCGATTCGATGAGCCAATCGCGATGGACGGCTTCCTGCTTAAGATACGTAGTCTGATTCATGATTCTGCGCTTCCAAGTTTCTGGGACGGTTGCGGGATTAGCCCGCGTGCTTGATGAAAAGAAAGCCGGCTTCGATTTCCGACACGATCAGATCGATCTTATCGTAGTGGCCAAAGCTGCCGGTGATTACTGGTTGAACCATCGGTGGTTCGCCGTTGTTGAGTTCCTTCATCCGACGGTTGATGATGGTCACGAAGTTGTAGTAGCCCCCAACCTTCGTGATGGCATCAGCGTACTGCGTATTGACCATTGACATGCGGAATCCTCCAAAACGGGGCAACACATATAGCGGGCGGACCACCATGGTCAACCACAACCGGCTGGATTTGCGAGGGGTGGTCCCTAGCTTCCTCTACCCCGTAACGCGGAGCTATCGTGAGCCAGTCTGCACCCCCCGTCAACAACTCCCTCGCGTACCTCAATGGCGACTGGAAGCCATTAACCGAGTGTGTGGTGCCGGTGAACACCCATGCCCTGCAGTACGGAACCGGCTGTTTCGAGGGAATTCGTGGCTATTGGGACGGTAAGAGGATCAATCTGCTGTTCCTGAGTGAGCACTATGACCGCTTGTCGCGCAATGCGCGCATGCTGCTCATGCAGGCACCGTCAGCCGAACAGATGATCGCCATCGCTTGCGACATGGTCGCCCGCAACCGGCCGACGGCCAATATCTACCTGCGCCCGGTGGTCTACAAGAAGGGCACCAACATGGGCCCGGTGCTGCTGAACGTCGCCGATGGCTTCATGACCTACATGCAATTCCTCGGCGATTATCTTGATACGAGCAAGGGCCTGAGTGTGTGCGTGTCGTCGTGGTGCCGGTTGTCGGACAACACCATCCCCACCCGCACCAAGGCAACTGGCGGCTATCTCAATAGCGCCCTGGCCAAGTCTGAGGCGGTCATGAACGGCTACGATGAGGCGATCTTCCTCAACGACCGCGGGCAGGTCTGCGAAGGCTCGGCCGAGAACATCTTCATCGTCCGCGATGGCATGCTGCACACCCCGGACCGCACCGCCGACATCCTCGAAGGCATCACCCGCCGGGCGATTTTCAGCTTGGCCAAAGACCTCGGCATCGGCGTCGTCGAACGGCCGATCGCGCGCACTGAATTATACCTCAGTGATGAGGTGTTCCTGGTCGGCACGGGTTGCCAGGTGAGCTATGTCCGGGCGGTCGACCAACGCGTGATCGGCGACGGCTCGCGCGGGCCACTGACGACGAGCATCCAGCAGGCGTATGAAGACGCAGTGTATGGCCGCAATCCCAAGTACGCCAGCTGGCTGACGCCGGTTTAATGGTTCACCACTGAATCCACGCCTCGGCGTGGATATCAGCTGGTTTTACCGGCAGTTGCTGGCGGTATTCGCTGGGTGTCTGGCGAAACAGACCGCGAAAGCGGCGTGAGAAATAATTAGCATCCGGCCAGCCGACCTCGGCGCCGATCGAGGCCACGGTGCGGTCGGTGGTCAGCAGCAGCACCGCGGCCCGTTCGCCGCGACTGCGGGCGAGCCACGCCATCGGCGACAGGCCGGTATGTTTGCGCAGCAAGCGTACCAGATAACTGCGATCGAGACCGGTGTGTTGGGTCAGATGATCGAGAGTCCAACCGCGTGCCAAATCATTGGTGAGCAGAGCGATGACCTTGGTCACCGCCGCATGTGGCGTGTGGCGTTTGCCCAGGCCGGTCACCGAGCCACGCCCGAGTTCACCAAGGAATAATAATAATTGGCCGATGAGATCGATACGGCGGCGCTCCGGCGCATCGCTTTGCAGGGTACGGATGACATCGAGCAGATCTACGCACCGCTGAATACTGGCGGTCGGCAGATGGACGGTGGCGGTTTGGCCGAGGGTCAGGCCCAATAACGGCCCGAGCATCGGATCATCATGCAGCCAGCCCAACGGGCCGCTGACCAGATCGGTGCCGATATTGCAGTTGGCCAGGCACAAATGACGGCATTTCTCATAGGCATGCCAGTCGCCGGGACGTAAGATGAAAACATCGCCCGCCTGCACCGTTACCGTGCCGTGGATGGTGCGGTGCAGGGCTTTGCCGCTGACCACCAGGGCAATCTCCAAGAAATCATGCTGATGCAGAGGGGTGTCACCTTCGTGCTGCGGGCGATTGACGTGAATCGGTGCGCCTACGGTCGGGAAAAGCTGCTCTAGGCTCAGAAGCTTTGGCGTGGTGACCATCCATGTCAGCGCATCGATCGGGAATGAATTGTCAATTTTGTGCGAGGCGCAGACGTGTAGCTGACTGATGCGCTCCTGCCGTTGATGTGGTAGACTGGCGTCAGCTTCCTTCTGCTCCTTAGCGCTCCTTTGTGAAAGACCGCCCCCATGGACAAAGCCACTCTCTTCTCACGCCTGAAGACCCAGCAGGTCGAAACTCCTTCGTGGGGTTTTGCCGGCAGCGGCACGCGCTTCGGAAAGTTCCCCCAGCCGTGGGCGGCGGTATCGCTCGAAGAGAAGCTCGCCGACGCCGGCATGGCGCACAAGCTCACCGGCATCCTGCCCAAGGTCGCCCTGCACATTCCGTGGGACAAGCCGACCCCGGGCATGAAGGATTGGAAAGGCGTGGCGACTTTCGCCGCCCAGCACGGCGTCGCCATCGGCGCCATCAATCCCAATGTCTTCCAGGATCCGGATTATCAGTTCGGCTCGTTCTGCCATCCGCACGAACGGGTGCGCGCCAAGGCCCTTGAACACCACGTCGAGTGCGTCGAGATCGCCAAGGCCACCGGCTCCAAGGGCATCAGCCTGTGGTACGCTGACGGCACCAATTATCCGGGCCAGGATTCATTCCGTGAACGCCGTCAACGCATGTTCGCTTCGTTCCAGAAGCTGTACGCCGCGCTCGCTCCGGACATGCGCCTGTTGATGGAATACAAATTCTACGAGCCAGCCTGGTACCATACCGATCTCGCCGATTGGGGCGCCGCGTCGTTGATGTGTAAGAAGCTTGGACCTCAGGCGACTGTGTTGGTCGACACCGGCCACCACGCCCTGGGCACCAACATCGAGTGGATCGTCGCCTCATTGCTGGATGAAGGCATCCTCGGCGGCTTCCACTTCAACAGCCGCAAGTACGGCGATGACGATCTCACCGTCGGCTCGATCAATCCGCACGAGCTGTTTCTGATCTATAACGAACTGGTCGATGCCGAAGAAGAAGGGCAAGCCACCGTCGCCGGTCGCTGTGCCAGCCAGATCGCCTACATGTTCGATCAGTGCCACGCCTACAAGAACACCATCGAAGCCACCATCCAGTCGGCCATCGCCGTTCAGGAATCCTACGCCAAGGCGTTGTTGGTCGATCGTGCAGCGTTGAAGCAGTTCCGCTACAACTGCGACGTCAGCGGCGCCGAGGAAGTGCTGAAAGAAGCCTACAACACGGACGTGCGTCCGATGTTGAAGGAGCTGCGCGAAGGCCAAGGCATAGATCCCAATCCGATCGCCGCTTTCCGGCGCAGCGGTTACGCTGAAAAGGTCACCGCCGAGCGCATCGCGCGCTATGGCTCCAAGGCCGCTGGCGGTGGAGGCTTTCAATGAGCGCCAGTACGGAACTGGTATCGATGTCGAATCGCCTCGGCGAGCCGAGCTTCGACGCGGTGATCCTCGGTGAGGGCAACACCTCGACACGCGTCGATGAGCAGACTTTTTTGGTCAAGGGTTCTGGCTGTCAGCTGCAGACCATGACCGCTGCCGATTTCGTGCAGTTGCGCTTCGCCGACCTGCTGCCGCTGCTTGATCGCAAAAGCGTTAGCGAAGCCGAACTGACCGCCGCCTATGAAGCGGCAAAAGTCGACCCCAGCAACAAGCGCCGGCCTTCGGTCGAGGCCTTGTTCCATGCCCTGTGCCTGCAGTTGCCTGGCGTCAATTTTGTTGCCCACAGCCATGCCACGGCGGTGAATGGTTTGACCTGCGGTAAGGGCTGGCCGGCTACCTTGGCCGGGCGCATGTGCCCTGATGAAGCCGTGGTCATGGGTCCTGATTCGGTGTTCGTGCCCTATGTCGACCCGGGCGTGATCTTGGCGAAGGCGATCGCCGACGGCATCGCCGCTTTCCGTGCCGAGTGGAACGTCGTGCCCAAAGTGATCTACATGCAAAACCATGGCGTAATCGCTTTGGGCTCGACGGCGCAGGAAGCGCTGAACGTCACTGCCATGACCATCAAGGCGGCGCGCATGCGTGCCATCGTCTTGGCTTCGGGTGGTGGGTTGGCGCTGCTTGAGCGGACGACGGTATTGCACCTGTTGGGTCGGCCGGATGAAAAATACCGTCAGCAGGCCTTGGGTCTGCGGGTGTGAATGCAGCGTCCAACGACCAGCTATTAAGCGCGAAGATCGCAGGCTGGCCGTTGGTCGTTGGCCGTTGGTCGCTGGTCGCTAGCTAAAAAAAAATCTCAGCTTCGCATCCGCCTTTGAGGACCTGTCTATGATCTCTCGCCATCTCGCCATTGATCTGGGTGCCGACTCCGGGCGCGTGGTGTTGGGCACTTTCGACGGTGAGCGTTTTGCGTTAGAGGTGGTACATCGTTTCGCTAACACGCCGGTGCGTGTGGACGGGTTGCTGCGTTGGGATGTCGACGCCTTGTGGGCGGGGATCATCACCGGCGTGCAGGCAGCCCAAGCTCGGGCGACGGGGCCGATCGCGTCGATTGGTGTCGACACCTGGGGCGTTGATTATGGTTTGCTCGATGCTGCTGGCGAACTCATTGATCAGCCGGTGCATTACCGTGCTGAACGCAACCTGGCGATGCCGGAAAAAGTCCATGCCGTAGTGCCGAAAGCTGAACTGTTTGCCCGCAGCGGCACGCGAGGCCTGGTCTTCAATACCATCTTCCAATTGGTGGCCGAGCAGGCCCAGCGTCCACAGCTGCTGCAACGCGCCCAGCGTTTGTTGACCATGCCCGATCTATTGGCCTATCGTCTGTGCGGTGTGATGGCCAATGAGTGGTCGAATGCCGGCACCACCGGCCTGACCTTGGCCGGCAAGCCGGCCTGGGATATCGAACTGCTGCAGCGGCTAGGCCTGCCGACGCACTTGTTCGGTACGATCGTCGCTTCGGGAAGTGTGCTTGGTCCGGCCAAGCCTGAACTTGGCTTCAGCGCGCCGGTGCCTGTGGTGATGACGGTGGGCGGGCACGACACAGCCAGTGCAGTGGCATCGATGCCCACGGCCGAGACCGGCTATGCTTTCATCTCCTGCGGCACGTGGTCGCTGGTGGGCATTTTACATCCGACGCCAGTAACCACCGCCGAGGCTTTTACCGGTGACCTGTCGAATGAGATCGCCGTCGACGGACGCATCCGTTTGTTGAAAAATGTTATGGGCCTGTGGGTATGGCAGGAATGCCGACGGGATCTGCTGGCAGCGGGTGAGGAATATAGCCATGCCGAACTGGCGGGCCTTACCGAAGCCGCCGCACCAGCCTTGATAACGCTGGATATCGATCGGCTGGAACTTCTCGGACAAAGCCAGCCGCATGACCGCATGATCGACCGCATCCGCCGGCAAGCGGTTGAAATCGGTGTGGCGGCGACGACTCCAGGCGAGGTCTTCCGCCGCATCGTTGAAGGCCTGGCTGCCGCCTATCAGGGCAGTCGTTTGGCATTGGAGCGCGCCACCGGCAAGCCGATCACCGGCATCAGCCTGATGGGCGGTGGTTGCCATAATCGTCTGCTTTGTCAGCTGACGGCTGACGTCACCGGCTTACCGGTAATCGCCGGCCCCGACGAGGGCACAGCTCTCGGAAACCTGCTGGTGCAAGCGTGCGGGCTGGGCCTGGTTGACGCCAGCGGCATGGCCAGGGTCAGTGCTGCATCGTCAGCGCTAGCTACCTATCGACCATGTGTGGCAAGCCTGCAGACTGCGGCACCATGAATCCAATCCCGCTGTGGCCGCAGACCTTGACCCCCGAGAATCCAACCTTGACCCCGTTCCTGTTGGCTGGTGACCAACCGCGCGCGGCAGTAGTGGTGTGCCCGGGCGGTGGCTATTCCGGGCGTGCGCCACATGAAGGCGCGCCGATCGCGCGTTGGTTGAACTCGCTCGGCCTGCACGCCTTTGTCTGTGATTACCGCGTCGCTCCGTCACGGCATCCGGCGCCTATAAACGATGCGCAGCGCGCTATTCGTCAAGTACGCCATAATTCCGCGGCATGGAAGGTCGATGCCCAGCGTGTTGGTATCCTCGGCTTCAGTGCCGGTGGTCATCTGGTGTGCTCGGTGGGCAACTTCGGTGATGATGGCGATGTCACCGCCGAAGATCCGGTTGCCCGTCAGCGTGGTCGACCTGATGCGGTGATCGCCTGCTATCCGGTGATCAGCAGTGGTGAACACGCCCATCGCGGATCTTTTCTGAACCTGGTCGGCGAAGACCCGGCGGCGCAGTTGGCGCTCTCCTTGGAGTTGTCGGTGACGGCGCGCAACCCACCGACCTTTTTATGGTCGACTGCCGACGATCAGGCGGTGCCGGTTGAAAACAGCCTGCTCTATGCCGCTGCTTTGCGCCGCCATCACGTCCAGTTCGCGCTGCATGTGTACCCAACGGGCCCTCATGGCATGGGTTTGGCCAGCGAAGATGCGACGGTGTCGGACTGGACGCATCGCTGCAGCCAATGGCTGGGCGACCTGGGTTGGCGCGTAGCGCGGTAAGCAAATAAGATCCGTATCAACGCACATGCCGGCGGAACTCCTCGGGGGTTTCACCGGTGGCGGCTTTGAACACGCGGGCGAAATAGTTGCCGTTAGTGAAGCCGCAGGCGAGGGCGATGCGTTGCACTGAATCGTCGCTGGCGGCCAGCAAGGACATGGCGCGATTCAGACGCAGGGACTGCAGATAAGGTTTCGGCGCCAAGCCCTCGGCGGCGGTGAAACGCCGCGTCAAGACGCTGCGATCGATATGCATGCGATCAGCGATGGCCTCGATGCTCAGCTCGGGATCGGCCAGGCCATTGATCAGCCATTCCTGCACCTGGGAAATCAACGGATCCTCGTCCGGCGTGGCTGCTGCTGCGGCGGCCATCAGCGACCAGCCGACCGCCGCGGCTTGGCGCTCGGCAACCAGGCCGGGATTGGCTAGGAGGCGATCTAGTTCCTCGAATAGCGCGGTCGGCGCTGGGCCGGCTTGGCGTGGCCACGGTCCAACCAGGCCGAAAGCCGCGACGATCGGATCGGCCAGGGGGCCGTCGAAGGTTGCCCAGCGATAAGCACCGCCGCCGGCTTGCACCGTCACCACGTGGCGGCTGTCCTTGGGATACACCACCACGCCGCCGGCGCGCATGACGCACTCGCTGCTGGTGAACCCAAACGTCACCGCTCCGGAGATGCCCCAATACAATTGCACGAACGGCCGTTCGGCGGTGCGATCAATGACACGCTCACCAGTAAGTACGTAATGCCCGCACGAGCGCACACCAAAAGGCAGGGCGCTGCGCGATGTCGGGCTGGCGCGAAATCGGGATTCCATGCGTTATCTCAAACAGGGTGGCTAAGTCACAAATGTACTAAGTAGGGCACGGATATCCAGCGGACGGGCTGATACCCAACCCATAGAATGTGCGGCAACACCGTCTCTTCAGGAGTTTGCCATGCGCTTTGGATGTTGCACTTCAGCAAAAAATAATGCTACTTTCATATCGACGTCGTCGGTCGACTTCATCGAGGAAAATGTGCAGGGCTTTCTTGTCCCGTTGCAGTCCGATCAGGTTTTCGCAGCCAACCTCGAGGCCGCCTTGGTGTGCGGGAAACCGCTGACCGTCGCCAATTGTTTTTTACCTGGTGATTTACCGTGCGTTGGACCGGCAGTGGATTTACCGGCGATCATGGCCTATGCCGAAATTGCCTTTTACCGGGCGGCGCAAACCGGCATCCAGCGCATCGTCTTCGGCAGCGGCGGTTCGCGGCGCGTGCCCGAAGGTTTTGACCATGCCCGGGCGGGCGAGCAGTTCATCGCCTTATTGCATCGCCTGGCGCCGTTAGCGGCGCGCAATTCATTGCAGGTGGTAGTTGAACCCTTGAACGTGGGGGAATGCAATTTCATCACGACGGTACGCGAAGGCGCAAGAATCGTGCGCGCCGTGAATCATCCGTCGATCCGCTTACTGGCCGATCTTTACCATATGGCCCGTGCCGAAGAAATCCCCGACGATCTGGCGGCGGTCACCGATGTGCTGGCGCATGTGCACGTCGCCGAAAAAGCCGAGCGAACAGCTCCAGGCGTGGCCGGTGACGATTTCCGTCCGTGGTTCAAGGTTTTGCAAGATGCCGGTTATAAGCAGCAGGTATCGCTTGAATGCGGACGTTTTGATCTGCAAACCGAGCTCGAATCAAGTTTGGCTGAGCTCCGTCGGCAATGGGCTAGCTCTGCTCCATGTAGAGTCGCGATGGCTTAAAAAAAACGGGATGCGGCTGATTGGCCGCATCCCGCTGAGGTGAGCGTAGAACGCTCGATCGCTTGACCGTTTACTTGTGCTGGTCGATGAACGCGCGCAGTTTTGGCTCGGGCTGAAAGCCCATCGTCGTGCCGACCACTTTGCCGCCTTTGAAGAGCAACAGGGTGGGGATCGACTGAACGCCGTATTCTTGCGCCGTAGCCGGATTATCATCGACGTTGAGCTTGCCGATTGAAACCGTGGCACCCAGCTCAGTGGAGAGCTTTTCGATGACTGGTCCGATCATTTTGCAGGGGCCGCACCATGGCGCCCAGAAATCGACAAGCACGAGTTTGTCTGAGGCGATGACGTCGGCGGCGAAATTAGCGTCAGTGAATTCTTTGGCCATGATAAGCTCCTTAGAGGTCTATGAGTTGACCGTAGTGGTGAGGGTGAGGGCCGCAACCCGGGTGCATACCCATCGACGGGTGCGGCTGGGAATCAGTGGCCGGCCACGGCGTCGGCGCTGGCGTCGAGAGCAAGGTTAAGAATAAGCACAAATAAGGCCAATGCCGCGCAGGGCACGATGACCGGCCACCACGACAGAGATAGGGGCGTCAAGGTGGCAGTCACGCCGCTGATGATGCGGCCGAAGCTATGCGGAGAGCCGGCCCCAACCCCTAAGTACGCGAGTAAACTTTCAAGCAGAATCAACTTGGGTAGCAGCAGTGAACCGTATGCCAAAACCGTAGGTAAGGCTCCTGGCAGGATGTGACGGCGCAAACGATGCCAGCGGCCGGCGCCCATGACGATGGCGGCGTCGACGTATAGTTCGCCGCGCAAACGCATCACCCGTGCCCGCACCACGCGCGCAATGCCTTGCCAAAACAACAACCCCATGGCGGCGAACAGCACCCACAGGCCCCACGGCTTCAGGGCTGCAACCAAGACCATGATGACCAGGATGGCGGGCATGCCGGCGGTGACCTCAGCGCTGCGCATGAGCAGATTGTCGATCCGTCCGCCGGCCATGGCCGCTGTCGTGCCGATCGCCGTGCCGATCGCCACCGCCACCACGGCACCGATGCCGGCAATGGCCAAGCTGGTGCCCAAGGCCAAGCACAGACGCAAGGCCAAGGGCCGCCCCAGCTGATCGGTGCCCAAAAGGCGCAGTTCACCTGTAGCGGTATGCGACAATGGCGGTAAGAGGCGATCAGCGATGGACGTACGATCAGCGTCGCTGGCCGTGGCCCATTCGATCAGGCTCGATGGCGCATGCGCCGTCGGGCGCAGGCCGAGCAAACCACCGCTCCCTAAAATACATAACAAAACGAACAACGGCCAGCGCGGCATAGACCTGCAGGATCGTAGCTCCATACGCTTTCCAAGGGGCAAGGTGCATCCATGCTTAGAGCATCATGAATGTCATGTCCAACCCCCGCTTGCCGATCACCGTTCTGCCGAGCCTGCTGTCGGCTGATTTCACACGCTTGGGCGATGAAGTGGCGCGTTGTCAAGCGGCAGGGGCAACGCGTTTGCATCTGGATGTGATGGATGGGCATTTTGTGCCGAATCTGACGTTTGGCCCGTTCATCGTCGAGGCCATACGCCGGGTTACGACGTTGCACCTCGATGTACATTTGATGATGACAGATCCCTTGCGTTATATCGATGATTTCCGCAGCGCTGGCGCCGATGCGCTGACCATGCACGTCGAAGCCGTCGGTCCGCGCCAGATGCACGAAGCCATCGGCCGGGTGCGCGATAGCGGTGCCGATGTCGGCTTGGCGTTTAATCCCGACACCAATCCTGAATTATGGTTCAAGCATTTCGCTCATGTCGATCTGGTGATGTTCATGACCGTCTATCCTGGCTTCGGTGGGCAGTCATTCATCCCGCAGGTGCGGCAACACATCCGCGCTACGCGGGCGGCCTTCGCCAACCTGCCAATCCAGGTCGATGGCGGCATCAATCGCGAGACGGTGCCGCTGGTAGTGGACGACGGCGCCAACTTGCTGGTATGTGGCAATGCCTTTTTCAAGAGTCCCGACCCCGCCGAATTCCTGCGCTGGGCCGAAAGTATCCGATGAGCCTGCGCGAGGTCAGCAGTTTAGCCGCCTCGGCGCCGGCCACCTTTGCGCTAGCCACTTATGCAATAGCCGCAGCCGAGAGTCGGGGGCGGGTCTATGAGCATACTCGCGATCCTAACCGCGATGAATTCACCCGTGACCGCGATCGTATCGTGCACAGTCGGGCTTTCCGTCGCTTACAGTATAAAACGCAGGTCTTCACCGCCGATCATGGCGATCATTTCCGCAATCGCCTGACGCACACCATCGAGGTCGTGCAGTTGGCGCGCTCGGCGGCGCGGCGTCTGCATCTCAACGAAGATCTGGTCGAGTGCATTGCCTTGGTTCACGACGTCGGCCATCCGCCATTTGGCCATCAAGGTGAAACAATGCTCGATGAATTGCTGCAAGGCCATGGTGGCTTTGAGCACAACAAGCAGGGCCTGCGCATCGTTGATGAGCTGGAAATCTGTTACCCGGAATTTCCAGGTTTGAATCTAACCTACGAAGTACGCGAAAGCATCATCAAGCATTCGGCGCACTATGACCGCTCAAAGGTGCCCGCACGTTTTTCGCCACATGAAGCCCCGTTGCTTGAGGCCCAGCTGGTCGACGAGATGGATTCTATCGCTTATGATTGCCATGACGTTGATGACGGCTTGCGCGCCGGACTGATCGATCGCGAGGGCCTGGCCGAGGTTCCCCTGTGGGCTGGTGCTTGGGCCGAGGCAATCGAATCATCGCCCCGCGCGACATCCGAACGCTTGCTGGTCGACCGTGCCGTACGGCGGTTGCTCGACAGTTTGGTGTGCGGCTTGGTCGAACATTCGGCAGCAGGTTTGCAGGTGCACAACATCAACAGCGTTGCCGATGTCCGCGCCTGCAGTCAGCAAGTGGTCGCCCTTGCCCCGAGTCTGCGCGAAGCGAAGGAAGTACTTGAGGCCTGGTTATTCGCTCATTTGTACCGCCATCACCGGGTGAATCAGACTTTTCATCGCGCCAAACGCATCCTGCGTGAGCTTTACGGTTTTTTCACCGAAAACCCGGATACGTTGCCGCCTGATTTCGCCCAGCGCATTGCTGCCACTGGACTGCAACGCGTGGTCGCCGATTACATTGCCGGTATGACTGATCGCTTCGCCCAGGATGAATACCAACGTCTATTACGCTAATGGTCGCATAGGCCTGACGTTGGTCATCTGGCAAGTGCCAGTTTCTCGTGGTATACTTGACCATGCGCACCGCCGCCTTGCCTGCCAATGAATGTGAACGACTCGCGGCTTTGGCACGACTCGGTTTGCTCGACAGCCTGCCCGAGGCGGCCTTTGATGATATCGTCCATCTGGCATCGTTGGTGTGCGAATGCCCGATCTCATTGGTGAGTCTGGTCGATAAAGATCGGCAATGGTTCAAAGCGCGTCATGGCCTTGCGACCAGCGAAATGTCGCGTGATCTATCGTTCTGCGCGCATGCCATTCTTACTCCTGGTGAGCTGTTCGAGATTCCCGATACCCTCGATGATGTGCGCTTTCACGATCATCCACTGGTTGCAGCGGGGCCGCAAATCCGCTTTTATGCCGGCATACCGTTGATGGTCGCCGGTGGGATGCCGATCGGCACGCTGTGCGTCATCAATCGGGTTCCGCGTCATCTGGCGGCAGTACAGGTGGACGCTTTGCGTCGTCTGGCACGGCTGGTCGAAGCGCAGGTGGCGTTGCGTTTGCTGGTCAGCGAGACGAGCAGCTTGGCGAGTGCCGAACTGCAGGCCCAGGCGGCGCTGCAAGCAAGCGAATTGCGTTTTCGCACCATGAGTGAGGCCTCGCCGCTCGGTGTATTTGTCACCGACGCGCAGGGTGCAGCCTTATACCTCAATCCCCAATGGTCGGTAATCGCCGGTATGTCAAACGAGCAGGCATTGGGCATGGGCTGGGCCGGCTCGGTGCATCCCGAGGATCGTCAACAGGTCACGGATGAGTGGTATGCCGCCGCCCGTGAACATCGGCAGTTCGTCAGCGAATATCGTTTCCTCCATGCCGAT
>JAYVTR010000017.1:0-6917 GCA_043788625.1 Planctomycetota bacterium
GGTCGATTCAGGAATGGAGGCGCCAACCGCCTTCAATCGTGAAATTAACTAGATGATTTATTCATTAACACCGTAAGAGATTGCCACTTGTAAGTAATAGTTATGCAAATAGTACTAAGATAATTAATATGTATAAACGTACTGCTATAATTGCATTTTTAAGCCTTTTGGTAGTCGCATTAGGCCTGCAGCGATACCGTCGAGCGAACTTAATTCCTCCGCTGTTGGCAAGCGATCATACGGAGAGGCTGCAATCCGGAACCGCCAGAAAAATAAATTATGACGAAAAAGGTACGAAAAATGCAATAGGGGTTTCGCGTGCCTTCGTGCCGTTACCTGGGCAAGTGGCTCCTGCCATCGAGGTTGATCCGTTGGCAGAGACCGAAATGCGTCGTATCGGTTCAACGCCGGCCATCGATAAACGGGCCCCCGGGTCAGCATCGGTGGTGGAAGCGTTGCAAACCGGCAAGCATCCCGAACGGCTATCAGTCGCGATTGCCCCGGCGCCCTTCGATGCTGTCGCCTTTGCGCGCAACCCCGACGCCTATCTCGCAATCGTCGAGCCCGGGCGAGTTTTCCAGTGTTGTCAGCCTGGTCCTGGGGTCGCGGTATTGTCATCCCTGGTGGAAGACCATCTGACGGTGATCCAAGGCGGCCAGCTTGAGTTGGCGGTGCGTGCGGTGCCGCTTGCACCGGTGTCGTTCACCTCCCTCGATCTGGGTATTTTCGCTGAGAACACTCTGGCGGCCATCACCGTGCGTGCGGACGCTGAGGGTATCGCCCGCGTTCATCTCAAGGCCATGCCGGGAACGGCAGGCGAGGTTTCTACCCTGGTCGGTTGTCCGCTTGCGTCTGGTCGATTGCGTTTGCTCATTTCGATCGACTTGCCAGAAGCAACTCTCTCTGCAGTGGTGAAACCATGAAAGCGGCATTCTATAATACCTGGATTATGGCAGAATCGCACCTGTGTTTATTGGGGGTGGTCGTTCTCCTTAGCGTGCTGTTAAATGGTGCTTCAGCGGCCGATTCCGTAATCAATCCAGGCAGCGTGGTTGCACTTTCAGTCGATCCCTATGCCGGAATGGACTCGACGAAAACCAATCAGCGTCTCATGGAAAACGAGAAGACGTTATTCCAGTTAAGCCTCGACTCGATTCCCTTCACCTGTCACAACTTTAAATCAGGCATGGGGCCGAATCCGACATCTCAATCACCTGGGATATTTCGTGTGGGATTGAGTGGTCCATCTCTGGTGCAACAGAATCAAACTACCTGGTCTCATAGGTCTTCGTCTGGATTGGTGCATAGACCGGATGATGAGGGTAATCGCGCGAGTAATATCTGGAGGATATGGTCTGGGGAAGATCCATATTCTATTTTCCCAGACGTGATGCGCCCCGGATTTGTCAGTGAGAACCAGGGATTCACACCGACGCGCATCGATAATATCACCTTTAATTATTTGCATATTATAGATGATATACCAAGGCTACCTACAGCAGCGGACGCCGTCAATACGTCGAATACAATATTTCGTACAGCATTGGCCGAGCCATTGCTGTTACGTCGCATCCATCGCTATCGCGATATCGGTGAGCGCAGCTCATTTGGAGCCGGCGTGTTCAGTCAGTTGGACCTATCATGCACGGTATCATCAAATGACGATGGCAAATCCTTACGCGCCCGTTTATTTGATCCGAATTACGAACAGGCATTTTCATATTATGATTTTGCGCAGGGGGATCAGGTTCGAGATGGTATTTTCCTCGGTCAGAGGATGGGCGAAAACCCGGCCGTGGTACGAGACATTCGTCTTTTACACACCATTGACGGCACAGATTCAGCCATTGTTAAAAACCTTGCCCGTGCACGAGAATTGCGCGTCACTGCGCGCGATGGCACGCAATTCCGCTTCGACCTGGTGCGCGCTCGCTTCACTTTGAATGGAGACCTCCTGCCAGAACGTACTCGTAACACACCCCTTGATGAATGGGGTGAACCTGCTGGGTCCATTTGCATTGGGGTTGATGCTCGCTTGCGTTCGATCGGCAGTAGTGGAGGGCTGCCATTGCGTGTCGTTTACAAGACTTTCTCAGCTGCTGAGCTGCAGGAATCCACGTCGCGTGTCTTTCAGATGCAAAAAGCTGAAGATGCACACGGAAACAATATTGCCTTTACCTATAATCAAAACCAAACAGGTGGTTTATGGACTGTTTCCAGCGCTAAATTGAATGACCGGCAGCCCCTCGATTATAGCTATAACGAGGGTGGCTTTCTTAGTGGCGTTGCCTATCCCGATGCTGCGCGGGCGAGCTTCACTTGGAATGTCGATTCCGGGGGTAGGGCAACCACGCTTGTTATGCGCGATCCGTTTGCGGCGGATGGCCTGCCCGAACGTACGATACTCTTGACCAACCTCTTCAATGATTCCATGCATAATGATGGGTCATCGGATGTCTATAACTCCAGCTCTTTGCTTATTCGCGCAATCAAGGATGGATCGGGCGCTTTAAGGTATGCAAATATATTTGACGCCACAGCCTGGAGCAACTGGCTGGTTTATGAGGGGGGTGGAGTTCTGAAGCGAATTGGCCCAAGCGAGGTCGAGTGGTACAATGATAAGTGGTCCATCTTGCCTGGTAAGACCGGATTTGATGCAATTGCAGGCGGAGTTAGAAATTCGCGCGTGACAAACGACCTAGGAGATTGGTGGAATTATTCGAAGAATACCCCTGTCGCTTGTATTGGGCGAGATGGGCAGCGTTTGACGCTTGATTATGATGCTTTGCGTAACATCAGTCGCATCACCTATCCGGATGGAACGAGTGAGATTTTTTACCGCTTCGATGGTAATAATCTTCACGATCGTCTCCTGATGAAGGTAGATCAAAACAAAGCAGCAACTCGATACCTCTACGATGTGGCCGGCCGCCTGCTACGTATGGAAACAGGTCTCATTTATGACGCAGGCGTTGTTAAAGACACAAGTGCCTATGGCCTGTGGACGTGGGTTTATGGTGCAAGCGGTGCGGATAAGGGTTTGCTGCTCACATTTACCAATCCGAAAAATGAAGGCACATCGTACGAGTACGACGAACGCCATCGGATTATCCGCTGTTCCAGTAATTCGAAAGATGTAAATGGTATTCCGCGAACGGCTACCGAGACTTTCTCCTATGATGCATCTGGCATCCTGAAGCAATCGGTTGATGCTTCAGGTTTGGTAGAGACATACAAGTTCGATGCGCATGAGCATATGACTGAAGTGGGCTACAGCGACGGAACTCGCGATGGATGGGAATATTATCCACCAGATTCCATCAATACCGGAAAAATACGGCAACAGAGTTATCGCAGTTCGCGTAAGGCACAGTATTATCACGATGATTTCGGTCGGCTCGTGAACCAGATCGAATATGATACGCAGGGTCTGGCTGACGGGATCCTGTCCTGGACCTACATTCCAGGTACATCCCTTATCCAGCTGCGTAAGGATGGAACCGGCACGACTGAATCATTCAGCTATGATTCTGAATTGTTGCCTTCATCCATGACCCGAACCACGCTCGACGGCATTCAGCAAACCTCGACTTTCGTTTTTGGTCCTGATCGCAATCTTTCTTGTCTTTCACTGCCGAATGGCAGGCGTTTATTCTGGGTAGCTGGGGAAAATGGTCGCTTGCAGTCGCAGGTTGAAGAACGGCACCAAGGGGCGTTGCTTGTGCCGGGATGCTCATCTCTTGGCCTGCCATCTGATTTCACGGCTGTCACAACTTTTCTCAGGAGTTTGAGTTCCAATCCCGACCTCGGTTATCTGGTAACCGGCACCACCTGGAATCCGTCAGGAGCGCTCAGCGCCTTGTTTCCTGATCGTTTTTGGAAAATCGCCGGTGATCTGATCATTGGTGGCGATCGTGTTCCCTCAGCTTTTGCCTCTGGTCCAGCAGGGAAGATTAACGGAGCAGATGAAGTCCCTTCTTGGTACATCCCAGCGACCACCAATGACGAATTGGCGGAACATACCTGGAATTTTGATGGTGTGCTCGACAATCTCAGCGGAGTGGGGCAGTCTTTTGCTGATGGCACACCTCCGTCTTTCACCGATGGAGTGATGGGCCAAGCCCTGCAGCTTTCTGGCTCGACGTCGATTGATCTTGGACGGGTCATGGTCAACCGTACGGCTTTCACGTGTACCGCTTGGCTCCGCTTGGTGCCAACGGATGCGACCGAGGCCGCCGCCGATCCTGGTGTGAAACAGGCGCATGTTCTGCTTGATGACAGCCTGCCACAATCGTATCGGGATGGTTTCCGTTGGCAGGTTTCCAATGGCCGCTTGGTGTTCCAGGTCATGGCTGCGGGTCGGACTTGGAATGCGATGTCGGCGCAGAATCTGAAATGGAATCGCTGGCAGCATGTGGCGGTGGTGGTCGAACGCGCCGAGCGGCGAGCCCATTTCTATATTGATGGGATCGAATGCACGGCGGTGCCTACCATCCCCAACGATTTTCCTATCGCGTCGAACATCCGCCTGGGTGCGGAAGCCGATGGCTCCGGATCATTGCGGGCGACCATTGATCGCCTGCAGGTGATCAACCGCGTCCTCGACCAGACGGCGATTTCTACGCAGGTCGAAGATGGCCGGCGATCGCTTGGCGACCAACTCTTTGCCGGCACGTCTGCCCGGCCGGAGATGGCGTTTGTCGGCCGCCTGGCGCATTGGCGTTTAGATTCGACCGCGGATCTGCGCGACTGTTCGGGTTTCGAGCATGGCCTGACGGCGATCGGCGTGGCCCCGGCAGGTGGTCTTTTCGGTGCGGTTGGCAATGCCCAGGCATTCGATGGCACCTACCAGCTCGTCGCGCCCAATGCCGGACGTTGGCTGAATTTCCGCACCCAATGGACCATCGCGGGTTGGTTCAAGGGCACGGCGCCAGGATGCTTCATCGGTTCGCGTACCGGCGGAAACATCTCCTCGATCTTCGCCATCGGCGTCAATGACGCTGGTGCCCTGAGTGCAACCATCACCACCGAGGGCGGGACGAATAAACTGTCAATGCCGTCAGTGCTTTCTCCCTCCACCGCGACTGCCTGGCATTCATTCGCCGTACGTGGTGACGGCAATCGGCTGCAGCTATGGATGGATGGGACGGTGGTTTCCGAAACCACGATCGCCTCGGGCACGGCGGGCTTGCGTGGCCTTGCCGATGTGGTCCTGGGATCGGGTATGCTCGCCGATGCGGTCCAGGGATGGCGTGGACAACTTGATGACGTCAGGATCTTCGGGCAGGCCAAGACCGATGCCGAATTGGCGGCCCTCAATCAGCAGGATCCGGCGTTCCATAATGCGGTGACCGATTCGCGCATAGTCGGTCTTCCAGGTGAAGCCGAGATCAGCAGGACGATCGAGGTGCCGATGTCCGCGGGGTATACCAAAGAGCATTGGAACAGATCTCTTTATTATTATAATCCCTCCATCAATTACCCTGCTGATCGAACCTACGTCGGCTCGCAGTTGTGGTGGTCGAGCGCAGAGTTGGCCTTGCCTATAGAGGGGTCGGATGGTCAATTTTCGAGAGCGCTGGTGAGACGTTCTCCAGAACTGCTCTTCAAATTGCCAGAAGCTCCGTTTCAGCCGATAGTTTCTTCGATTCGGATTGAACTTACCGAAATTGTCGGGCAGGTGTCGAAACTTGGCAATATAACCAATTGGCTTAGTGGATTTGGTACTTTGAGAAATAGCAATAAAAACAATTCTTCTGCCTACGCAATCATCCAGGATTTATCTAGGACCTTACCTGAAAAGCGGCTACTGCATTCCCAATATGCGATCTTAACGGCCACGCCAACCTATGTGACCACGGATTTACCAATCGAGATCGATCAGGGGCGGAACACGACTGATTTCAAGTTGGGCAATTTGCAGATGGAGGGCAAGCCGATCCCCCAGGGTGTCATATCAATTTACGTAGATGGATTGGCGGGAAATACTGACAGGACTTCGAGCCGGAGCAGACCATGGGAATATGTTTCAGAAAGCGGATATTTCCCAGGATTCGTTACTTATTTCAATTCGCAGGCCTATTTCAGGCAGGACAATGATAACGATGTGCCCTTAGATCCGGCAATCTTCGGCGGCGTTCGCCAATATGTCCCGCCGGGATCGACGACGCCAATCTACCCACCGGCGAATTGGCGGGGCATGCGTTTCATTGGCGAAGGTGCCGACGTCCCCAAGTTGAAGCTGCTCGTCAAGGGTCCGCTCGACAGCGACGGCGATGGCCTGTCCGACGCCTTCGAATCGTACCTGACGGATTACCTCACCGTGCGCAATCTCATAGATACCTACGGTAGTTTCGATCCCGGCAATGCGCATAGCGGCAAGGCCGAAGATCAGCGGTTGGATCATGACCGCTATGTGGATCTCTTCCGCCATCCCGGCGTGATCAATTTCCTCGCCGACAGCGACGGCGACGGTCTCACCGATATCGAAGAGGCTGGCTTCCCCGGGGCCAGCCATCTCGATGCGAAGGATGCGAATACGGATAAGGATACCTTGCAGGATCAATCGACGTTGAACGACAGTTTCGAGGTGAGCCTCGGCAATGATCCGACGGATCGCAATTATGTCCTAGCCCTGCCGCCGGTGACAGTTGCCTGTCTGCCAACCGACAAATTCTTCCTCTTGTCGTGGTCCTTCTCACCGACGACGATCGGTGCCGATGCCGATGCCGTGGTGGTCGCTTCCCTGCGCATCGTGGATGTCGATACGCAGGCGACGCTGTTCACGTCGGCCAATGCAGACGTCGGTATGCGCTGGCATTCCCTGTCTAAGCTCGCTAACGGCGTGGCTTTCGACCCGCTGAAGACCTATGCCTTCCAGATCATCGCCACTGGTCGCTATGGTGATGAGGTCACTG
>JAYVTR010000018.1:0-26115 GCA_043788625.1 Planctomycetota bacterium
ATGAGGCCCCGAAAAAAAACCGCCACCGCGTGTCAAGGTTATTCTTTCAAAATGCGCGGTATTTTTCGTGTCGCATTGGCTACGTGAATGCCATTGGCCTTTGGCCTACCCCCGGACTTTGTCGTTGCTCGTTTTCAGCGTGCCGCTGAAAACGTGGCGGGATCGGCTGGCGCCGATTTTATCCCGCCACCGCAACTTGGCGTCCGATTCGTTCAGTGGCTGATAACTTATGAAAGGGATCGGCTGGCGCCGTTTTTTTCGCCCCTGCAATTGACGTCCGTTTATTCAATCGTTGATAACTTTTAAGGAGCATCGCAACATAAAAAATCCCGCGGAGTTCGGCTCCGCGGGATTCAGGCACCACTTACGAGGTCGTTAGAGACTTAGAAATTTGCCTTGGGCAAGAACACGCCGAAACCCCAGCCGGCAGTATAGTTGTCGATCTTCACCACGAGGCGGTTGGTGCCGGCTTTCAGCTGCACCACGGCCGTGTCCTGGCGCGGGCTGAAGCCGCGCGCGACTTCATTCTCGTGCACGATCTGGCCATTGAGCCAGATCTTGATGCCGTCATCGCTGCCGCATGACAACACGGCTTCGCGCGCATGCACCTCTTCGACTTCGGTATAGGCATAAGCCACACTCCAATCTTGGGCGCCGCAGACATCGGCCAGATTCACAAGACCCTTCTTCGATGCCACAGTGGTTTTCCACTTCAACATCTCAGTTTTGGCCGAGCCACCAGCAACCATGGCCTTGGCGGCGTAGCTGGCCTTCAAATCCACACTACCGTCCTTGCGCTTGAGGAAGTCGGTTTCAACCGGGGTCTTCATCATCAAGGTGACTGTGCCCGGCTTCGGCGAAGCAAACGCGCCCATGACATGCCAATTCTTGAGAGCATCGTCCTCGGTCGCGTCCTGGGCTTTGTCCCAGCTCGCCCGCAAGGTGCGTGCATCGACCTTGGGAAACTTCTTGCCCGAACCCGGCACCAGCGATTTGTGTTCGAGCTTCGGCAGTTCATTGCCATAGGCCGCAATCATCTCATCGCACATCTCGACAATCTTGTCGGGCGCCAGCTGCGCCGAGGTCAATGGGTCGAACATGCAAGCCTGGTAGACGTAATCACGACGACCTTCCATGGCGGCACGGATGAACAACTCGTGTTGCGTTACATGCGGCTGCATGTAACCGATCAGCTGCGGCGGTAATTCGCCAATCTGGGCGTGATGCAGGCCATTACGGTCGACCAGGGTCGGAGCTTCAACAATCGCGGTGCGCGGCAGATTGCTGATGGTGCCGCCGTTTTGCAGATTGCCGTAAATCACCGACGGAACGCCGGTGGTGATTGAACGCATGATGATCGAGCAGTATTCATGCGACTTGCAGACCGGGCCCATCGGCTCTTTGGAAGCTGAGAACTTCTTGAGGCGCGCAAATTCATCGACGATGCCATCACAACGACGCAGGTATTCATCCAACGGGATCGAGTATTTGGCGATTGAATCCTTGCCGTGGGGAATGAACCAGGCGTTGTATTCGGCGTTATGCTCGGACGACTCGGTGATGTAGTAGCCGAGGCGACGCATCAGTTCGAAGCGGACCTTATTGGTGTCGTAAATCTTTTTTTCATCCATGGCCTTGAACAGCCGCGGATAGAGATCGACGCCGTTCTTCTCGATTTTGGTGTAGAACGCCATGTGGTTGATGCCGGCGCACTCGAAGGCGATGTCTTCGGTTTTTTCGCCAATGTAACTCATCAACTGATCAATGGTGCCCTGGACGCTGTGGCACAGGCCGACGGCACGGATCGAGGAGGTGCGGAAGACGGTCTGCATGTTCATCGACATCGGATTGCTGTAGTTCAGCAAGAAAGCCTTCGGACACAGTTTTTCCATGTCCTTGACCATGCCATGCAGCATCGGATAGGTGCGCAGGGCGCGGAACAAACCGCCTGGGCCGGTGGTATCGGCAATGGTCCAGTTGAGGTTGTATTTGCGCGGAATCTCGAAGTCGACCAAGGTCGAATTGAAGCCGCCAATCTGCACCATGTTGATGACGAAATCAGCGTCCTTGAGGGCCTTCTTGCGATCCTTGGTGCCTTCAATGGTGGGGTTGGCACCCACCGCTTTGGCGACTTTTTTACACAAGGCGACCGCAACATCGAGTCGCTCCTGGTCGACATCCATATAGGTGATCGTGCAATCCTTGAACTCCGGGATTTGCAGGATGTCACCAGTGAGGTTTCGTGAGAAAACGACGCTACCAGCGCCAATCATGGCCACCTTGATCATAGGAAGGCTCCTTGAGCCTAGCCTACGCCGCCTGTGATGGAAAAATGCGGCCAAGCTGTGATTGAGTTTGTGCAAATTGTGATGTCATGGATGAGCGCGAATCTTGCCGATGCTGCTAAAATGCACCTCGTCGCCCTGCAGCATCTTGAATTGGAAGGCCCTTCCCGCATCGCTGATATCGCCCTTGAACTGGGCTGGACGGTTGAAACCCGCCGCCTGTGGCTGGGTGAGATGACGCCAACCCATCTCAATCGCGATGAAGTCCTGGTGGTGATGGGTGGCTCGATGGGAGTCGGTGATATAGGTGATTCGCGCTGGCCGTTTTTGGCGACTGAGGTCGCCCTCCTGCGCTCCGCATTGGCGAACCATTGGCCAGTGATTGGCATTTGCCTGGGCGCTCAACTTCTGGCCCACGCCGCCGGCGCCGCCGTCTATCCATTGTACACCGGTGAGCCGCCGACGCGCCAACGCGAGATCGGCTGGGGCGCCATCACCTTTATGCATACCGCCGACAGCGAACCGGTTTTGGCTGGGCTTGACGTTGCTGAACCGGTGGTGCATTGGCATGGAGACACTTTCGATCTGCCTGCGGGCGCCACCTTGTTAGCCTCAACGTTGACCTGTCCCAATCAGTTCTTCCGTCTTGGCAAGGTGTTCGGCCTGCAGTTTCACATCGAGATCACCGCTGAACAGATCGGCCAGTGGGTCATTGAGGATGCGGAGTTCGTGCATGCCGGTGGCGGCCCCGGGCATGGTGCCCGCCTGATGGCCGACACGGCGCGACTCATGCCTCGCCATCGTCAGCAGGGCGACCGGCTCATCCGCAATCTTTTGCTGGCTTGCAGTGGAAAAAAATAGGACAAAGCGGAAAAAAAGAGCCAACAGACAGCTGATGATGACGTATTGGGCACATGGCCCTCGCCCTTCTGCATCCCTTCTTGTTTCAGCCGCAATGCTTGAAACATAGTCCGGCCATGGATGCGACTTCGGTAACCAGTTCAGTGACCCCGCTGATTGACGACGAAGCCGCGCTGCTGGTACGCTTTGCAGCTGGTGATGATGCAGCCTTTTCTGAACTGGTGCGGCGTTATCAGCAACTCGCCTATGTCGTCGCCTGTCGCGTGACCCTGCGTGACGATGTCGCCATGGACGTGGTGCAAGAGGCTTTCCTGCGCTGTCTACGGCACCGGTCGCGCTTTGAGATTGGCCGCGCCTTCAAGCCCTGGTTATTGCAAATCGTGCGTCATTTGGCCATTGATGTGTTGCGCGCGCAGGGCCGCATCGACGCCAGCACCGCAGCCCGCGACGCCCTTGATCACGCCGAGTCGACCATTGATCCTTCGGCGGCCACGCATGCCCATGAGCTGCGCAGTAATGTGGCATCGGTACTGGCGACACTGCCCGAGAAATACCGCGACCTGCTGATCATGCGCGAGATGGAGGGCCTCGCCGCCGACACCATTGCCGATGCTCTTCAATTGGACTACGGTACCACACGTTGGCGGCTCCATGAAGCTCGCCGGCTGTTTCGTTTAGCCTGGGTTGCCCGCTTTGGTGAAGAGGTCGCACATGGCACCTGAACTCGATCTTAAATTGGCGGCTGCGGAATACGCCGCCGGTGAATTATCGTCTAGCGAATGCACTATCTTTGAAGCGCACCTGCGGGCTGATCCAACGCTGGTGGAAGAAGTCGCCTTTTGGCGAAAGTTGCGCAGCGGTCTCGCTGCTTCGCCAGCACCGCAACCGGGCGTATGCCCCGACTTGTCTGGCGTGCTGCTGCGACGCGCCCGGCTCGAACGCACCACCGCTCCAGCGCGCCGGTTGCGGCTGCCGCGCTGGGTGATGGTGGCCAATGCGGCGGCGGCGTGCCTGACGCTGGGACTCGGCTTTGGCGCCGGTGCTGTCTGGACGCGGCATGACGGCGGCTACGTGCCACCCCTGGCGACGCATGCTGGCGATGTCAGCGAAATTGCCGTCAGCGAGCCGATCGCTTATGGCGAAGACGGCTCGGCGATGATGCCGCCACCCGCCACGGTTGCCTGGCGCACCTATCTGCCCCTATCGGCGATCGACTCCGCCGAGGCCACCCATCCATTGGCCATGACCGCGGTCGAGAAGCCATGGATCGGCTTGTGGACCAAGCAAGCCAAGCTGGTGATCAGTGGCGCGCCGGCACGCGAGGCGCACTTGGTGGTGCGGATCGTCGGTGGCAGTCCGGCATGGCTGGCGGGGTTGCGACCCGGCGACATGATCATCGCTATCGACAATTGCCCGATCAACAGCCCCCTGTGCCTTGGCGCACACCTGGCTGGCACTGGGCCTGGATCGCTAGTGAAGCTCGACTACTGGAGCGCCAACGACGCCGCTTTCCGCAGTACAACGGTGACGCTCGAGACGCTCTACGAATGAGTCCGGGGTGATCCACCAATAGCCAGCGGTAAGCGCTCAAGGACGCTGACCACCAGTTGCCACGGCGGCACGGTTATCAAGCGGCTGTGAAACGGATCCAAGGCGGTGGCACCTTTTTGAACCAAATGGTTATAGGCGGCTTCAAGGCGGGCCATGTCGCCGTCACCGTCGTTCTCGCCCATACCACCAGCCGCCAGGCGACAGACCCAGCCAGCAGCGAGCAAAGCGCCAGCAATGAGTGCCTCATCCAGGACCCAGCCGCTGCGGCGCAGATCCAGGCGATGCCATCCATCACTGCCATTGGCCACCGGCAATTTGATGCGCGGGCGCTCGGGCTCACGCAGATCCAAAGGTGCGAAATGACGCGGACCGAACAAGGCATCGGCGGTGTCGCACAACCAACGCCGGGGCAGCTGCGCCGGCCTGGCTGGGGGCATGCGTTTAAGCAAACGCCGCGCCCGGGCAGTCACGTCGTGCGGCTGCCAATGATCCATCTGCACCACGCGTTGAGCCACTGCCAAAGAATGACCGCTTGAACCAGCGACGAGAATGGTTGCCACGCCCGCCGCCGCCAAGGCTGGCAGTGTTTCAATGAGGGTCGTGGTGCCGCGTAGGGTCGGCCCAAGCAAGCGACGCATCACCGGATCAATGAGTAGGAAATTGCTGGCGGCAGTGTCTTCATCGATCAGCAGCAAGCGGCAGCCGGCGGCAATCCCCTGGATCACGCTGGCGGCCATGCTCGTAGCCCCGGAAGCTTTGCTCGTCGAGAAACGCGCCGGATCAGCACCTGGCAAAGCGGCAAAAAAACGCGACAGGTCGGTCTCGGTCACCGCTCGGCCATCTTCGGCCTGAACCAGCACGACACTCGCAACCGTCGCCACTGTTTCACGGCCATCACCTGGTGGATGGTCATCGACACCGGCTTGGATCGCCTGCAACAGGGTCGACTTGCCGTGGTATGGCGCGCCGGTGATGGCGGTGATGCCATGAGTTATACCCCAGCCGCTGAGCTTTCCTAAACGCCCAAGGTCGATGGTGAGACGCAGACCCGGCGGCAGTCTCACCGGCAGGGCGGACGCCGCCGGACCACCATCATGAGCCCGCGGCAACCGTGCGCCTTCACCAATGAAGGCCACCAAGCCATGCGCCGGCAAGGCCGCACGCAACGCCTGTTGGCGGGCGACGCTGCGCCGTTGGGCGCGCAATGCCGGTCGCGCGATGTCCGCGGCTAGATTATTCGCCAGTCGCGTCATTTGGCCGAGAAAACGCCCCACCCGCAATGGATCGATGCCCATGCCGGCGTACGGCAATTCAAAATGCAGGCGCAGCACCAGCTGCGTCGCGTCAAGCCAACAGGCATTGGTAGCGCGCACTGCCTGGCCAGGGTTCAAGGTCCAGGCGCGAATCGCTGGCTTGTGCAGCAGCAGGGCCGTGGGTCCTCGCAACACCCAATCGGCCATGGCCACGGCATCACCGGTGCTGGTAGGCTGGCCGAGGCCATGTTCAACCACCAGGAAGCCGATGCGCACATCGGGATCACCATCATCATCCATTTCCGGAGTGGTAATCACCACCACCGCCTGCGGGCTGAGCCGCCAAGCCCCTAAGAGTTCCTTCCAGGCAAAGGAGCCCCAGCCGTCAATGCGTCGTAGTTCTGCGCGCAGGCGACTGAGAGGACGAATATCTTCAGCGGCGGGAAGGATGGATTCGACGGTTGGGAGGGAATATGCGGTCACGCGCCCACCCTGGCGGCGCACATGCGAACGCCAGTCCTTGCCGCACCTGCGCGCCGGCCTAGGTTTTGCAACGCACATGGCTGTTGATTACTACCTCGTCTCTGCTTCACGTCGCGCTTACCGCCTGAAGGTCGAGCGCCCTTACGTATTCGGACGCGAGGAGGGTGTCGATATTGTCCTGCAAGATGCCCTCGCTTCGCGCCGCCACGCGGAAATGCGTTGGCAGGCACAGCATGCGTGCTGGGTGCTGACCGACTTGAACAGTCGCAATGGAGTATTGGCCAACAATCAACGCATCACGGAGCCGACCCGCATCGACGATGGCTGCCAGATTCAAATCGGCGGGCAAGTCTATCGCATGCACCTGCTGCCACCGGGTGGTGACCCGGGTTCGCTCGGCAATCAAGCCCCGCAGATTTCAACGTTGGAAACCATGGGGCCCGGCTTCAGCATGGCTGACCTATCCAGCCAAGGCGCTACTTTCACCGGTGAAGTCACCGGCGGCTTGCTCGACCTGCTGCAGTTCTTCCAAACCACGGCCAAGTCTGGTCGCCTTGATCTGGTCGGCGTCGGCGCGGGCATTTCCGTGAATTCGGTGTGGATGGACAAAGGCACGCCCATCCATGCCTCAAACGGTTCGACCAGCGGCTTTGACGCCTTGGTCGCCATGGCGATTGCGCCACCGCCACGCTTCGCCTTTCATGCCGAAGGCATCGTTCCTCCAACGCGCACCCTCAGCGGTTCGGCGGCGGGAATCTTGATGGAAGTCGCACGCATGGTCGACGAAGGCAAAAAGTAAATTCCTCGCTCTGGTCGCTACGCCGCGACATCTCCCTCTCCAGCAAATGTATTGACCTGCCCATGAGCAACATGCCCACTAGCGACATGCCCCCTGAACTTATTGGCATCGGCTCACCGCTGGTTGACCTGCTGCTGACGGTGGATGACAGCTTTTTGATCAAACACGTCACCGGCAGCAAAGGCGGCATGGAATTAGTCGGCCCGGCCGAGATCGAAAGCCTACTCAAAAAGGCCAAGAAGGAGTCGGTGCGGGCAGCCGGCGGCGCCGCGAGCAATACCACCGTCGGTTGCGCTAACCTCGGCATCCGCTCGGCGTTTGTCGGCTCGATCGGTCGCGATGACTACGCTGCATTCTTTCGCAATGCCCTGCTCTCCCAAGGTTGCGAGCCGCGCTTGATCGAGCACGGCGAACTGCCCACCGGCCACGTGCTGTCGTTGGTGACGCCTGATTCGCAGCGCACCATGCGCACGTGCTTGGCTGCTGCCGCCGCCTTGGATCCGGCTGCCATCACCGCGGAGACTTTTGCCGGCGCCAAGCTGGTGATGCTCGAAGGCTACACGCTCTTCAACCACGATCTGACGCGGGCCATCGCCAGCGCTGCCAAGGCCGCCGGCTGCCAATTGGCCTTAGACATGGCGTCGTTCGAAGTGGTCATGGCCAATAAGGGCATTCTCGAAGAACTGCTGTCGGGCCAGGTTGATCTGGTCTTTGCCAACGAGGACGAAGCTAAAGCCTGGCATGCCGATGGCGCCGAAGCCGCCTTGGCCGATCTCGCCAGCCGCACTTCGCTGGCGGTGGTCAAACTCGGCAAGGCCGGTGCCCTCATCCAACGTGACGCCGAACACGTGCATGTGGCGGCTGAGATGGTTGAAGCCATCGACACCACTGGTGCCGGTGACTGCTGGGCGGCAGGCTTCTTGGCGGGTTACCTGCGCGGCTTACCGCTTGAGCAATGCGGTGCCTTGGGTGCCAAATCGGGCGCCGCCGTCGTCCAGGTGATGGGTGGACAAGTGTCCCGCGAAAACTGGCTTACCATTAAAGGATACCTCGATGCCTGGTCATGATCGTCGCCGTACGCGGCCCCCTGAACATAAAAGTCTCGCCGCCAAAACCTATGCGCCCAAAGGTTTTGCCCAAAATCCCTTGGCTGCCGCCAAGGCCCGAGCAGCGGCCAAGGCTGCTGCTGCGCCGGTGAAACCAGCCAAAACCATTGATATGAATGGTGAACTCGACCACCAACTCGATCATCCGATCACCAATGAGACCGCGGCTGCCAGTGATAAAAAAATCGCGAAAGTCAAAAAAGCTGCTGGTCCACAGCTGGACAGCACCGGGCAGTTGTACATCACCCTCGCCCAGGTGCTGAAGAAATACAGCCTGGCGACCACCGGAGGCGCCGCCAAACATGCCGTGCGCACCGGCGGCATCACCGTCAATGGGGCACCGGAAGCACGTCCGGGGCGCAAACTGCACGCTGGCGATGTGGTTACCGTGGGTGACAAGACCGTCACCGTCGATCTGCAACCATCAAAATAAACGCATACGCGTCTGAGCAGCGGACTGAAAAAATCGCCCCGCGCTGCACAGCAGCGCGGGGCGATTGGACAATCAGCAACCTCGATTACTTCGCGTTCTTCTTAGCGGCTTTCGCAGCTTTTTTCTCTTTAGGCGAAAGGAGCGGAGCCTTCTTCGCTTGTTTCTGAACTTGCTTCTCTTTGACCATGATGGTGTCCTGTCAGGGGTGTACCTCTAGAGATAGCCGCTGGCGAGCGCTTGACTAGAAGCACATCGTTGAGCTGAGCTCGTCGCTTAATAAGTGAGCCAGATGCCGCCGACCACCAGGGCCAAACCCACGGCGCGATAGATAAGAATGTCGGCTGCACCAATGGTAATCGGACGACGCATCAGTGAACTCAACAAGCTCGATTCAGCCTGGCGTAAAAAGCTGGGGATGATCAACAACAGTAACCCCAACGCCAGGCTCAAGCCGATGGCCCAGGTCATGACCACGGCCTGCTCGAACAACGTATGGACGGTGGCGCCGGTGAGACCATAGGCGGCAAATACCAGCACCGCCGCCGTCGCGGCATAGATCACATCCAAGGGCCGCACACGAATCTGAGTGGTTGGAACTCGCGCCGCAACACGCGCCATGATCGCCTCGCGGACCGCAATCTGGCGCACGCTGGCGGGCTGATGTCCCGCCACCTGCCGCAAGTCGGCATCCAATGCTTGCAAGGCCATGGCTTGCTGCGCCATGGCCGGGCGACTAGCCACCATTTCGGCCAATGCAGCTGCCTGGTCGCGCGGCAGCACGCGATCGAGCGCACGTTGCTGTAATGAATCTTCAAAACGCATCAGCGGTTGGACGACATGCGACTTGGCTACCGGACACCAGTTTACACCGGCTTCAACCACCACCCACTAAGGTTACAATTTCAACCGTGTCGCCATCAAGTAATTGATGATTCGGATGTTGCGCACGCCGCACCAACACTGCATTGACCTCGACCGCGACCCGCGTCCCAGGCAGGGCCAAGCTGGCCAGCAACGTGCTGACCGTGGCACCCTCTTCAATTTCACGCATCTCCCCATTCACCGTTATACGCATGACGTGGTATCTTGGGCCACTCCTGGCAGGTTCAATTCCCGCGCCTGGGCCAACACCAGAGGCAAACCCTCGGCCAGCAATGATGCGCACTCCGCCTGCCGCCCGAGGCTGACGAGGGCTACCAGCAGATTCCGCCTAAAACGCACATAGCCTACGCGACGAATCGCCCGACCTGCAAAATGCAGGTCAAACTGCTCGGCGGTAATCGCCAACAACGCCTCATCGCGATCATCTCCTTGTAGACGCGGGTCATCTGCCGGCGGGGCAAAGCGGTTCCATGGACATGCTTCTTGGCACAGGTCACAGCCAAACCACCAACCCTCAAAGCGCATGGCTAAAGCGCGCGGAATGACGCCTTGGTGTTCGATAGTGAGATAACTGATGCAGCGCTCGGTAAGCACCCGCCGATCAACCAAGGCGGCGGTAGGACAGCGTTTTTCACAGGCGGTGCACGAGCCGCAGCGATCAGCACGCTTTCCCGCATCATAGCGCTCGATCTCGGCCTCGGTCAGCAGTACCCCGAGCAGTCGATAGGTACCGGCGGTTGGGTCGATGACCAAGGCATTGCGCCCGATCCAGCCCAGGCCGGCGAGCTGCGCCAGCACGCGCTCAGAAACTGGAGCCGAATCGACGCATGCACGATTACGTTCGCCCAGGGCGGTGCCGATGCGGCCGATCTTCGGACGCAGGATGACATGATAATCTTTACCTGCCGCATAGCGTGCACGACGCAGGGCTCCGCTGCCGGGAGTCGGTTGATAATGCCAGGCGAAGACCACCAACGAGCGCGCCGTCGGCAGCATCGCCACAGGATTCAAGCGCAACGCCCGCTGCTCCTTGAGCCAATCGAGATCGCCTACCCCGTCGGCCAGCATCTGTTCAAGCGGCGCCGGATCGAGCGGTCCCGGCGGAGCAATCACCGCCAAGGCGGACAAGCCCTCACGGGCAGCGTGTTCCTGAAGCTGAGCAAAAGAGATCATCATTGGCGATCCTCCGCCGAGCGCGCACCAGACAACCGGCTTGAGCCAGGCGTCGAAGTGGCCATGATTTGCTCCACGTTATGGCTATTCATCCCCTTGCTGTTGTCGATCCCGCTGCCGAGGTCCATGCCGATGCTACAGTGGGCCCGTTTTGCGTGGTGCACGGCAAAGCGCGCATCTTAGCCGGCGCTGAACTGCGTAACCATGTTACCGTCTATGGTCGTACCACCATCGGCGAAGGCTCGATCCTGTTTCCCGGCTGCGTTGTCGGTTCGGATCCGCAAGATTTGAAATACCATGGCGAAGATAGTGAAACAGTGGTCGGCCGCGAAGTGCGCATCCATGAATGCGTGACGGTGTCAAAAGGCACGGCGACCGGTGGTATGAAAACCTCGATCGCCGACCACACCCTGGTGATGGCCTATGCCCACGTCGGGCATGACTGCCACATCGGCGAACGCGTAGTAATCGCCAATAATGCCCAAATTGCCGGACATGTGGTGGTTGGTCGCAAGGCCATCATCGGCGGCATGGTTGGAATCCACCATTTCGCCACCATCGGCGAGCTGACCATCGTCAGCGGCATGGCCGGCGTGCGCTTCGACCTGCCGCCGTACATGATGGCCGAGGGCACTCCCGCCGAACCGCGCAACGTCAATATTATTGGCTGCCGACGTGATGGCATGAGCGAAGAGGACATCCGCTTGCTGCGCGATGTCTTCAAAATTCTTTACTTCGATCGTGAAAAATCGGGTATGCCGTTGAAGGACTGCCTGGTGAAAGCGCGTGAACTGATCGGCAGCGATCTGGCCACGCCGGCGGCGAAGCTGATCCATTGGCAGCAAGAACATCTGGAAAATAACGTCAAAGGTCGGGTGCAGGAAGCGCACCGCCAGCCGCCCATCGGAGCCGTGAAAACCGATCTGCCGTCGTCACCGGCCTCGACCGCAGCACCAGCTTGATTTCCTAACTCACCCGCTAGCCTACTCGCCGATTTCAACCAAAGGTTCCCATGAGCATCCACGGCACATTCGTCACCAAGGGTGGCTTCTCGAAGCACCGCAACGTTCTCAATCGCGCCGAGCGCATCGAACGCCTCAAAGGCGAAGATCGCTGGGTCCTCGAAAAGAACTCGGTCTTCTGCTTGCCCAAAGTGCGCAACATCAAAGTCGGTTAAGACTCACGTCTAGCCACTGACAACAACACCCCGCCGGCTGAGCCGGCGGGGTGTTGTGCTTTTACGCTGCACTAGTGGTACGCTGCAAAAGTCGTACGCTGCAAAAGCGGTGTGCTGCAATAGTGAGAAGCCCAATCGCGACTCACAAATCGGCCAATACCCGATACAGTTGTTCACGGATTTTCGGAGCCCAGCCAAAATCGCGTGAAGTGCCGCGATTAAACAGCATGGCAAAGGCCAGACGATGGCCCGACGGCGGATCGAGATAACCGACCAGGCAGGTTGCCACGGCCAGGGTACCGGTTTTGACGCGGCCCTGAATCTTGCCGACGTTACGCTCTTTCAGGCTGTTGTAAAAATCATCGCGCAACGGCGAGCGGTGCATGGCCGCAAAGACCTCGACCATGACCCCGGCAGTGGCTTCATTGCCATAAGATAAGCCGCTGCCATCGAGCAAGGTGATCTCATCGACATGGTCACCGACCAAGCGCTTCAAGGTAAGCAGGGTCGCCTTGCTGCCCGCCACCAGCGAACCATCGTGAAAGCGCTCGAAGCCGAGCAGGCGCAAGAGCTGCTCGCCATAAAAATTCTGACTGTGCTGGTTCATCAAGGTTACGGCCGGCACCAACGGTGAGGCGTGATCCACCAGCAACCGCCCAGCATGTGGATCCACTGGGCCCAGGCGCACTTGACCGGCAACGACGATCCCGGCTTGTTGCAGCGAGGCTTTCAGCTGATCGCCAGCAAGCAGGTCAGGGTCATTGCGGATCGACACTGGAAACCACGGGGTTGCGGCGGCGTAGCTGCCGGTAACCGTCACCCGATTGCTCTCCAACTCGCGGATGACGAAGATCGCCTTGTCACCTTTTCCCGCTACCGTCTGGGCCTTATTCACCACTTGAATACGATTGCTGTGTGGCCGTACCTCGACATTGGCGCGCTCGCCGACCCGCGTCGGCACCACACGCACCTCGATGCAGTTGTCGTTCCAGGCAAAGGCGCTGGCTGGGGCACTGTACCAACGTGATTGGTTATCCTGGTCTTGCGGATAGGTCGCCGGGCGAATGGGGCCGCTGAACAAGCGCCCGTCGATGACCACATCGCCATCGATAGCGGTCACGCCTTGGGCCTTCAGCTGCTCGGCCCAAGCGGCAAAAACCTTCTCTGGCTCATCCTCATTAAAATGGCCATCGAGGCATGGATCGCCGCCGCCAACCACGCCCAGACCCTGAAGGCGTGCGGCCAACGGACCAATCGCAAAGATCTGAGTATGAAAACGAAATTGTGGCCCGAACTGGGTTAAAGCCGCCGCCGCCACCAAGGACTTGGTGGTACTGGCAAGTGTCCGCGGCTGATCGGCCTCATGCCGATAAAGCCATCCATTCACCCCCAAGTCATAAACAGCCACGCCGGCAAGTCCGCCACGCGGCACTCCGTCCAACAGCCGATCACACTTATCGGAAAATTCGGACGCGCAGAGGGCGCTTAGGCACCACCATATGAGAACGCTGGAAGCGACTGATTTCATGGACGATAAAAGCCTAGGAGCATCGAGGAAATAGTCGACCGGGACTATTTCCAACGCGATTCCTGGCCGTTGATGGTGAGATAAATCCCCTACTTCCGTCGGGCCCAAGAGACGGATCATACGCGCATGTCCGAGGTTCCTTCTGTCTTTGCCTGCCCCACCTGTCGGCGCCCGGTGTCGGTGGGCGAACAACGTCCCGCCACGTTTCCTTTTTGTGGTGCGCGTTGCCGCACCACCGATCTCGGGGCATGGGCAACCGGTGGTCATGTGATCGCCGGTACGCCATTGAGTCTGGATGGATATGACGCTGATCTCGACCAACTCGAGATCAGTGAGCAACGACCGAATTCTGACCAGTCATGATCCCCCTGCGCATCCTGCACGCTGTCCCCAGCCCATCATCATTGGAGTTGCAGGCGGCTCAGCCATTGCTCGCTGCACTGACGACTTTGGGTCATGAGTCGGCGCTGCTGATGCCCCGGTCGACATCGGAGCTGGCGCTAGCTGACACTTGCGTTGGCACTTCCTCCATCACTTCCCCCACTCCAGCTGCCGTCCCGCTCCTTACCACCAACTCGCTCACCTACACCACCGGCTGGTGGCGCTGGCTGCGCAGCGAGCGCCACGCCATCGTTCGCCAAGTAGCGGCCTGGACTCCTGATCTGCTACACGCGCATGGCTTGGCCAATTTATCGGCAACGCTGGACATAGCCCGCCGCCTCGGCTTATCGGTAGTGGTCACCTTGCATCATGCCGAAGAACCCTACGCCGCCCGCCGTTTACGTGACCCGTTGGTGGCTTGGGTCTTGGTACCAACCGAACACCATCGCGCGCATTGCCTGTCACGCATTGGTCTGACCCGTGACCGCGTAGCCATTGTGCCATTGGGAGTCGCCTTGCAGCCCGCACCGCTGGTCAGCCAGCTGACCAGCGCATGGACCATCGGCTGCATTGATAACGGTGAACGCCCAGCACTCCGCCGCTGGTTGACGGCAGTAGCCGAAATCCAACACGCTGGATTACCGCTTGCCGCACGGCTTTTCACTCGCGACACATCATGGACCGAGGAACTTGCCAACGGCCTCAACTGTCAGGTAGCATTGATCACGGATGGAAGCGTGGCTGATTTTATCGCCAGCTGCGATGTGCTGGCCATTCCCGGCTCACGTGAATGCCATCCATTGCTGCCATTGACAGCCATGGCGGCTGGCAAACCGGTGATTGCGGTGGCTGCCGGTGGCTTACCTGAACTGGTGCGAGACGGGCAGACCGCCTTGTTGATCACCGACAACGACACCGATGCGCTCGCCGATGCCATGCGCCAATTGCACGATCGCAGCCAACGCCAGGAGATGGGTGTCGCGGCGCGGACGTTTGCCTATGAGCGTTATCGTGCCGATGTGGTGGCCGAAGCGTTAGCAGCGGTATATCGCTCAACGTTGGGCGACACCGGTGCCGGCGACAAGGCCGAAATAACAACCACCTGGCGGCGTTTGACCGAAAAAAAACTGCGTTAGCCGTACTCTGCGGCGTTGCTGGAATGCGAGTTTAGCGTGTGCTAAGCGTTGGTTTTTTCTTAAACGCTCAGGCGTGATGATAGCCCGTGCCGGCGAGAATGGTTGCCGCCCGGTAGAGTTGTTCGATTAAAATCAGGTGCGCCAGCTGATGTGGCAGGGTCAGCGGACCAAGGGCCAAACGGCTGTCGGCGAGAGCCGTGCTGGGCCCGTGCGTGGTGAAGGCATCACCGATCAAGAAAGCCACCTCACCATGCGCCATGGTCCACTTGCGCAGACGCTCGGCGAGCTGCACGCTGGTCAGCAATTCCCCTTTTTCGTCCAGGACCACACGCCAACGGGTCGAACGCGGCCACAAGGTTTCATCACCTTTGGGTTCTTTTTCCAAGATAGTCAAACTGCCAAAACGGGCGAAGCGTTTGACGTATTCGTCACGCAGCGTCTCGATCTGGCGATCACGTAGACGACCTTGCTGGACCACCACCAAGCGCATCGATGTCAGCCTTTGCCGAAGTACCGCGTACGGAAAGCCTCAGCCCAACTCGAAAAACGGTCTTCCTCGATGGCCAGACGTATGGCGCGCATCAGATCCTGGTAGAAATGCAGGTTATGGATGGTCGCCAGGGTTTCATACAACGGCTCTTGCGAAAAATGCAGATGGCGCAGATAAGCCCGCGAAAAACCACCGGCACAGGTGTAGCAGCCGCAAGCGGTGTCGATGACATAGCGGTCTTTGCGGAAGGTCTTGTCGCCAATGCGCATCTTGCCGTCCCAGGTGAAAACCGTGCCTTCACGGGCATAGCGCGTGGGAATGACACAATCATGAATGTCCATCCCGGCTTCGACACTGGCAACCAGGTCTTCGGGCAAGCCAACGCCCATGAGATAGCGCGGGCGATCAGCCGGCAACAACGGCGCGGTATGCGTGACCACGCGCACCATCGACTGGTAACCCTCGCCGACGCTGACACCACCGATGGCGTAGCCGGGGGCATTGTATGCCGCCAGACTCTTCGCCGCGTGGGCGCGCAAAGTCAGGTCCATGCCACCTTGGATGATCGGAAAAAGATGTTGATGCTCTTGTAAAGGCACAGCAAAGCAGCGCTTCAACCAGCGTTCGGTGCGTTCGACGCTTTGCGCCACATACTTGGCATCGGCCTGGTGATCGATGCATTCATCAAAGGCCATGACGATGTCAGCGCCGAGACGCTTCTGAATATCCATCGACGATTCAGGGCTGAGCATGGTCGGCTCTCCGCCCTGGGTGAAGGTGAAGCGGACACCCTCTTCGGTGATTTGCCGATCAGGCAGCGAAAAGACCTGGAAGCCACCGGAATCAGTGAGAATGGTGCCATTCCAACGCATCATCGCATGCAAGCCACCGAGACGTTCGACCAGCTGCGTGCGCTCATGCAGCGACAAATGGTAGGTATTGGCGAGGACCACCTGGGCGCCGGTGGCGGCCACCTGGTCGGGAGTCACGCATTTGACCGCGCCTTGGGTGCCAACCGGCATGAAGGCCGGGGTCTCGACCACGCCGTGCTTGGTCCAAAAACGCCCACGACGCGCTTTGCCGCTCTGCTTGATCAATTGGTAGTGCAGGCCACCGCCGGGCGTCCAAGGATTATCCATGGGCAGCATACTCGCGGCCGACGGCGTAAGGCAAACGGCTCGCTGCACCACCAACCGTTTGTCTTACGCCGTTGATCGAGCGTTAATTCCTGGTCGTGGTGGCGTACAGCCCGGCCAGCAAACTGTCGAATTCAGCTTCGACCGGCACCGCATTGATAATGCGGTTTCGCCCCTGTAAACCGACCCACTTCTCAAAAACATGAGCTTTACCGTGGGTGATGGCGTGTTGGAATTCTTCTTCGAGCACCGGAATCAGATTGACGATCTTGGGGTTTGCCACCCGACCGGTAGCGGTACGTGCTGGAAACAGATTCGACGAGCTGCCGGCGGGACGGGCCACCGGGCCGCTGCTGGGGCGAGTAGTGGTGGCCGTAACCGGGCGCGGCACCGATGCCGTCGCAGGGCGCGCAATGGGTGGGGCTGACGGACGTGGCAATACCGTGGCTGGCGGCAGGGCCCGCGGAGCTGGCTGAGCGACGGGCAACCGCACCACCGGCCTGACCTCGGTCGCCGGCTTGATCGCCGGGGCAATCGCGTCGGTATCGTCGAGTTCGAATTCAGCTGCCGAGATACGCGTCGTGGCCGGTGGCGACACGAGTGGCGCGATCGCGGCGACTGGCGTGTCATCAAACATAAATGGCGGGATCGGTTGAACGTCGAAGTCGGTTTCAAACACCGCTGGCAGGCCAGCGGTACGGGGAACACGCGCCTCAAGAGCCGACGAATCAATGATCCGTGGCTCAGAAATTTCGAATACCTCGCCCATCGGCACGATCAACGGTGCCTCGATTTCAATAGGCTTGGCCTCGATAATTGCCGGAGCAATGATCTCGTCAGCCATCAACAGATCGTCGATGTCCTGGATATCAGCAGCAGCATCCGCCGAGGACAACAGATTGAGATTGGAGGTGCTCTGGTTCTCGTCAGAGGCCTTCACATTGCCCAGCAGCTGGGTCACGCTCTTCAACTCGGTTTCGGCGTCGGCCGTAAACGAGATCGAGGTATCCTTAGCAATGACCCGGCCTGAGTAGTATTTTTCAATACCCTGCTGGATTTCACTACGCGTTGCTACGACTTTCTTAATATCGAGATTCGTCTTCGATTCGAGAATCCGGATGGTGTCGACGTCCAAAGGGTTGACCATCGCGAGGGTTAACAATTGCCCAAGTTTATCCACCGGGAATACGCTGAAATGTAGCGCATCCTCACGACTAACGGTGTCGAGTGCTTTTTTACGGATCTCGTATTTATCCACCTTCAGATGCGGCACCCAGCATTCCTGGGTCAGGGCATTCACCAGTGCATCTTCAGTGATGACCTGCAATGCTACGGCAGCCGCATCCAATGGCAAACCATCGCGCTGCGATTTGCTGACGACCATTTCGGCCTGCTCGCTGGTGATCAATTTGGCCTTGTTGACCATGAACTCGACCAACGCCGCATCACCCGTGCGACAAGGGCCGACAGCACGAGCATTATTGTTTGACAGATTGCCACTAAATTGTGGCGCATTCGATGAACGGATTGGGCCTTTGCTATCTGGCCGAGCGGGGAATTCCCCTGGTGCCAACACCAGTTGATCGTTCTCAGCATCGGGAGCCACGGGCTGTACGAATGACTGCTTGGGCTTGGCCGTCATCGTCCCGGTAGGTGACGGGCGAACCGCGGGAACGGGCGCGGTACCGCCGCTGACACGTTGGGTCGATGGCGCGGCCCCGGGGACCACCGCTCGCCGACTATGCCGGACTGGTGGCGGAACCGTTACTTTTAGTTCCTCTTTGTGCTTGTCCTTACCCTTGCCGAAAAAGCTGCCCATGTCGCCGTCTGCCTTTCGTCGTATCGCCACGGCACGAGAGCCGTCGCAAAGCTAGCGTGATCCGCTTGCTGATGCCATTTGATCTGTCACCTCGCTGGATTCACGCCCGGGGGACCGTCCCGGCCGCATTTGCGTATCACACCCTCAGAAGCTTGCCCAGGCTTGGATTTGCGTTCGGTAGCAGGGTACGAATGCTCGCGTCTCGTCCACCGTTTCGGAGCCCTCATGGCCGTCTTGAATTTCGATATCAAGTCCGTCTCACTGTCTTCAGGCGAAGATGCCAAGACGGTGTTTCTCACCGGCTCGATTGACGCCAGCACCAATCAGGCTTTTGAAGGGCGTCTCTCTGAGATACTTTCGGGTGGCACACGCAATGTGATGCTGGTCTTGACCAACGTGAAGTATATCAACTCCACGGGTCTTGGTACGATCGTCAAATGCGTGGATACATTCCGCGAAAAAGGTGGCGATATCAAGCTGGTCGGCGTACCGGCGAAAGTCATCGCCTTGTTCGAGATGCTCGGCTTGCTAGCGCTGTTCGAAACCCACGAAACTATCGAAAAGGCCGTTGCCAGCTTTGGCAAAGCCAAGGCCAGCACCGCTCCGGCGGCGGCCTCGGCCAAGTTTCCACTGCAGTTCAAGCATCCTGCCACCGGCATGGGCATGAATGTATCGCAGCCGGGTCGTTTCAAGGATCCGCGTAGTGGCGACTACTTCAGCGTCGATCAGGCTGGCACCATTGAATTCTACGAAATGTCGAAGGTCAAACTGGTCGAGGTCAAGCTCCCCTGCGATCTCGATTTCGGTGGCCCCCTCACTGATCTGGCCCTATCGCTGGCCGCACGCACCAAATTGCCGGCGTCGGTCACCACCGCCATTGCCAACGCCATCGAAAGCGCAGCTTCGTTGATTCGCAGCCACGCCACCGATGCCAACGAAACCGTCACCGTGCTGCTGGTCGCCGATGCCGAGAAAATGTCGCTCGGTTTCGTCAATCACGGCAATGCCCTGAACATCAAGACCGATGACCCGGCTCTGCTCGGTCTCAACAGCGCCATGGACGAGGTCAAACACCAGGTCCTGCCAAGTCGCGGTTACCTGCTGACCATGGTCAAGCGTTCGCGCTGAACCACGTGCGGGGGTCAGCCCCGACCGATCTACAACCGCCGCCGCGACCGCCTGAAAGCGGTCGCGGTTTCGTTTGCATGACGCTTGAACAGCCGGGAAAAATGCGGCGGGTCAGAGAATCCGCAGGCAGCGGCGATATGCGGGATGGGCTCGGTGGTGGTGGTCAGCAGCTCCTGCGCACGGGTCAGGCGCAGGGCGATCAGATAGTGCATCGGCGGCACGCCATAGGCCTCGCGGAAGGCCGCCGCGAAGGTCGATTCGGCCAGACCGGCGCGGCGCGCGAGCTCGTTGCGGGTGAGTGGGAGGGCAAGGTTCAGCCGCATCCACGACGCCACCGCCCCGAGCCGCTCATCAACGGCTGGTGACTGCGCCAGGTGCGCCCATTCCGCATCGAGCACCGCCGACCACGCGGCCAGCCCGGCACTGCGTTCCGCTGCCGCAGGCATGGCGAACCATGCGACGATGCGTTGCAGCAGGTGGCGCAGCTGGCCATCGTGATCATGACGCTGATCGCCCATGACCGTCGAGGACTCGCTGCACGTCCAAGGCGGAACGGCGCGATGCCGCGGCGTCACGGTGGTCGCCGCACGGTGCACGCCGATCAGCGTGAAGGGTTCGTCGCGTGCGGCGCGATAATGGAGCGGGCAGTCCAACGGCACACGCAGCACGCCTCCGGGGGTCGGGCTCCACACCCCGTCCGGCAGCTCGACCCGCCCCCTCCCGCGCAGCGCGATGAGCAGCAGTTCGCTAGCGCTGGCGTGCGGCCCGACGGTCTCACCAGGCTGGAAGGGATAAGCGTTCGCAAGGACGATGTTCATCGTTTACGACAAATGCATAGCGTATCCGCTTGGTGATTTCCAGGACAAATGGCCCATGATCCGTCGTTATGCACAATTCCACCACGCCGCTTCCGCTGCTCGAAGAGATCCGGCCAGAGACCTCCTTCACCAGCAGCTGCGCCCATGAGCAGGCCGCCACGCTGCGCGGGCGGCTGGCCACCGACGGCTACCTGTACCTGCCCGGGCTGCTTGATCCGCCGCCCCTCCTGCGCGCGCGCGCCGACATCCTGGCCCTGTGCCGCGACGCCGGCTGGCTGGACCCGTCGCGGCCGCTGATCGACGGCTTTGTTGGCGCGCTGCGCATCAGCGAGGGCGAGGAGACCTACAAACCGGTCTACCGGCAGGTCGTGCGCCTGGCTTCGTTCAACGCCTGCGCGGTTGCTCCGAAGCTGCTGGCGGTCCTCCGCACGCTGCTCGGCACTGCGGCCTTCGCCCATCCGCGCAATATCGCGCGCATCGCCTTCCCCGGGCACCAGGCGACCCAGGCGCACCAGGACCACTACTACATCCGCGGCACCACCGAGACCTACACCTGCTGGATCCCGACCGCCGATGTGCCGGACGAGCTCGGTGGCCTGGCGGTGCTACCGGGCAGCCATCTCGGCGGGCCGCTGGCGCACCAGCGCACCACCGGGGCCGGCGGCATGGGCGTCGACACCCGCGGCATGGCGTCGTGGGCCAGCACCGCCTACCGCCTCGGCGATGTGCTGCTATTCCACAGCCACACCATCCACGGCGCGCGGCCCCACCGCGACCCGCGGCGAATTCGCCTGAGCTTCGACTTCCGCTACCAACGCCCGGCCGACGCCATCGATCCCTCGTCATTGTGCTACCACATGGAGGACCAGCATCGTCCGGCATGACGCTCACGCCCGCCACCGATATCGACTGGATGCAGCACGCCCTGCACGAGGCCCGGGCAGCCGGTAGCGAAGGTGAGGTGCCGGTCGGCGCCATCGTCGTCTGCGACGGGCGCATCATCGGCCGCGGGCGCAATGCCTGCGAACGCCTGCAGGATGCCACCGCCCACGCCGAAATGGTGGCCATCACCGCCGCCTCGCAGGCGCTTGGCACCTGGCGCCTCGAAGATTGTACGCTGTACGTCACCTTGGAACCGTGCCCCATGTGCCTGGGCGCGTGCCTGAATGCCCGCGTCAAACGCGTGGTTTACGGCGCCCTAGAGCCCAAATGCGGTGCCTGCGGCAGTGTCGTCGACCTCAGCGCCCCGCCCGGCTACAACCACCGCATCGCCGTCACCGGCGGCATTCTTGGTGAGGATTCTTCGCACCTGCTGAAGAGCTTCTTCAGAGCCATGCGCGAAAAGAGAGCTGCTCTCGACGACTAAAGAGGATTGATTGTCAGACGCACGGTGCCGCCACACTTGGCGCGCCATGCTGACCGAACTGACCCCCCGTGATGCCGCCTTTCAAGATCTGGTCGGCGCCAGCCATCAGCGCTTTGCCGCGCTGGTGCGCGAAGCCGAAGAAAAGGCCCGCGGGTTCTATCAGAAAACCCTCGGCCGGCCGGCACGCATCGAAGAAGTCGTCGACGAGGTTTTCGACGCCGTTGAACGCGAAGGCGACGCCGCTGTGGTGCGCTATGCCACGGCCTTCGATCGTGCTGAACTAACCGCCGATCGTTTGCGGGTCACCCCAGCCGAACTGCTCGCCGCCTACAACGCCTGCGAGCCGACCCTGCGCGCGGCGATGCACACCGCCATCGACCAGGTCACCGCCTATCAGCGCCGCCTGTTGCCCATCGGCTTCGGCGAGGCTCTCGACCAGCCACTGGGCGTACGCTGGTCGGCGATTCCGCGTGTTGGTGCTTATGTCCCCGGTGGCCCAGCCGGCAGCCTGCCTCTTTTTTCGTCGGTGATCATGAACCTGGTGCCGGCGAAGGTCGCTGGTGTCCCCGAAACAGTTTTGGTGACCCCGGCGCGCGCCGATGGTTCGGTGGCCAGCGAACTCCTTGCGGCAGCCTACGCCGTCGGCGTCACGGAAGTCTACAAGGTCGGCGGCATTCCGGCGATCGCCGCATTGGCCTGCGGTACGCTGACCATCGCCAAGGTCGATAAGATCGTCGGCCCAGGCAACATCGTCGTCACCCTCGCCAAGCGTCGCGCCTATGGTCGCGTCGACATCGACATGCTTGCCGGTCCCAGCGAGGTGCTGGTGATCGCCGACGGCAGTGTCGATCCACGTTTCACCGCTGCCGATCTCCTGTCGCAGGCTGAACACGACACTTTAGCGATGTGCGTCTGCGTGGTGGTCGGCGGCAACGCCGTCGCCGCGCCGATCCAAAGCGAGATCGCCAAGCAGCTCGCCGCCATGCCGGCCGAGCGGCAAGCCGTCGCCCGTGCCAGCATCAGCCGTTTCGGCCGCCTGGTGCATGTCCGCGATCTCGACGAGGCGGCAGCGGTCTCCAACCGCATCGCTCCCGAACATCTCGAAGTGCTGGTCGCCGATGCCAAGGCCCTGGTGCCGAAGCTCACCCATGCCGGCGCCATCTTCATCGGCGCGTGGAGCCCCGAGCCCATCGGCGACTACATCGCCGGCCCCAGCCACACCTTGCCCACCGGCGGCACGGCGCGCATGTGGAGCGGCATCGGCGCCGACACCTTCCTCAAGCGCACCAGCCTGATCAATCTCAGCGAAGCCGAGTTCCGCCGCTTGGCCCCGGCTGGCCTGGCCCTGGCCAAAGGTGAAGGACTGGCCGCCCATGCCAACTCGATCGCCGTTCGTCTAGAAGGCCCCCGGGGATGATCGCCCGCGCCAGCGATGCCGACGTGGCGTGGGTCTATGACCACCTGGCGGCGACCATCGTCCCGCGCAGCGATCTGCAGTACCGCAACCCCTTCGAACTGCTGGTGGCGGTGGTACTGTCGGCGCAAGCCACCGACAAGTCGGTGAACCTCGCCACTGCCAAGCTCTTTCCCGTGGCACCGACGCCGGCCGCCATCCTCGCCCTGGGTGAAGACGGGCTGATGCCTTATATCCGCACCATCGGCCTGTATCGCACCAAAGCAAAAAACGTCATCGCCTTGTGTGGCCTGCTGCTCGAACGCCATGGCGGACAGGTGCCCAACACCCGCGATGAACTTGAAGCCCTGCCAGGAGTCGGCCGCAAAACCGCCAGCGTGGTATTGAATGTCGCCTTCGGCCAACTGACCATCGCCGTCGACACCCACGTGCACCGCGTCGCCAACCGCCTGGGCTTCTGCCGCAGCACCACGCCGGAAGCCACCGAGAAAGCCCTGCTCGAACGTACGCCGAAAAAGCACCTGCTGCATGCGCATCATTATCTGATTCTGCATGGGCGATATACCTGCACGGCGCGCGCGCCGCAGTGCGGCAGCTGTGTAGTCGCGGCGCGCTGTCCATCACGGGCGCTGTTCGCGCCCGTGATCTGAACCTCAGCGGACAGCCCGCCGCGAGCGCCAAAACAGCACCACTCCCGTGCATGCCAGCACGCTGATGGAACACATCGCCACCATCAACAGCCAATCGCGCAGATCGCGATTGCGGATAAACATCCATTTATGCAGCAGGCTGAAGGTATTGGCTTCGACCTGCTTGGCGTCATCGGTCAAACGCGTGACGCTGCCGGTGAGGGTCGAGACATAGACACGAGTGTGCAGGGCATCATTGCTGGTGAACAGGTACACCGGCAGCAGGCGGAAGATGGCGATGTACTCCTCGTCATAGGCGGTCAGATAGGCGGTTTGCCGCACCGCCCCTCCCGACAGCGCACGTTGGGCGATCTCAGCCGCATAGCGCGCATCGGCGGTCACGTCCTCATGGCCATCACCGGCATCGAACCAGCGCAACGGCCCAGGCCCGGGTGGAGTCACCTGCCACCACGGCATGCCGCCGATCAGGCGCAAACTCACTGCCGCCGCCGGCCCCGGCAGCAACGCCGGGGCATAGTTCACCGCCGTCAAGTCGATCGCCCCTGCCGGTCGCGCGGGCGGGGGCGGGGATTGGTGACGGGCCATCCATGTGTGCAGCAGACCGCTGCTGGCGGACATGATGACGATCAGGCTCATCGCCAGGCCGTGCCAGCGATGGAAAGTACGCAGGCGCATCACCAGCTCCAACCCAGTCCGGCATAGACGGCTCGTCCATCACCGGGGCTGTAGGCCTGGCTGGTGGCGCTGGCGGTGGTCAGCACGCTGTAGGTGGCAACGTAGTTCTGCGCCAGCAGATTGCGGCCCTCGATCCACGCACTGACGCCGTTGGCAGCACGATAACCGGCCTTGGCGCCGAGCAGCCCCCAGCCCGGAGCCTGGGTGGTATTGGCGTGATCGATGTAGCCCGCCGCTGCGGCTTCGGTAGTCGGACCGACATACCAGCCGCCGTGGAACTCATACAACGCCTCGACGCGGATCGCCTGGGGCGGCACGCCGGCGATCTGATTGCTGCCGAATTGCGCGTCATCGTGGAAGCGGAACCAATTCAACAGATACGCTGCACGCAGCCGCAGCCTGCCAGCGGCGTAGAGATCCTCGAAGGGAATGACCTCGCCACCGAGTTCCACTCCCGCATGTCGCGTCTGTTCGGCGTTCAAGGTCCGTGCCTGCCCAGGCGCCACCTCATAACCGATCAGCTCATGGTGGATCCACGCATAATACACGCTCACATCCCAGCTGGCCTGGGCACACTCACCACGCGTACCTATTTCCGCGGTGGTGCCGGTCTGCGCATCGAGGCTCAGCAAACCGGGCGTCGTCCCCAGCGCAACGATTTCACCGAATGACGGGGCCTCGGACGAACGGCTGAGATTGGCAAACACCTGTACCTGTTCGGCAAGCAGGCGACGCAGGCCGACACGCGGGCTGGCCGCGCGATAACGGAACGAATCCGACTGATCGCCATTGCCGAGGAACTCATCGCTGAACGTGCGCGTGGCCTGCGTACATTGGACACCGAACGAAAAAAAAGTACCGGTGGTGACTTGCATTTCATCGCCCACATCAAGCGCCGTATTGGCTGAATGCTGATGCCCATCCGCCGTTTTCACCCCTGCCGTCCCGCCGGCATTGATGAATTGCTGGGCATGCACGACGCCGAGATTGTGCGTCAAAAAGCCGGTAAAATGGTGCGCCTCGCCGCTAGATGTATAACGCAGCGAACCGAGGCCGTCGTTGCTCACCTGGTCAATGACCTGGAAGATGGGATGGAAAAGATCCTTGTAGCTGTAATTGACCGCCAGCTCCAGTCGCTGACCGCTAGCGACCCATGCCACGCGGTCAGCCGCACGCAGCAGACGGAAATCACGATGTTGATCACCGCTGACACTGGCGGCAGCGGCTTGCCCGGGGTCATCTTCGAACTGCTGTCTCGTGAGATTACCGGGCAATTCGGAATCGGTATTCACCACCCCGGCATACACGCGGTTTTCAAGCGTGTCGGTGATGCGATAGCCGACATTGCCCTGCACCCGCTGGTCCTGGCTGCGCGCGTGATCGCGGAATCCTTCGCTGGTCGAGGCACTGGTGCCGGCCCACAGGTCGCACGGACCGTGCACGGCGCCGGAGGTGAGAGTGCCGCGCACATAGCCGAAGGAACCGGCCTCGGTGCGCACCGTCAACGGCAAAGCCGTGTAGCCGGTCGGTGATACCACATCGATGGCGCCACCCAGATTCGCCGCGCCCAG
>JAYVTR010000019.1:0-20118 GCA_043788625.1 Planctomycetota bacterium
TCTTGATGCAAGGTCTTTACCACCGCCCGGGCGACCAAGGGTCCCAACCAGTGCTCGCGCACGATCCACGCCGTAGCGCCAGCGATAAGGAGCGTGAACGACACAACTCCTATCCATCGTCGCCAGCGGCGCGGTCGGCCAAAAATAACGGCAGGTGGCGGGGTCGACGGCATGGGCAGTGCCGTCAGGGTAATCCGCTGCTAACCAGTGCCTACTGACGAAGGCGCCGAGGTCGTAATGTTCGATTAGGTGAGTAATTAATGGCCGCGGATTTCCTGCAAATTGCCATCGACTTGAACGATTTGTCCAATCTTGGTGACTAACTGCACGGTGTGGCTGGCACAGCGCAGGCGTAGGATGCCACCAACCGTCGAGAGAATGCGCGCGCTGGTCACATGCTGATCCTGCCAATGCATGGCGACTTCAAAACCACCGCGGGCGCGTAAACCACTAACGGATCCATTGGGCCAAGCCGAGGGCAGGGCAGGCAAGAGGTGGACTACCCGCGTACCAGCTTCCTGCACCTGGCTTTGCAGCAGCATTTCAGCGATGGCAGCGGTGGCGCCGAAGTTCCCATCGATCTGGAACGGAGGATGGGTGTCGAAGAGATTGTCGAGAGTCTTGTTCTTGATGAGGCTCATGAGCAAAAGGTGGGCATGGTCGCCATCCAGCAGGCGGGTCCACATGTTGATCTTCCACGCCAGGCTCCAGCCGGTGCCGCCGTCGCCGCGTCCTTCGAGGGTCTTGCGCGCCGCCACGGCCAGCTCGGGGGTGGTCAGAGGATTGATCTGCGACCCGGGATGCAGGCTGTAGAGATGGCTGGTGTGGCGGTGATCCGGCTCGACTTCGCGGTAGTCTTCGACCCATTCCATGATCCGTCCGCTGCGCGGACTGATGCGTACGGGAGGGAGACGCGTCAGCGCCTGCTGGCATTCTCGGCGAAACGGCTCATCGATACCCAGGATGAGCGAGGCTTCGCAGCAATTGCGCAACAGATCATCGATGATCTCGATGTCCATGGTCGCGCCATAGGTGAACATGGCCTGGGTTTTTCCATCGGCGAGGAAGAACGAGTTTTCCGGCGAGTACGAGGGATTGGTCACCAGCTTGCCGGCGAATGGCGTGCCGGCGGGTGCTTCGACCAAGGTGTCGAGGATGAAGCGCGCCGCGCCGCGCATCAGCGGCCAGGCCCGCTTGGCCAGGAAGTCGCGGTCGCCGGAATAGAGATAATGTTCCCACGGATGGCTTGCCATCCACGCCGCGCCCATCGGCCAGATGCCTTGGATGCCATCGGCGCAGGCGGTGAAGCCCCAGGCATCGGTGAGATGGTGCACGACCCAGCCGCCGGCTCCGTATTGCGTCTTGGCGGTGACGCCTCCAGGCGTCACCAGGCTGTCCATCAAGTCGAAAAACGGCAGATGCATGGCCGCCAGATTGGTCGATTCGGCCGGCCAGTAATTCATCTGCACATTGATGTTGGTGTGATAATCTGCATTCCACGCATTGACCACACGCCATGCCCACAGGCCCTGCAGGTTCGCCGGGAAACTTCCCGGACGCGAGCAGCTGATCAGCAGAAAACGCCCGAACTGCCAGTACAGGGCCGCCAGACCCGGATCATTGCCGCCTTCGCGCAGGTGCTGCAGGCGCTCGTTGGTGGGCGAGGCCTCGACGGCGGCGCCGGCGCTGCCCACGTCCAAGGACGCGCTGCGGAATATTTTTTGATAATCGGCAAGATGGCGGTTCAGCAGCGTCGCGAACGGCTGCGCCGCCGCCGCTCGTGCCTGAGCGACACTGAGTGCCTGTGGGTCGCGACTGCGATCCGGGCCGCCTTTGCCGAGTCCGGGATGATCAGTGGCGGCGGCGATGAGCAGGGTCACGGCGTTGGCTTTGGTGATGGTCAGCAGGCCACCGCTGTTGGTGAGCGAGCCGCCCTCATTGACGGCAACCAGGGTGGTCGCGAAACGTAGGTAAGGATTGGCGCCGGCTTCGTGCCAGTCATCGCGGCCCAACTGGCCGGCGAGCACGATCGCCTGATGCGCAGCGTCGCTGGTGCAGGTCGCATCCTGACCGCGCTTGAGCGTGGCGCGCAGTGAGATGCCGGCGGGACGGTTGGTGGTGATATGCAGCACGATGACGTTGTCCGCCGCCGAGGCGAAGACCTCGCGGGAGACGGTGACACCGTCGCTGGCATAGCGGGTCGTCGCCAGGGCGCGATCGAGATCGAGCCAGCGCACATAGTCGGTGACCTGCGGGCTGGCATCCGTTTCCAGGCACAGGTTGCCGAGCGTTTGATAGGACATCACGCCGGGTGGCTTGCCGAGCATGGTTTCGCCACCCAATTTGGTGGCGGCCTGGGTTTCGCCGGCAAACAACAATCGCCGCACTTCCGGCAACGCCGCCAAGGCCGCCGGGTTGCTGGCATTGACCGGCTGCCCGCCCCACAGGCGGTCTTCGTTGAGCTGCAGGCATTCATCAGTGACGCCGCCAAAGGCCATCGCCCCGAGCCGTCCATTACCCAAGGGCAGGGCCTGGTACCAGTCGGCCGCCGGGCGGCGGTACCACAGGATCGGGCCGCTTGCCGGACAGGCGCTGTCACCGCTGATCTGCGTGCGGTCAGCCCACGCGGCGCTCCATTGCTGCATGTCGGTGATCACGTCGAGGGCGGGACGCTGCGTGGCCGGCAGCACCGCCGGCCCGCCCTCCACCGCCGGGCTCAGCGTCGGCACGGCGAGGCCGAGTGCGAGGGTAAGGAAAAGGCCGAATCGGTGGTGCATGTGATTTCCACTGGCAGAGGTCTCGAAATAAAGAGGGAGGTGGCGGTATGTCGGTCAGGCACGATGGGCGCGCCAACGATCGATGCCTACCGCCACGACGATGACCACGCCGATGATGATCTCCTGCACCCAGGTGGGCCAGTCGAGCAGCTGGCTGCCATTGCGCAGAACCCCCATGATCAGCGCCCCGAGCACCGCTCCGAGCGCTGTGCCCGTGCCGCCGGCGAGCGAAGCTCCACCGATCACCGCCGCGGCGATGACGTCCAGCTCACGGCCGTTGGCGGTGGTCGGATCACCCTGGTGCAGCTTGGCGGTCTCGAGGATGCCGGCCAGGCCGATCAAGGCCCCCGACAAGGCATAGACGGCAACGGTGGTGGCGCGCACTTTGATGCCGCACAGCCGGGCGGCGGCGGGATTCGAGCCGATGGCATAGAGATGCCGCCCGAACACCGACCGGCGCAGCAAGACAGCAGTGGCCAGTGCCACCACGGCCGCGAGCAATACTCCCGGGGCCACCGGCATGAGCTTGAGCCACCACGGATCAGCCGCCGCCGCGAACGGCCGCATGATCCAGTCCAGCCACGAGGGTTGCAGATTGACGGTTTGGTTGTCGGCAAAACCTTTGGCCATGCCGCGGGCGATACCCATGGTGCCCAAGGTGACGATGAATGGCGTGATCCCGGTGACGGCGACGATGAACCCGTTGCCAGCCCCCACCGCCAGGCCGATGCCGACTGCAGCGGCAATCGCCAGCAGCGGATCGCCGCCAGCGCGAAGCACCATGGCGCCGATCACGCTCGAAAGCGCGATCACCGAGCCGATCGACAGATCGATGCCGCCGGCAACGATGACCATGACGATGCCGCAGGCGCCGATGCTGATGATCGACGACTGCACCAGGATCAGGCTTTGATTACGCCAAGCCATGAAACTCCATGGATTGTCGTCGGGTCCGGCGTTCACGTACACGGCCAAGGCAAACCCGAGCCATAATAAAATCAGGGCGAAAAAAGGTCCGAGGGTGGTGAGGGATAATTTCCACCACGAGGCGGAAGTGGCATTTGCCGTCATGCGGTCTCCTGGCCGAGGGCGGCCGTAAGGATGGCGTGGGCGTCGCGCTCGGCCATCGGCTGCGCTGACAACAGCCGACCACGACGCATCACCGCGATGGTGTCGCAGAGCCCGAGCAATTCGGGGAGGTAGCTCGAAACCAGTATCAGCGCCCGGCCCTCGGCGGCTAATTCGCCGATCAGGCGGTAGACCCGCGCTTTGGCGCCGACGTCGATGCCGCGGGTCCGGTTCATCGAGCAAGAGAATATTCGCGTCGTGGTGCAGCAGACGGCCAATGGCGACCTTTTGCTGGTTGCCGCCGGAAAGGTGGCCGATGACCTGGGCGGGGTCGCTGGCCTTCACTCCCAGACGCTGCATCCAGGTTGCCGTCGCGGCATGGTGCTGGCGTCTATCGATCATGCCGTAGGCGGTAAAGGGCTGCAGTCTGGTCAGGCACAGGTTGTCGGCGATCGACAGACCGAGCGCCAAGCCTTCGCCCTTGCGATCCTCGCTGACCAGGCCGATGCCGGCATCGAGACGGGCGCGAGGGCCGGTGCCGACGAGCGGATGCTGGTGCAGGGTCAGCGAGCCCTCCTTCATCGCGTCCAAGCCGAACAGGCAGCGCAGCATTTCCGTGCGTCCCGAGCCGACCAGGCCGAAGATGCCGAAGATCTCGCCGGCATGCAGGGTGAACGAGGCATCGCTGGGCAGGTGGCGGCCGGCCAGGTGGTTGACGGTCAGCAGCGGCGCGCCGATTTTATGCGGCACGTGTGGAAACAGTTCACTGAGCTCGCGCCCGACCATGAGCCGGATGAGGTCATTTTCGGTGGCTTCGGCCATCACCCCGGTGGCGACACTGGCGCCATCGCGCAACACCAGCCAGCGGTCGGCGACCCGGCGGCACTCTTCCAGGTGATGGCTGATGAACAGCACCGCCGCGCCGGCGGCTTTGAGGCGATCGATAGCGCTGAATAGGCGCGCCGCGTCAGTGGCGGTCAAGCTGGCGGTCGGCTCATCGAGGACCAGCAGCTTGGGAATGCCCAGTGCCAGCGCGCGGGCGATTTCGACCAGCTGCTGACGCGCCACCGACAAGCCGCCAGCGGGGGTCGCCGGATCAAGGTCGTTGACGCCCAGCAACGCTAGGGCCGAACGGGCGATGGCGTCGCGTTGGCGGGGCGCGACAAAACCGAAACGTGACGGGGTGGTCCCGAGCACGATGTTTTCGGCGACACTCAAATGCCCGGCGAGGGTCAACTCCTGATAGACGATGGCCACCCCTTGGCGCCGCGCATCGGCCGGATCGGTCGGGGCGAAGGCCACGCCATCCAGCTGTATGGTGCCGGCATCAGGCGCGTGCGCACCGCTGATCACCTTCATCAAGGTCGATTTTCCGGCGCCGTTTTCGCCGATAAGCGCCAAGCAACTGCCAGCCTGCACCGCCAGGTTGACCCCATCGAGGGCGATGGTCGGCCCAAAACGTTTGCTGATGCCGGTGATGATCAGTCGCGGCGCCGAACTGACGGAAGTCATAGCAAGGGGAGCCATGGCCGTGGTGCTCGGCTGCTCAATGCTTGCCACCTTTGATCAGGCCCTGGATCTCGGGGGTATCGAGGTTGTCCTTGGTCACCAGCGCCAGCGGTGTGTCGACGTGCGCTTCGACTTTTTCGCCACGCAGATGCGCCGCGCAGGTACGCACACCCAGATAGCCCATGCGCCATGGATCCTGCACAACCAGGCCGTGGATGCGGCCTTCGCGCAGGGCTTGCAGCAGGGTTGGGCTGGCGTCAAAACCGACATGGACGACCTTTCCTGCCAACCCGGCTTCCTGCAAAGCCAGGGCCATGCCGGCGGTTGAGGATTCATTCGGGGTAAAGACGGCGTTCAGGTCACTGCCCCAGCGATTGAGGAGGTTCTGTGCTGTAGTCAGAGCGCTTTCGCGTGTCGCCCCGGCGTGCTGATCTTGCGATACGAGCTTGATGTCCGTATAGGCCTTGATGCCGGTCATGAAGCCTTCTTCGCGCAATTCGGTTGATGCCGAACCCACATTATAGCGCAGCATCAGGGCTTTGCCCTTCGCACTTACCGCCTTGGCCAAGCACTCAGCGGCTAACGTACCACCGCTGCGATTGTTGGTGGCGACCACGCTGATGGGCATCGAACTGTCGAGTGGGGAGTCGATGATCACTGTTGGAATACCCGCTGCCGCGGCCATCTCGACCGGCGCCACCAGGGCCTTGGAATCGAGGGGGGCCAGGACGATTCCGGAAACGCCCTTGGCGACGAAGTTCTGGATTACGTCGATTTGTGAAGCTCGGTCGTCTTCACGCAGTGGCCCTTTCCAGATGATTTTCACCGGCTTGCCGGCGGCGTTCAATTCTCTTTCGGCCTCGTGCGCCCCGGCTTCTACGGCTTTCCAAAATTCATGGGTGGTGCCTTTGGGGATCACTGCAATCGCCAGCGGGGCCGATTCAGCGGCGCAAACGACCATCCCGACGATTGAACACAACAGCGTCGCGAAGATGAGGAGTAAGCGCATGGTGATAGTCTCATAGAATGGATGAAGACGCGTGCGTGGATGGTTTTTATGTCACGTGTATTTTATTCAATACGAATTCATTAAATCAACATTTCATAGGGTCATTCATCGGCTCAATCACAGGAAAATAACCTATTAATAAAATGATATTACGCTAGTGATTTGTAGTGATTAAACAACAGATATATTGAATTCCTCTTAAAAAACACATTTTATCCAGCTCAATACATCAAAGTAATGAATAAGTATCACCAACGGCTGGGTTTAAATTAATACAATAGTTAGTTTCTACTTGGCCGATAATTATTGCCTGCTACGTTATTTAGACTTACGTATGTAAGAAGACCGAGATGTCGGATAACATTCAATGCCTATGCAGGGGATTTTACATGGTATCGACTAACTGGTTGGCAATTCCGCGTTTTGATGGAGTTGACGTCGGTTTATTCCGGGTCGGTGGACCCGGACTCGGCAATTTGCTATTCCCATGGGCGAGGGCGCATTTATCGGCGAAAAATTTCGGTGGACGTGTGGTGTGGCCATCTTGGTCCTCCCTCAAACCTGCGCGGCTCTTGCGTGGCGATCTTGATATGCGTTGGTACTCCGGATTATTTCGTCCGCCGCATGAAGGATATATTTCAGGTGTGAGTGCGCATGGTCGGCGGGTTTTATTCAAAGGTGGCTACCACGTTTCACATGCGGCGGCTCTACCCACATTCGAATCAGGTGAGACCTACAATTTCTGTGGCATGAAGTCGATGTTCGCTCCACTTTGGGATCATCGGGAACTGATCAAAAAGGGTTTTTTCGCGATGAGCAAACCGGCTCATCTGCGTTCGGGAAAGGGCACAGTGGCTATGCATGTACGTTTGGGTGATTTCGTACGGACACCCGAAGGCGGCATCTCGGGAATGCATGCGACCGTCACCAATACTGCCAACAGCATGGATTGGTTTCTGGGCGCATTGGCACGGGTAGAAGCCGATGGTTTTGCGGCTAAACGGGTGTTGGTCTATTCGGATGGGACGGACGCCGAATTAGGGCCTCTTTTGCGTGATCCCCGCATCACCCGCGCCCCCAAAGGGAATCCACTGAATGACATTAGCGCCATGGCGACCTCTGATGCTCTGATCGCCAGCCAGTCGACCTTCAGCATGTGGGGAGCATTTCTTGGCCATTGTGAACGGCCAGTGTACGGGGCGGTGCCGCCACTAGCTGACACCTGGGGCGAGGGCAATGAGTATCGGAAAATTTAAGGACGTGTCGGATACCTGATTCAGCGGCGCAGCAGGCGGGCTGCGTCGATGGCGCCATAGGTGAAAATGAGATCACAACCGGCGCGCTTGAAGGCGGTAAGGCTTTCGAGCAGGCAACGGTCGTAATCGATCCAACCTTTTTCGGCGCCGGCCTTGAGCATCGCGAATTCGCCGCTGACTTGATAACCCGCGACCGGCAAGGTGGTGGCCTGACGCACGGCGCGGATCACATCGAGATAGGGCAGGCCCGGTTTGACCATCAGGCAGTCAGCGCCTTCGGCTTCGTCGAGGGCGACTTCGCGCAACGCCTCGCGGACATTGGCGGGATCCATCTGATAAGTCTTCTTATCGCCGAAACGCGGTGCTGAATCGAGGGCCTCGCGAAAAGGACCGTAAAATGCTGAGGCGTACTTAACGCAATAACTGAGGATGCCCACGTGGGTGAAACCAGCCGCGTCCAAAGCCTCGCGAATTGCACGTACCCGACCATCCATCATGTCGCTGGGGGCGACCATGTCGGCGCCGGCACGGGCTTGGGCCACCGCCATCGCCGCCAGGATTGGTAGGCTCTCGTCGTTGACGATTAGATCATCGCGCACCAAGCCGTCGTGGCCGTCAGTGGAGTACGGATCCAAGGCCACATCGGTGATCACTACCAGCTCGGGTAAGGCGGCTTTCACAGCTTGGACGCAGCGTGGCAGCAACCCTTCAGGATTAACGCTTTCATCTGCCGTCGGCGATTTCTCAGCTGCGCTCAGGGCTGGGAACAAGGCGACCGCGTGGATGCCCAAAGCATGTGCCTGACGCGCCGTGGTGACCGTGTTGGCAATCGATTGGCGGGCACAGCCTGGCATTGCCGCAATCGGCGCGTCAACCGTCTCGTGGTGCACAAAGAGCGGCAAGACCAGATCGTCAGAGGTCAACACTGTTTCGCGTACCAGGGCACGCCAACCAGCAGATGTACGATTACGGCGTGGGCGGATGAGCATGAAATCTCAGGGGACGTTTGCGGGTTCGGGAGCAGCCGGCGATAAGTCGGGCTTACGGCTCGAGTCGGACACCATCTTCCACACTGGTTTGGCCTCGAAGCTGCCCCCGCCAAAGACGGCATTCCACGCCGGTGGCATACCGCTGTAGGTAGATTGATAGACGACGTCGTTGACCAGGGCGTACATCATGCCTTCTTTGTTATGGGCGGGCCAGGCGTAGGCGACAAATGATGTTTCCTGGGCTTCGGAGTTGGCTTGGACCGTCGCGCGGGTTTCGGTTTTCCCGTCATCGGCCACGCGGGTGGTACCGCCCGGGAGATAGATGGTGTATGAGTAACCACCGACCGTGGCGCCGCGTCCGAGCGGACCGGAAATCAGCGCCAGGCGCTGACCTTCGCCGACGTCACGGCGACCGGTGAGCTCAGACAAGAGTCCATACTCGCCGACCCCATCCGCGTCTTGGTCGCGGTACAGGCCGCTTTTGAACTGTTCTTCGGCAGGCAAGATGCGCTGACGCAAAACAGTGACGGGTTCGTTCGGGTCGATGACGGCCTCGGGGTCAGCATTTTCAAGCCCGGGCTGGTCATGGACTGCTTGTTGCCGCATGTAGGCAATACCACCGGCTATGCCGCCGATGATGAAGACGCCCGGAACCACGCCGGTAAGGCTGCGGATCTCGGTGGTCTGGCGACCATTGACGGTGCCGGCTATGGCGTAACCGGTGGCGGCGTTGGCGGCCAACACATTCAGCCCCTGAAGGATTGCTTGGCGTTGCTCAGGAGTGAGCTTTTTCGCCATTGTCAGGCCCATGCCTGCATAGCCGGCGAGCAGACGGACCACGGCTGGGGTATCGCTGGCGCCGATCAGGTACGCATCAGCCGGCGCTTTGCTTAAAGCCAATTTTCCAGCGGGTGTATCGTTCCAGCCGTTGTTCACTGAGCCGGTGAGCCATTGATCAGCGAGCACGGCGTCGCTGCTGACCAGCCATGACGATTTGTCGCAGACCAAGGTGACGGCCACCGGCGCATTGGGTATAGGGATGACAATCGAGGCACCCTCAACCGGTGGCTGAGTGCCAAGCTTGCTGAGGCCAAAGGCTATGAGTTTGTCAGCCACCCCTGAACGCGGCAATGCCACGGTCAGGGCGGGGAAGGGCATCGACGGCGTAACGGCGATGAACGAGGTGCCGGTCAGGCCGGCGAAAATTTCATTCAATGAAGCATTGATACCGAACTCCTTGAGCCTGTCGTTGATCGCCTTTTCAGTGGCATCACTGTCGGCCGCGTCGGTCCCGACAAATTGCGCCCAGCTTGCCAGCAAGTTGCCGCGCTGCAGTTTCCAAGCGGCGACCCCATCATAGCCAACCGCTCCAACCATGAGGACGGTGGCCGGTAGGCGGGCCAGCAAGGTGCGATCGACGGCCTGGTAGCCGATGGGCTTGAAGGCACCCATATCAAGGTCTTCGAGGAAACCTTCGGGTACGATATGCAGGTGATACGAAGCTTCGGTGATCTTGAGTTCGGCAAACTGTTTTTTCGACTGCATGATAGCTTCATGTTCGCGACCGGTAGGCATGGTCGCGGCGAGCACATCTAATAACCCTGCGATATCGATATGCGCGAACAGCTCATCACGCGTAGGCGTGCGTGGCAGTGGCGGCAGTGGTGGGGTCTGGAAGCCAAACGCGATGCCATTGGCAAAACGCGCAAGAACCGCCGCCGGCTGTTTGACATCACTGATCGCCTCATCGGCGCCAGCAACCGTGGCAGGAATGCTTTCTTGCGTGGTGTTGCCGCTTTCCTTCAAGAACGTGAACAGCTTGGCGGCCAAGGCAGCAAAATCGGCACCAGCCTGGACCGATAGAGGAAGTGCTTGTTTGCCGGCATAGGTCGCCGGCGCGGCATGCACCATGAGCACGGCATTGGTCATGGCTGCCAATAGCTCGAGTGGGGTGCTGCCCAGATGTTTTGCAGCTTCGACCTGGCTCTCATCGAAAGGCTTGTGCAACGGTTTCAGTGCCGGATCAGCCCACATCTTTGCCCACGGGGTTTTATCCCAACGGGCGAGGAGGTCCTTGCCATCTGCAAGCCGGACTTCGATTACTGCCGGCACAGGGATTGGTGCTGGTGCTGGAGTGAGATCTGCCGCCCAGCTCCACGCTGACATAAAGAAAAGCGATGGTACCAGTCGTAAACGCATGATCAGAATATTCCGTTAGTTTTTAAAGCAGGCTACAGCGGCAGATGGTGCTGATAATGGATTCAGAGACAACGAAATTACCGTAAAAACTAGGGGTATGTCGAAGATAGTCTCAGGCATATCCTGCGACGCTCCTAAATACCGCGGCCTAACAGGCCCATAACCTCGGGGTAACCGTACATGAGGTTGAGGTTCTGCACCGCCTGGCCGCTGGCGCCTTTCACCAGATTGTCGATCGCCGAGGCGATGATCAGCGTGCGGCCATCCACTGCCGCGCCGAAATCGGCGAAATTGGTGCCGGCGACATTGCCGACCTCCACCTGCTGCGGTCCTGGCCGAACGCGGATGAACGGCCGATCGAGGTAGGTCGTGCGCCATGCGTGGTTGACCTGCTCAAGGGTGGCGCCCGGCGCCAGGGTGACGGTAAGCGTGGTGTGGATGCCGCGCGTCAGCGGTGCCAGGTGTGGCACGAAGCTCAGGTGCAGCGGGGTGCCGGCGGCAACGCTCAGCTCCTGGTCGACTTCGCCGGTATGCTGGTGGCCGACCGGTTTGTAAGAATGCAGGTTGCCGTCCATGGCATAGAACAGGTTGTTGTTGCCCTCGACGAATTTCTTGCCCGCGCCCGAGATGCCGCTGTAGCCGATGGCGATCAGCGGCGCGCCCAGCTCGACCAGGCCTGCGCTCATCAACGGCAGCAGCGGCAACAGCATCGAGGTGGCATAGCATCCGGGGTTGCCCACCACCCGTGCCTGGCGGATGGCGTCGGTGTGGATCTCCGACAGGCCATAGACGGCTTCCGGCAAGAGTTCGGGGCAGTGATGCTCTTCCTTGTGCCAGTGCCGGTACGCCGCCGGATCGCGCAATCGGAATTCAGCGCCGATATCGACCAGCTTGAGACCCGCCGCCAGGAGTGAGGGCACCACCTTGGTCACCTCGACGCTTTTTTTAGCGAGGATCACCGCCTTGGCACCGCTGGCCAAGATGGCTTCGACCGTGTCGGGCGCCAAGACCAAGTCGGTTTCACCGGCAAACGCCGGTACCACTTGGGCTAGGGCCTGGCCCGCCATCCGGTCGCTGCCGATATGCACCATGCGGAAGCCAGGGTGATTCAGCAGAATGCGGACAGAGATCTCGCCAGCATAGCCTGTGGCGCCGAGGATCGCAACGGGGATGGGGGATTGCATGTGCCTGAGGATGATCGGCGATGCGTGAACGCAATTGCCGGTACTATTTACCGGGACTATTTGCCAGGACTATTTGCCGGTACAGATGCATTGCAGTCGCTGCTTCCGCTTATTCTAATCACCACATGAGCCTTCCCACGGTCTTAATCACGGGTGCTACTTCTGGAATCGGGGCGGCGACGGCGCGCGCCCTCGCTGCCGACCATCGTCTGGTGCTGGTTGGACGGCGTACCGAGCGCCTGGCCGCCCTGGTGCAGGAACTGGGGGGTGCGGCGTGGGGCATCACCGCTGATCTCACCGGCACCGATGTCCCGCGTCGAGTGATCGACGAAGCCATCGCCAAGGCCGGGCGCCTGGATGCCATCGTCAACAATGCCGGCATCTATGCCACCGCCGCCATCGGCGCACTGACGCCCGAGCACGTGCAAGAACAGTGGCACCTGAATGTCCTGGTACCGATGCTGGTGACCCAGGCGGCCTTGCCGCATCTGCGCGGCGCGCGCGGCGGCACCATCGTCAATGTGAGTTCGGTCGCCGCGGAATCGGCTTTTACCGGCTGTGGCGCCTATGCCGCCAGCAAGGCCGCGCTCGAAGCGTGGTCGCGCTGCGTGCGTGAAGAATTGCGCGGCACCAATGTCCGCGTGACGGTGGTCGCTCCGGGAGCCACCGATACCGAGGTGTGGCCGGCCGGCACCGCTCTTGACCGCACCCGCATGTGCCGGGCCAGTGATGTGGCGGCGGTGATTCGCCTGGCGATTGTGCTGCCCGCTACCGCCAGCCTCGACCGAGTCATCGTCGCCCCGCCCAGCGGGCCGCTATAGTTTAATTCAGTTTAGTTTAGCTGAGCTCAGCTAGCGCAACATGCGCTGCAGGCGGCAGTACAGGCGATCGCGCCAGTCGGGCGCATAGCGCTCAACGCCGGCCAGCGTGCGTGGAAAGCCACGTACCCGGCTGTGCCACAGGCCATGGCGCTGGATGAGCACGCGCCGGTGATCCATCAAGGTTAACAGCGGGCCGGTGGCGACGAGGTCGCCCGCCGGGGCGGCGCTTTCGGCGCCGGGCAGGGGCCGAAAAACGGTGAGGTTGGGCACGATGCCTTGAGCGGTCAGCGCCTCGAGGCCCAGCTCGGCACTGGCCAAGGGCTCAAGGCCCACCAGCAGATCGGTGCTGACGGCGCCACGTGGAAAACACGCGGCCGCGGCGCGCAGAGCACTGAGGATCCGCGCCTGACTGATGACGGCGCTGCGCTGCGGAGCGGCAGCGGCAGCAGCGGTCGCATTCCATGCCAACAAATGATAAGCCAATGCATCACAGCCGGATTTATACAGTGCCCGAACCGCCTCGGGTTGAGCAGGGGGCAGGGCGGTAAGCGACACCAGTACCGGCAGGGCTCTTTTGAGGGCCGTGATGTAGGGCGTTACGGCGGCCAGGCCGCCATCATCGAACAGCACCTGACCAACTTCCAGGTGGATCAGGCTGACGCCGCCGACGGCATAGGCTTTTTGCGCGCAGGTGACGACCTCGTCGATGCTCCAGCGCGCGGCATCAGCTGGACGGTAGGTTGGTAGACCAAGAAAACGTTGCGGCAGATCCAGGCCCTGAGCCGGGTCAGGGGCAAAGGGGGCGGCAACCAACCACGGGCCATGAATGGCGCCGATGTCGCCACAGGAGCGGCCCGAGGCGGTACGGGCATGCCGGAAGCGCGCCGTATCCGGTAGACGCACCGGCAGGTCGCCGCGCGAAGGATGGCGCAAAACCATCCCCGATGGCGTCGCCAACAACAAGAACGGCGAGGTCCGGGCATAGCTCGCCGCTACCGAGACATTCACCCAGCGGTTTCCCGGAAGGATGAGGTCAATGCCTTCGGCGCCACCGTTGTGGCCATCGGTTGCAAGGCCCAAGGCAAAACCCGAAGCCAGCAGATCGTCGCTCAGGCGCACGCCATGATTGGTGATATCGAGCCGCAATGCCATCAGGGCATTGGCGGCAAGGGCATCAGCCTCGGCCATGGTTCAACCGCCAGCGATGGCGGGAACGATGTCGATCAATTCTCCATCTTTGACCGCTGTTGCTTGGCCATCGAGGAAGCGAATATCCTCCTCGCCGACGAAGACATTAATAAACCGCCGCAGTTTGCCATTTTCGTCGCACAGTCGGGCACGCATGCCGGGATGCGCCGCTTCGAGCTGAGCCAGCGCTTCATCAACCGTAGCCGCGGAGACCGCGATGGTCTCTTGACCATTGGTCAGGGTGCGCAGCACCGAGGGGATACGAACGTTGACGGCCATGCGGACTCCAAAGCAGCGGGAAAGGCGTACGGTGAGCAGAATAGCCGCCGGTCGGCGTTAGGCTAGGAGCCTGTCGATGCCCGTCTGACCTTCCATCTTCCTCGCCGCGCCTACCGTTTGCCCGTCAGTTCCAGGAAGCCGCCTTATGTCCATCGTCCCCCAACCAAGCACTGTTTCTGTCGAGGGCATGGTGATCGAGAAGTTGCTGGTAATTCTGCTTAAAGGGCCGCGCACCGCCCGCAGCCTGGTTGGCAAGTTGCGTTCAGAGGCCACCAAAAAGCGCCCGGCGGGCAGCGTTCCAGCCCTCTATCGCGTGCTTGATGAGCTGGTTGAACGTGGCTTTGCGAGCCGTTTGGGACTGCCACCGTCTGAGCCGCGCTATTCGCTTTCGCCGGTGGGACGGAAGTTGGCAGAGCAATGTCTGTGTTTGCGCCAGCTGCTGAGTGCGATCACCACCACCCCCGAGCAATTGGCTACCGTGCGTCAAGCCATACATGAGCTGAATCCTGGGCCGCCGATCAGCTAGGATCTTGCCTGCACTGGCACCCTTGATGGTGGGTGATAAAGTCGAGGGCCTTGCTGATTTCACATGTGAAGTCGGTAATTTCCTCGGGATCACCCATGCGCAGCTTTTTTTTATCGATGATGGTTGCGAATGCGATGATGGCTGTTGAAGCCCCCGCCGTATCGTCCTCTCCCACCGGTGACGAGGTGACGATCTACCAACGACTCAACTCCCACCGCGCGGATCGCATGCGCGGTGATGAACGGCTGCGTGCGGAGCTCGGTCGTCAGCAGGTCACCATCCTCTCGCTCGCCTGGACGCGTTCCTTTTTCAAGCCTGGCAATGTTCCGGGGCTGGTCTTCAATCCACTGCTCAATCAAGCCGCGCACGAGGTCATGACGGCGGGCGCCAAACCGCTAGTCGAACAGCCGAACGAGGTCACCGGTGTGCTGGCCAAGGTTGGTTATAAGCAAACGGCCGAAACGATTCTCTTGCTGGCTGTCGATGCCGCCTCACCGCAAGCGGCCTATGATCTGGCCATGGCGCAGATCATCGGTGAATCCTCGTCCCCGGATAAAAAAGCCACCTGGCCGAAATACGCCAGTCCCGAAATCCATCGGCCGGGGCTGCGGGAAGTGGGCATCGCCATGTCCGGCGGCAAAGACCATTGGACGTTGGTGATGATCCTCGGCTCCGGCTCGGCCAAGCGCCATGCCGGCGGCACCGTCTACAGTGATACTAATCACAACGGCATGTACGATCTCGACGAAGGGGTTTCCGGAGCGCAGGTGACGGTGGCTGGCACGACCATGACCACCGGGCCAGGAGGTGGCTGGTGGGCAAGTCTGCCGACCACGGATGAGGTCGAGGTCAGCTTCGCTAAGGATGCGGCCAAGAGCAGCATCAAGCTCGACAAGGGTGACAAGAATGTCATTGCCGACTGGCGCATGCCATTGGCGACCGATTTGAAGATCGCCGATAAATTGCTTGTCGACTGCGACAAGCTGCCGCTTGCCGGCGATCTCGATAAGCGCCGCAAGCCATTGGCGGCTTTGCTGGTCGGTACGCGATGCCTGGCCTTGGACAGCGAACGTCAAAAGCGCATAGAGACCCTGGTCGCCCCGGTGATGAGCGAGTATCTGGCCGCGGTGTCGACGATGGTGTCCCTACTGTCTGAAGAGCCGGATGTGTTCCGCAAGAAATTCGCTGAGTTGAACAAGCTCTGGGCGGGGGCCATGCCTACGTGGTTCAAGGACGCTGATAGTCTCTACAAGTTGAAGCAGCAGGTGCTCGCAGTTTTAGCAGCAACCGCCGAACATCGTGAAAAGAGCTTGAAGCCGACGCTGAAGCTGGTGGAAAAAGCCAAGGAGACCTCGGTCGACCCGGCTTTTTATGATCAGCTGAATAACATGCAAACGCAGCTCGAATCGGTGGAGCCGATAGCGCCGCCAACGGCCAAGACCAAGACCGGCAAGAAATAATTCGCTTACGAGCGATGCGCGGCGAGCCAGCGGCTTGGCGGATAGCCGGTCACGCGCTGGAAAACGCGGGTGAAATGGAAGGGGTCGGGATAGCCGACCGCCGCCGCCGCGGCGCTGACCGTGGCTCCACCATCCCGCAGTAGGCCGAGCGCATGTTCGACCCGGCGCTGTTCGAGCCAGGCGCGCGGAGTCATGCCGGTAAGACTGCGCATGGCGCTGCGCAGGGCGGTTTCGCCCAAACCGGTGGCATGCACCAAAGCGGCAAGATCAAACTCGCGCGTAGGTGGGCCGGCGGCAAGCCGGTCGAGCACTGCCAGCACCGCCGCGTGCGCCGGCGCGCTGCGCGGTGGCGTGACCCGTGCGAGATCCAACCAGTCGGCAACCGCGGTGGATAAGATGCCTGCCGCCTGCAAGCGCGCCGCGGGCTTCCCGAGATCATGCCGCGACCACTGCTGCACCAGCGGCTGAAGGCGCTCACGCCAGCGACGCAGCGATCCGCTGCGCACTACCGCCAAGCACTCATGCACGCTGCTGCCCAGGTGCAGGCGCAGACGTGGACACGTGCGTAAAGCGCGCTGCTCCACCGGGCCGCCGAGGATCTCGACCATTTGTGGTGCGATCAGTTGTGGCTGGGCATGCAGATCGAAGTGAACGCTCAGGTGGCTGCCGTCGGGAATGCCCCAAGCGTAATCGCATCCGGGCGGTACCAGGGCGATATCACCCGGTAACATCGGCCAACTGCCACCGGCTTCAGCATACCACAGCCAGCTCTTGCCGCTGATCTGCAACAAGAATTTCCAGTCGCGTAAGCGCCGACGGGTACCGCTGCCGGTGGCCGGCGAAGCCCGCCAATGGACAATGTGCGCCAGGCGCAGCCAGGGGCTGAACGGCGTAGACGGGACGTGGATGAGCACGAGGAATTGTCCAGGTCGGTACGCCGGGATCCATGGCCGATGCGGCTAGAACATGGTATGCTGCGGCAATGAGCCTTCAGTCGACCATGACCCGCGTTTTAATCGACACCCCGCCGTTTGCCGCTCCACCGTTGCTGGGGGGCTTGCCATGGGCCCCCGCTGATGCGTGGCCGGCGCGCTGGCTGTCGCCTCCGCTGGAATGGACCACACCGGTGGTGCTGGTGTATCGTCTGGTGCTCGATCTGGTCACGTCGTTGCGCACGCGGCTGCATGTCAGCGCTGACGAGCGCTATGAGCTGTGGCTCGATGGCAGGCGAGTCGGCAATGGTCCAGAGCGTTCGGACGAGCAACGCTGGGCATATGAAAGCTACGCCGTTGAATTGGCTGCCGGTGGCCATGTGCTTGAGGCCAAGGTGTGGGCCCTGGGGCGTCTGGCTCCGTGGGCGCAGCGCAGCCTGGGGCCCGGCTTCTTGTGCATCTCCGATCAACCTGAACTCGATATTTTTTCCACTGGTCGGGCGCCATGGCAGGTCCAACGTCTAGCCGGTTACCGCTTCACCGGTATGTCCGAAGCCGCCGGCACCGGCATCGGTGCGGGCTCGGTTGAATCTCTTGATCTGGCAGTGCCGCCAAGCGAGTGGCTTACGCCGCGCTCCGGCCAGGCCGGCAATAGTGGCGACACCATGTTGCTGGCTCCGGTGCGATTGCTGGTGCCGGCGAGCCTGCCACCTCAGCGCGATGCACCGGCGACCGGATTGGTAGTGCGGGCGGTGGATGCGCAGCCTGGCGGTTCACCATGGACTGCTGAGGCTGGCCTCAATGCGCCGTGGCAGCAGCTCATCAGCGGCGGTGTGCCCTTGGTCATTCCGCCACAGACACGGGTACGGGTGCTGATCGATACGGTGCGCTATTGGTGTGGGCGCCCAGAAATCGTGCTCAGCGGTGGTACCGGTGCGCGCATCGCGATTGCTGTCACCGAAGCATTGCTGCGCAGTGGCAGCCATGGTGAGCGTAAGGGTCATCGTGATCCGGTTGCTGGTGGCAGGGTGCGGGCGGCGGCTGATGTGCTGTTGTCAGCGGGTGGCGATTGCGCCTGGCGTACCTTGTGGTGGCGGGCCGGACGTTGGCTAGAGGTGGCGATCGATACTGCCGAACAGCCATTGCACCTGCATGCCTTTCACGCGGTGGCCACGGGTTATCCGTTTGCCATCAGTGGTGGCAGTCATGACGATGATCACGCCACCGCGCTCATGCACCGGTCATGCATCGCTACCTGGCAGGCCTGCGCGCATGAGACCTACCTCGATTGCCCGCATTACGAACAGCTGATGTACGTCGGCGACACGCGCATCCAGGCATTGCTCACGTATGTGTTGAGTGCCGATGCACGTCTGCCGCAGCGCTGTCTCGACCTGTTCAACAGCGGCAGGACCATTGGCAGAGGTCTGGTGCCGGATGCCTATCCCTGCGGCGTGCCCAAGCTGATTCCGCCGTTCACGCTGTGGTGGGTAGCAATGATCCACGACTATGCGTGGTCGCGCGCAGCCCCACCGCGGGCTTGGCTGCATGGCGTGCGCGACGTGCTTGATCGGTTCATCGCCGACCTCGGCAGTGATGGATTGTGGCCGAGTCCGCCAGCGTGGAACTTCGTCGATGCCGCGGAGGGATTCACCTACGGCACGCCACCGGGTGGTGAAGAAGGCGGTCGCAGCCTGGTCCTGCAATGGCAGCTGGTGTTGGCCCTTGGCCAGTGGGCGGATTTGGAAGACTGGCATGGCGAGCCCGAGCTGGCGACCCGAGCCATACGTCATCGCACAAGCTTGCTGGCGGCTATCGAGACGAATTTCTGGGACACGGCGCGTGGCTGTTATCGCGAGTCGCTTGCCGTCAATGAAGAGAACAGCGAGCACAGCCTGATTCTTGCGCTGCTGAGCGGCTGCCTGTCGCCAGAGCGCAACCAGTTCCTTGCCGCGCAGTTGTTCACCGCGCCGCAGCTCATGCGCACCACAGCTTATTTCTCGCACTATCTGTTCGAGATCTATGGTCGTTTCGGACGCATCGATCTGCTGTTGGCGCGACTCGACGAGTGGCACGCCAGCCGTGAGTTGGGTCTGGTCACCACGCCTGAGGCCTTTGGCGGCGAAGGCCGCTCTGATTGCCATGCATGGTCAGCACATCCGCTGTTTCATCGCTTGGCGACCATCCTTGGGGTGCGTCCGGCGACACCTGGTTTTACGAGTGTGCGCATCGCGCCGTGCCTCGGGTCATTGGCGTCGGCTGCCGGCAGCGTGGCGCATCCGCTGGGCCCCATCATGGTTGACCTGCGACAAGAGGGGGCTCGCTTGCTCGCCATCATCGAGCTGCCTCCTGGACTCAGTGGCGAGCTGTGCTGGGGCACCGCGCACATTTCCCTGCATCCCGGTCGCCAGGAGCTGGTGCTTTAAGCCACTCTAAACGGCATTTCTAAACGGCATTGGCGGCGGCATGGGCTGACGCCCATGCCCATTGGAAATTATAGCCGCCCAGCCAGCCGGTGACGTCGACGACTTCGCCGATGCAGTGCAGCCCGAGAACTTTTTTTGCTTCCATGGTCTTCGATGACAGCTCATCGGTGTCGATGCCGCCGCGGGTGACTTCGGCGGTGCGGTAGCCTTCGGTGCCGTCCGGCAACACCGTCCAGGCGTGGATGGTGGCGGCGATGCGCTCGATCTCGGCTTCGCTCAACTGATGCACGGATTCGGGGATGTGGTAACGTGTGACCCACGCCTGGACCAGGCGCTTGGGCAGCAACTCCGCCAGCAAATTGGGCAAGGTCTGCTTGGCGCCGCTGCGCTTGGCGGCACGGATCTTTCCGCCCAGGTCGCCGTCTGGCAGCAGGTCGATAATCACCGCCTGTCCGTGCTGCCAGAAGGTCGAGATCTGTAAAATGGCCGGCCCGC
>JAYVTR010000020.1:0-3393 GCA_043788625.1 Planctomycetota bacterium
CGTGGGCATCCAAGGCCAGCTCACGTAAGGTGCGGCCTTCGGCGGGTGTGAGTTTGAGAACCTCGGCCATGGCGGGGAGATCTTCGATGCGAGGAGGACGTCGGTCGCTCATGACATCACGAAAAACGCCGTCTTTGTAACCTAGCGCATTTTCGAATTTACGCTGGCTGAGACCCATGAGATCCAGCTTTTTTGCAACGAATTCGCTGAAGGACTGCCCCATTATGGGGTTTAACTCTAGCGGTCCTGTACCCTGCTTCCCGATTTTTCTTGTCTGGTGGCATAATGCCTCCATCCTCCATTCAGCCGGCCGCGCCGGTTTTTATTGTGACCAGAATCGCTCTGAACAATCGCTCATAGGGAAGTTCCCCATAAGCAGATTTTTATTCACGACTAATCACGCCGACAAAATCGATAACTTATTAATATATTTGCTAAACCCTCTTGTCACCCTCCTCCCAGACAACCATCACACCATGCAATCATTCGACCAACCATCCGCAGAAACCGGCATCTGGCGATCGGGAGCAAACTGCTGGCAAGGACATCTATGGCTGCCAGAGACAGAGGCACATCCGCCGTTTGGCTTTCGCAATGTGTGCTATCACTGCGGCCTAATCCGTCTGCGTATGCATCAAGGTGGAGCACCGGTCTTTCGCTTAAAGTGATGAAAGTCGAGAAAATCCACAGCATTTCCTCACATCAATATCAGGCCGACGTGAGAAAAATGCGCATGCTCCTCCACTACTGGCTATGGCAATTCTTTCGACAGTAAGCCCCCTACCTCAACACCAATCCGATCAAACATTTCTAGGCATACGGCCGCGGGTAATAGCACTGCGGTGGGGAGGGTTCGAACCGCGAGGACGGCCGAAGAGTGGCCACCTGCGTGGCCACGTGCCGCCGCAGCCCGACCCCGTCCCTGGCGGCGGTGGGGTAAGTACCTTGCCTCACCGCCAAATTTAAGCATCCCCGGCGCACCGCACTTAACCAAAAAAAGAAGCACCCCCAGCGTGCGCCGGGGGTGCTTAAATTTGGCGGAGGGGGAGGGATTCGAACCCTCGATTGACTTTCGCCAATGCCGGTTTTCGAAACCGGTGCCTTCAACCGCTCAGCCACCCCTCCAAGGATGGACCGGCTGCGGTGTCGCCGGTTGGGGCAGGAAGTTCGGATCGGCGCGTTGCGCCGATCCGAACGACCGGGGCCCCATCCCCGGTCATGCGAAGTGACTAAACGCCTTGTTCGCTTCAGCCATGCGATGGGTGTTCTCGCGCTTCTGGATGGTGGTGCCGCTCTTGTTGTAGCAGTCGACCAGTTCCTGGGCCAGCTTTTCGGCAGTCGGGCGGCCCTTGCGGTTGCGCACGGCTTCGAGGATCCAACGGATGGCCAGCGTCTGCTGACGCTTGCGGCTGACCTCGATGGGCACCTGGTAGTTCGCACCACCAACGCGCTTCGAACGGACTTCAACCAAAGGCTTGGCATTCTCAAGCGCCTGGTCGAATACCGGCAATGGATCAGACTTCAGCTTGTCGGCGATCTGGTCCATGGCGGTGTAGAAGACCGCTTCGGCAGTCGACTTCTTGCCGTCGTACATCAGGCAGTTGATGAACTTGGCGACGACCAACGAGCCGAAACGGGTGTCCGGCTTGAGGTTGCCACCAACCCACTGCATCGGAGCCGGGCCCTTGGCGGCGATTCCACTCTGAGCGAGCGTAATCGAACCGTCTTCGTTGACCTGGATTTCCGCTTGTTCATCAAGCATGTCTGGAGAATTGAGATCTTGGTTCATTGCATCTTTCCCTGTATCCGGTCACGCAGACCGGAGGTACTGTAAATAGGTTATTGAATTATTTCTTCTTGGGACGCTTCGTGCCGTAGCACGAGCGGGACTGCATACGGCCTTGAACGCCCTGGCAGTCAAGCTTACCACGGACGATGTGATAACGCACGCCGGGAAGATCGTGTACACGACCGCCACGGACCAGCACGAGACTATGCTCTTGCAGGTTATGCTTCTCACCACCGATGTAGGCCGTGATCTCTTTGCCATTGCTCAGACGCACGCGGGCGATCTTACGCAGGGCCGAGTTCGGCTTCTTCGGGGTCATGGTTTTGACCTGAAGACATACACCACGCTTGAAGGGGTTACCTTCGAGCTGGGGACTCTTCGTGCGGTTCGGGGCCATTTCGCGGCCCTTACGGATCAACTGATTAATCGTGGGCACTTACGGGCTCCTGCAGAACGGGGGGGCGGACGATAACGGGGACTTCCGGAATGACAACCGGCTTTCCACTCTTCTCAATTTTGATGTTCTTGTAGATGCCAAAGCCCGTTCCGCACGGGATAAGGTGGCCCAAGATGACGTTTTCCTTCAGACCGAGCAGGCCGTCGCGACGACCAGCCAGCGAGGCATCGGCCAGCACCTTGGTGGTTTCCTGGAAGGAAGCCGCCGAGATGAAGGACTCGCTGTTCAAGGCCGAGCGGGTGATGCCCATGAGTTTGGACTCATAGGTCGCTGGGCGCTTGCCTTCGGCGATGGCGCGCTGATTGGCCTCGCGCATCTCGACCTTGTCGACCAGCTGACCTTGAAGGTACGGCAGGTCGCCAGCATCGCTGACTTCGACGCGGCGCAGCATCTGACGGATGATGGTCTCGATGTGCTTGTCGTCGATGCGCACGTTCTGGGCACGGTACACCGATTGGATCTCAGCGAGCAGGTATTCCTGCAACGCTTCGTCGCCAACCACGCGCAACAGGTCCTTGGGCACCAAGACACCGTCGACGAGGGCGTCGCCGGCTTTGACGCGGTCGCCCTTGTGCACGCGGTAGTGCTTGCCCTGAGGGATCGAATGCTCGACTTCAGTGCCCGAATCACCGCGGATGATGATGATGCGCTTGCCGCGCTTGCGTTCACCGAAGTCGATGACGCCATCGATCTCGGCCATGACTGCGGGGTCTTTTGGCGGCCGGGCTTCGAACAGCTCGGTGACGCGGGGGAGTCCACCGGTGATGTCATGCGTGCCGGCGATCTCACGAGGAGTCGAGGCGAGCAGGGTACCAGCGGTGATCTTCTGGCCTTCGATAACGCGCAGGGTCGCTTTTTCAGGCACAGGGTAGTGCGCGATCGGCTTGCCATGGTCGTCTTCGAGGACCACCTGCGGATGCAGGTCGCCTTTGCCTTCGAGGATGATGCGGTTGATGATACCGGTGACGTTGTCGCGTTCTTCGCGCATCGTCACTTCCGGGATCACGTGCTCAAAGCGCACCACACCGCCGACGTCGCTGAGAATAGGAATGCTGGAGGCTTCCCATTCGACGATGAGCTGGCCCTTTTCGAGCATCTCGCCGTCGGCGACGATCATCTTCGAGCCGACCGGTACCTTGAAGCGCTC
>JAYVTR010000021.1:0-5003 GCA_043788625.1 Planctomycetota bacterium
CGACCTCGTCATCACCATCACCATCGCCAACCGCGGACCAGAAGCAGCCGCCCTCGACGTCCTGCCAACGCTGTGGTACCGCAATACCTGGTCATGGGGTCCCGATCGCCAAGTCGGCACCGGCCTCCTGCCCTCACTGCAGGCGCAGGCCGACGGCGTCATCGCTGCCAACCATGAGCTGCTTGGTGACTGGCAACTGGCCTGTGCTCAAGGCCCCGACGGCAAGCTACCGGAGCTGCTGTTCTGCGACAATAACAGCAACCGCCAGCGCCTGTGGGGACAACCGAACCTCTCGGCCTATGTCAAAGATGGCATCAATGCCCATGTCGTCGATGGCAATGCCGGGGCTGTGAATCCGCAGCAGCAAGGCACCAAGGCCGCCGCCCGTTATCGTCTGAGCATACCCGCCAACGACCGTGTCACATTACGCCTGCGCTTGCGGCGCTGCTGTGCGGCGCCGGCCTTTGTCGACCACGCGCAGATCCTCGCTCTTCGTCAGAGCGAAGCTGATGCATTCTATGCCCAGCTGCATCCACCGGGGATTTCCGACGACTACAAACTCATCCAGCGTCAGGCGTGGGCCGGCATGCTGTGGTCGAAACAGTGGTTTTCCTACGATGTGCCAGCATGGACCCGCCAAGAAAGCGAGGACGGCAAACAGCATGCGCGGCTGCTACGCAACCAGAACTGGCATCATTTCTGTGCCGCCGACATCATGTCGATGCCCGACAAATGGGAGTACCCGTGGTTTGCCGCCTGGGATCTGGCCTTTCACAGCATCGCCTTGGCCTATGTCGATCCGGCATTCGCTAAACAGCAGCTGATGCTGTTGGTTTCAAACCGCTTTCAAGGCGCCAATGGTGCGGTGCCGGCGTATGAATGGAATTTTGACGACTGCAATCCGCCGGTGATTGCCCGGGCGGTGCGTCGCGTCTACCACATCGATTGCCTGCGTAGCGGCAAAGCCGATCGCGCTTTTCTCGACACCATGTTCCAGCGTCTCGCCACTTATTACGTGTGGTGGCTGAACCGCAAAGACGCCTCCGGCTGCAACCTCTTCCAAGGCGGCTTCCTCGGCCTCGACAACATCGGCGTCTTCGACCGCTCGAAGCCGCTGCCCACCGGTGGCCATATCGAACAGAGCGATGGCACGGCGTGGATGGGAGTGTTCTGCATCGACATGGCGCTCATCGGCCTGGAACTGACCGGCAGCGAAGGCGGCCATGGCGACATGACCGTCGGCTACCTGGAGCATTTCCTCTACCTCGCCGTGGCCATGAACAACATCGGCGGCAACATCAGCGGCAAAGGGGTGGATCTGTGGGATGCCGAGGACGGTTTCTTCTATGACGTGCTACGCATCAGAGAACGTAAGATCCCGCTGAAGGTCCGCTCCCTGGTGGGGCTGATCCCGCTCTTCGCCACCGCCGTGTGGCCCAAGGGCGCCTTCGACCGCCTGCAGGTGCTGGAAAGATTGGAACCGATACTGGCCACCCGCCCGCGCCTGCGTGAAGCCATCAACACCCTGATGCTCGTGCCTCCGCATACGCGCCCGATGATGTGTTCGCTGGTCGGCCAAGCCAAATTCGAGGCGCTCTTGCGGCGCATGCTCGATGAGAATGAATTCCTCTCGCCGCATGGCATTCGCGGCCTGTCGAAATTCCATGAACGCGAGCCCTACACCTTCTTCGTCGACCAGACCCCCTACAGCGTCCGCTATGTACCCGGCGATTCGGACACCTTCCTATTCGGTGGCAATTCCAATTGGTGCGGGCCGGTGTGGATGCCGGTGAACTACCTGCTCATCACCACCCTCAAGCGCTGGTTCCTGCACCTCGGGCCAGATTACCTGGTGGAATTCCCCACCGGCTCCGGCACGCGCATGCACCTGGGCCAGATTGCCGATGCCTTAGCGACGCGCCTGATCGGCGTGCTGGCTAAAGACGCCAACGGCCACCGGCCGGCGCTCGGCACCAATGCGCTGCTGCAGAATGATCCGCACTGGCGCGACCTGCTGCCGTTCCATGAGTACTTCCATGGCGATAATGGCACCGGTCTGGGAGCCTCGCATCAGACCGGATGGACGGGGTTGATCGCGGTATTGATCCAGGAACTGGGCACGACCGACATCATTCCGCAACCGAGCGTCTCTTAAAAGCAACTATCGCATGACCCTCTTCGAACGTGATCTGAATGTTGTCTGGCACCCCTGTGCGCAGATGCGTGACTATCATGATTTCCCACCCCTTGAGATTGTTGGCGCGCAAGGCTGTCACCTACATCTGGCGGATGGCACGACCCTCATCGACGCCATCAGCTCGTGGTGGTGCAAAGCCCTTGGTCATCGTCATCCACGGCTGACGGCAGCACTGCATGCCCAGGCTGATCAGTTTGAGCACGTACTGCTCGCCAATACCACCAATGAGTCCGTGGTGCGCTTTTGTGAGCGCTTGCTGGCAGTGGCCGGCGGCGATCTGCGCAAGGTATTCTTGTCCGGTGACGGCAGCACCGGCATTGAGGTCGCGCTCAAGCTGGCAGTGCAATACCAGGCGCAAAGCGGCAGTCCGCAACGGACCCGCTTTGCCCATCTGCAGCATGGCTATCACGGCGAATCGATCGCCACCATGAGCGTCTCCGATTGCGCGCTGTACCGCAGCCCGTTTGCCGCTCTGTGCTTTCCGGCGACGGTGCTCACGGATCTTCCGTGGCGCAGCGGCCCCGAGGATCCGCGTTGGCTCGATGCCAGCGCCGAATGGCCGGCGATCGAACGTCAACTGACGCCGGTAGCCGGACAACTGGCCGGCATCATCATCGAACCGGTGCTGCAAGGCGCCGGCGGCATGCGGCTCTATTCCCCCGATCTGGTACGTCGCCTCAGCGCCTGGTGCACTGCCCACGGTGTGTTGTTGATCGCCGACGAGGTCGCCACCGGCTGCGGCCGCCTGGGCACCTGGCTGGGCTGCCACCTGGCCCAGGTCAGCCCTGACATCGCCGTGCTCTCAAAGGGCCTGAGTGGCGGATACCTGCCGCTGGCGGCGACCCTGACCACCCAGCGTATCTACGACGCCTTTGACGGCACCTGGGATTCCGGCCGTGCTTTTTTGCATTCAAATACCTACAGCGGCAATCCGCTAGCGGTGGCGGTGGGCAATGCCGTGCTCGATGTGTTCCACGACGAGCACATCCTCGCCCACGTCGCCAGTCACGGCCCACGCCTGCGCCAGGGCTTGGCCGCCATGCACTCGCCTTATTTACGCCAGGTGCGCGGCTGCGGCATGATGGCCGCCGCTGACCTCACCCAAGCCAATGGTGACGCATGGCCTCGCGACCGGCGCATGGGCTTGCGCGTCTTCCGCGCCGCCATCCGGCGTGGTGCGCTGCTGCGCAATCTCGGTGACACGGTGTATCTGTTACCACCGCTGATCGCTGACGTGAATCTAATCGACCGGTTGCTGAACATCACCGAAGCAGCTATTGCTGAAGCTGCCACGGCCGAATCTGCCACGACCGGGGCCGCGCATGGCCCCTGATCTGCAAACCCTGATGCATGCCAGTTTCACCCGCCGCACGGGACGGGCTTTAAGCGACGTTGCCGGCAGCGCTGATTTGTATCAGGCGCCGGCAATCGTCTTGATGCACGGCACCCAAGCCGACCCGATCTTCTGCTTCGCTAATCTGGCGGCGCAAAAGCTATGGGGTTATTCATGGGCCGAATTTCTGGCATTGCCGTCGCGTTTCAGCAGCGAACCAGACGTCCAAGCGGAGCGTGAGCTGCTCTTGGCGCGAGCCAGGGCGCATGGCTTCATCGACGATTATGCCGGCGTTCGCATCGCCCGCGATGGCCGGCGCTTCAACATCAGCGGTGTGATATTGTGGAATGTCGATGACGAAAACGGCATAGCCCGTGGCCAAGCGGCGGTATTTGATCCTCCCGCCTGAGCTACAGCGCCGCTTTCACTTCATACTGCTTTCACCTCCACCACTGCCACCACCTGCGCACGGGTAGGCACGAATCCTCTTCAGCGAGGGCGGCCAGACACGTTTCCTGTAACGTTGTCAGGGCCGCCGAATCCGGGAGCATGCCGATCGCCCGTGCCAGGTGTTCAGCCGCACGCGTACGGCACTTCCACGACCCGCTCGAGTCGCCGGCGTCGCTGAGCTGGTCAGCCTGGGTCATGAGCGAGCGCCCGTCCTCGGCCTCGCAGAGGGCCGCCTCTTCATTGCCGGCGGTCAGCAGCCAGCGCCGTAACTGTTCAACGAACTCTTCGACCGTACCACGATCCTGGGCCTTGCTGGCCATGGCGGTTTCGCAGGCGTCGATCAAGCGGATTGGCAGATGCGTATCGTTGCGATCAAGGTGTGCATAGCGATTGGCGGCTGCGCATTCGAGCGATTCCATGGTGCTGCGGCTGTGAAAGGGCTGCTCGCCAGTCAGCACCTGGTACAAGAGCGCACCGAGCATGAACAAGTCGCTGTGCACGCCAACCCCGCTGCGCTCGCCACGGGCAATCTCGGGCGGCAGACAGCCGGGCGTGCCGGCGCAGACATGCGGGCAATGATCGAGACGTGGGCCGTGAAAGTCGCCGTCTGGGCCGGGCGACAAGGACATCGCCAGTCCCCAGTCGAGCACCAACACTTCACCATAGTCGCCGACCATGATATTCTTGGCTTTAATGTCGCGGTGGATGATTCCACGGCTGTGGGCGAAACGGATCGCGTCGCAAACCTTAATGAGGATCTCAACATGCCGGGCGATAGCAGCACGCGAGCGATCGCGGGCGATGACCTCTTCCATGGTGTCGCCGCGCACATGCTTCATTACCAGGCAATGATCAGCCGCATCATAGACAGGAATGATATTGGGGTGCTCGAGATAGGCGGTGACCAAGGCCTCGGCGCGAAATAGTAGCTGTTTGCGCATCTCTTGCGACTCATCACTGCGCAACACCTTGACCGCCACGTCGCGGGCCAACGCATGCTGTCGTGCCTGGTACACAGCCCCC
>JAYVTR010000022.1:0-10248 GCA_043788625.1 Planctomycetota bacterium
GAAGACGTCTTGGCGTCGGGCACCGTCAACGCGAACGACACCGAAGCCTTGGTCACGGCAACCGATGAACTCATCACCAAGCGCTTGGCCGGTATTTCCAAAGAAAACCCGGCCTTCGCCGCTGCGTTGCGCGGCTATCGGCGATCCCTTGCCGACGGAGATCCACCCGTCGCCGAGGGACTGATCGGCTGGCTGTCAGGGCTACCGAACATCGGCATGGCCACCAAGCGCGTGGCTGCCATCAAGGGGGACATTGACCACAACGGGGCGCTGTCGTGCATGCGTGGCCTGCTGGCGTTGCTGAAGGACATGGGCAAGCCCGGACTGGTTTTGGTGCTCGACGAGGTCGAAACGCTGCAACGTGTGCGTGGCGACGTGCGCGAGAAGAGCCTCAATGCCTTACGCCAGTTCATCGACGAGGTCTATCAGGGGCGCTTCCCTGGACTTTACCTGGTCATCACCGGAACCCCGGCGTTCTTCGATGGCACGCAAGGCGTGCAACGCTTGCCGCCATTGGCTCAGCGCCTGCACACTGATTTCGGCACCGATGCTCGGTTCGACAATCCTCGCGCGGTTCAGATTCGCCTATCGCCCTTCGATCGCGATCGGCTGACCACAGTCGGCATCAAGATCCGTGATCTTTTTGCCCAAGGTTCAAAATCCGAGGAGCGAGTACGTTGTTTGGTCGACGACCGCTATGTGGCCGACCTGGGCAACGCCGTCACTGGTGGCCTGGGTGGCAAGGTCGGCGTAGCACCGCGCATCTTCCTGAAGAAACTGGTCGGCGATATTCTGGACCGAGTAGATCAGTTCGCCGACTTCGATCCTCGTCAGCACTATCAATTGACCATGAGCACTGGCGAGCTGTCCGCGCAAGAACAGGCCGCCATCAAAGGCGTTGACGATATCGTCCTCGACACCGAGGCACCGTGAGTTTCGATCGTCTCGATCCAGCGCTCCAATACCACATCGTCAACAGCATCGGATGGCCCGGGCTGCGTGAGGTGCAGGAGTCGTGCATTCAGCCGATCCTCGATGGTCAGAACATCATCGTACAGGCGCAAACAGCGGGCGGTAAGACTGAGGCCGCGTTTTTTCCACTGATCAGCCGCATGCTGACCGAACACTGGAAGCCGCTCTCCATCCTGTATCTGAGCCCACTCAAGGCGCTCATCAATAATCAGGAAGCCCGTCTGCGTGGCTATTTTCAGCTCGTTGGCCATGAGGCAGCTCCATGGCATGGGGACATCGCCGATGGCGACAAAAAGCGCCTGAGAGCGAACCCACCAAGCTGCCTGCTGACGACCCCGGAAAGTCTGGAGGGCATGCTCATCGGGATCAGCACCGACAAGGTGCGGATGTTCGCGAACCTCCAAGCTGTGGTCATCGACGAGGTCCACGCCTTTGCCGGAGATGATCGCGGTTGGCATCTCATGTCCGTGCTGTCGCGTATCGGCGTCCTGGCCGGTCGACCACTGCAACGGATCGGCTTATCTGCGACGGTAGGCAACCCCCACGATCTGGCGGATTGGCTGAACGCTGGGCGTGATGCGCCGCATCCCGTCATCAGACCAAGTAACACTACGCCGGTTGTACCTGATGTGCAGCTCGATTTCGTCGGGAGCCCAGCGAACGCAGCAAAAGTCATCAGCATGCTGCATCGCGGTGAGAAGCGTCTCGTGTTCACCGACAGCCGAGCCAGAGCAGAAGAGATCGGCAGCTTGCTCAGTGGCGCTGGCGTTCGTGCCTTTGTCACCCATAGCTCCCTCAGCAAGGATGTCCGCAACCAGACCGAGCGAGCCTTCGTCGAAGAGAAGGATTGCGTCATCGTCGCCACCAGCGCCCTGGAGCTGGGCATCGATATCGGGGACTTGGATCGGGTCATCCAGATCGACGCACCAACACGAGTGGCGATTTTTTTGCAGCGCATGGGTCGCACAGGACGACGCTCGAACACGACGCCGAACTGCCTTTTCCTGGCCACCAGTGACGACGGGCTAGAGCGGGCTGCCAGCCTCATCCAGCTGTGGGAGAGCGGCCATGTGGAACCCGTCATTCCACCACCGCTGCCATACCACCTGCTTGCTCAGCAGATCATGGCCTTGGCCCTTCAGACGGGTGGCTTGCAGCGCGATGATTGGCGACGTTGGCTGACGCATGTACCAGGCATGCTCGCGCTCCCTGCTGTGGATGTTGACGCTCTCTTCAGCCATCTCATTTCCGTTGGTATTTTCCGAGATGACAACGGCCTGCTGTGGTTTGACCAAGCGGGCGAAAAGACCTTTGGCCGGAAGCACTTCTTGGAGTTGGTCAGTGTCTTCACCAGCCAACCCGTTTTGGAAGTCCTGCACGGCCGCAGCTCGATCGCCACCCTCGACCAGATGACGTTCTCGATCGACAACAGCATGGCCATCCAGCATGGCCGTCCGACCATCCTAACTCTGGGTGGCAAGCACTGGGCGGTTACCGATGTCGATTGGAAGCGCAGACAAGTCTTTGTGAAACCAGCACCCGACAGCGGCAAGACGAGATGGGCAGGTGGCGGACAAGACATCAGCAGACCATTTGCCGAAGCCGAGCGCGTAGTCCTCACAGGCGAGGCGATCAGCCCCCGCTGGTCAAAGCGGGCCATCGAGAAACTCACGACCCTTCGCACTGAATACGACTGGCTGGGTGCCGACGTTGTACGCGGACAGATCAAAGGCGACCTGGTCCAGATATGGACTTTTTACGGCACGCGCATGAACCGCCTCCTGGCGAATCTCATGGATCCCAGCGGTGAACATTCGTCGTTCAATCATCGGTCTTTGATCCTCAAGGGCTCATTCACTGCTGACGTTGTGGCTGAGCGTTGGAAGAGCGCCTGCGATGCAGTGATGGCGGGCGCGATGATCACACCGACGGAACAGCAGGCTGATGCGCTCAAGTTTTTTGAGGCTGTGCCTCTCTCTCTGAGGTTACAATGCATTCGCACGCGACTTGAACCTAAGCCTCGCAAATTGATGAATAGTCTGTTGGTAGTTTCCAATCATGTCGAATAATCGACATCTGATAGCACGCAGCTAATCATGCGAATTCTTCTCGATACCAACATTTTTATTCCGATTGAGCCAGCGTCGGCGGCGGACGTTGCCCGGAATACGCCGACCTGCCTTGAGTTGATCCGCTTGTGCAACATGGTTGGTCATCAGACCCTGATTCATCCACTGGTTTTGAGTGATCTGGCACGAGACAGGGATCGAGGCCGCGCAGATCTTCGAGAGTCTCTGCTTGGACGGTACCAGAAGCTTGAACATGTGGTGCCAGTCCCAATAGAATGGAATGAGATCATTGGGTCCGCAGTAGAGCACAGCAATGATTGGGTTGACCATCATCTGCTCTCTGCCGTGGCTGCGGATGCCGTCCACGTGCTTGTCTCTGAAGACATAAAATTACGCAAGAAGGCGAGGAGACTCAATCTCCACAGCCGCGTTTGGTCCTTGGCTGAGGCGCTCGAAGCGTTCCGGGTTCTCACGGATCAGCCTATTGATCCACTGCCGAACTTAGAACTCGTGAAGCTTTTCACGATTGACGATTCTGACCCCATACTTGAATCACTTCGCGCCGACTATGGATCGGAGTCCTTTGCGGCGTGGCTTGCCAGGTCTAAACGTGAAGGGCGAGATGCGCTTGTGATTCGTTCTGGACACGGCGAGCCATTCATCGCCGGCCTCGTTATCCTCAAGTTGGAAGATGGTGTCCCAGGTGTTCGCGGCGGCAGGACGCTCAAGCTCTGTACTTTCAAAGTGGGTGATCAATACGGAAAGAACAGGTACGGAGAACTCCTTCTCAAGGGCGTTTTCGACTATGCTGCCGCCAACGGATATGATCTGATTTATTTCACTGCCTTCGAGAGCAAGGCAGAACTTCTCGGCTTTAGCGAGTCGTTTGGGTTTCGCCAAGGGCCGACCAGGACCGCTCTCAATGAGCTTGTGGCCTACAAGGACCTCCGGCCAACGGATGCAGATTATGAAACACTCAGTCCATGGGACTTTCACGTGCGGTTTGGCCCATGGTCAGGAAAGCTGGATGTGGCACCGGCATTCATCGTTCCCATTCAGCCACGATTTTACTCCTTGCTGTTTCCGGAGGGCATTCCGCAGCAATCTCTATTTCCGCTAAAGCCGTGTGGTAACGGAATCAAGAAAGCGTATCTTTGCCACGCACAATCGAAGCAGATTCGCAATGGGGATACGTTGTACTTCTACAACTCGGCGGGCGGAATGGATTCGGCTATAAGTGCCATAGGAATCGCCGAAGACATCCTCAGAACATCAGATGACAGCCAAATCATTCGATTCGTTGGCAACAGAACCGTGTATACCAATCATCAGATCATCGAGTTGTGCACAAAAAGCGTTTTGGCAATCCGATTTAGAAGGATCAAGATTCTCAAGCGTCCGCTGATTCGCAGTGAAATCGTCAGGTCCGACATCATCAATGGTCCACCACAATCCATAACTCAAATTCCAAATGATAAAGTTCGTACCATGGCGGATCTATGTCGCGAGTAATCATTCTTTTGTCGATTCATCCTCGTTTTGCTGACCTGATTTTTGATGGCACCAAGCGCATCGAGTTCAGGAAGCGCAATGTCCCGGCTGAGATTAGCCGTGTCTTTGTGTACTCCACATCACCCATATCAGCCATCCTTGGATACTTCGACGTCGAAAAGACCATCGAACTTCCCCCGACGAGCTTGTGGCGAAAGTATTCGAGCATCGGCGGCATTTCGAAGGATGCATTTGCGACCTATTACCAGGGACACTGCCTTGGTCGCGGGTTGCTGATCGGCTCGACACGACGATACGCCCGTGCTGTTTCATTGCCTAAGCGGATGCGTGCACCTCAGTCGTTTGCATATCTTGAAGACGATATGGTAACGCAGATAACTCGAAGAGTCGGGTAGCCGACATGCCCGACAGAAAAATATGCTAATTTTTATTGGTGGAGTTCACGGATCTGGAAAGACCACCATCGGAACTAAGGCCGCGCTTCGCCTGGGTGCTGACTTCAAGTCGTGCAGTCAGATCATACGGGGTGAACGCCAGACCCAGACCGTTTCAACGCCAGGAATTGCTGATGTTGAGCAGAATCAGCGGGCGCTTATTGCCGGACTGAAACGATTGAGGAGTTCCTTGGTCACGGTGTTGCTTGACGGGCACTTCTCGCTCAAAACACAAAATGATGGCATTCAGCCGATTCCGCTTTCTGTTTTTGAAACAATGCTCCCTGATGTGTTATTTCTGGTCGAGACAAGTTCATCCTCCATATGCAGTAGACTGACCAGCAGAGATGGCATTATCTCCTCCGAGACTGAGATTCTTGAACACCAGGAGTACGAGCGCCGTTTCGCTGCGCTTGTCAGTCGTCATCTTGGCCGGCCACTCATGATGCTAAATGGCGAAAATGACGACGCGCACAACACGATAGTGAACGCCGTGCCAAAAGGGGGCGTTTCTAAAACGCTGATTTAGGACGACGTGACTCTACACAATGCACTGAAGATACCGGTACTCGCACATGACAGAACATCGGACCCCCATCACTGTTGAGGATTTCTCATATGGAAGCAGGTGAACAGCGGCGTGTCTTACTGCAACGACATCGTGAGCCAGCGGAGCACGCCTATGAGCGCTGCCTCGCGGAAGGCATGGAGCGACCAGTCGTATTCGTGCTCGACCTAGATGACCGCGAAGGGCGAAAACTGGCCGGTGCGCTCATGGCCAAGGAGCGTCAAACAAACGACGCCGAAGGTCTGCTGCATATTGATGCCAAGGCGGCTGAGATCCGAACGAAAGGCGATGTCATCCCAGCATTGGTGATGGTGGTCGAGCTTGAAGGAGCTGCGATCATCTGTCACCGCCTGACCGACAATGGCGGTCGCATGATCCGACAGATACCAGAGGACCGGATCCCCATCGTCGTGGTGAGTGGTGGCGGGAACTCGTATGCGGGCATCCCACGTCGGGCGTGACTCACAACGTGGCGCTATCCGTTGAGGACGATCGCTACGTCCCACTCCTTGCCGAAATCTGTCAGCTTATTGGCATGCTGCGGAGCCCAGAGCTTCGTCCCGCCCCAGATCCAAGCGAGAGCGGCGAGGCCCGTAAATGTCTTCTCGCGGCCCAGCGCGTTAGTTGTGTATCTGGCCACGCCGTCATTCTCCAGCCCGTCTTGCCCACTGATCATGCCGAGCTCGGCCCAGGCACGTTGGGCAACACGCTCGTCGACGCGCACTGCCGCAAGGAAGTCGCGCAAGTAGGCCACCACATCTGGGCGGACCGGCACTTGGCTATGCACCGCGTCTCCACTGATACGCGTGATGATTTGCCGCGCTTCCTCAGCAAGGTCGGTGGTTGGATCCAGTCCCATCGCCAACTTGGCGAACTGTACTGCACCAGACGGATTCCCCAGCTCGCGGAGGCAGAGCGATTTACCGACCAGCACTCGCTGGTCGGCTTGGCCGCCTTGAGCAAGCAGACGCTCGTATAACTGATCTGCCACCTGCCACACACCTGCTGAACGCTCCTGGTTAGCCTTGGCGAGGTCGATCCCGTAGGCCCCTTCGATGCTGGCCACGACTGGCTTGGCGTGCTCGGCAGGTGGACGCTCGAACGCGCCACGCCATGCCTGCTCGCGCGCCGTCCAAATGAGCCAGTCTTCAGGTACGCCAGCATATCGACAAGCTAGATCGGTGAGCTGGCGATCATCGAGCGCGTCCGCGTCACCGGCCAGGACTGAAGTAATCAACGGATCCGCCTTCGTCGTCTCTCGCCTCCCCAGTTGTGGCGCGACAAGCTGAGCTACACGACTTAGGCCCAACGTCTCGGCAACCAGTAGTGCCAGGTTCCATTCCACGATGAGCTTCGGGTAGTCGCCGCCGACCTCGGACGCCTGCTTGTAGAAAGTCCGGTTCTGATCGACCAGGGCGGTCACGAACTGCCGGTGCTGCACGCGCAGGTCACCCTGCTGCTCATAGATCTGCCGATGAATGACGATGTTGTTCAGCGTGGCGCGGATCTGGCGAGCAATGCCGTCATAGAGGATGCGCGACAAGCCTGGCCGCTTCTCATTCGGAACCTGCGGCATGGCCTGATCGACCTGGTGGCGAACGTCCGCGAGGTGGCGGGGGTTGAGGGTGGCAACCAAGCCATCACCTCGTTGAACTCGGCGCAACAGGTCGCGGGCCTGGTAGCTGGCGACGCTGTGGCGGAAGGCATGACCGGCCTCGGCCACGATGATCACCGCAGGATCGCCGTGCTTATCCGGCAACTGACCGCGCCCCCACTCACCGGGCGGCAACTTGTCCACCATGGCTGTGACCCGACCGCCGAGGGCGGCTTCGAGGTCGCCAAGGAGGCGGTCCAAGGACGGGAACAGGTCGCGATCGAACACGGTGGAGAGGTTAGGCTGCCTAGTCACCCACGAAAGGGGTTCGTCCGGCGAAGCCCGACCAAGCCATCCGCGCTCCTTGCCGCCCAAATGCTGGCCCACACCTGAGCAGACATCACAATATCATCTGCGCGCTGAGTACCCACGCCGTCGAATCAGACGGATTGAGTTACTAGGGAGAACGACCATGACAGACGAGAAGCAGATCCGCGAAAAACTGGCGAAGATCAAAGCACTTTTCGCTGGCGCGACGACGACCGGCGAACGACAGGCCGCCCAGGCTGCCATCGACCGTATTCAACAGCGCATCGATGGCGTTCCGGCGCCTGGTCAAATGGCTGATCAACCGATGGAGTTCCGTTTTTCGCTGACCAATCCATGGTCGCTGCGCCTGTTCCTCGCCCTGTGCCGATCGAAGCAGTACAAGCCGTACCGTCATCCACGCATGCGCCGGACATCGGTGTGCGTGATGATTGGCAAGCGGGCGGTGAACACTGATCTGTGGCCCGAATATCTGGAGATGAACAAGGTCCTGACCGAATACCTCGGCGAATTGGCCGACCAAATCATCGCCGACTGCATCAACCCAAACCGTTCAGATGCTGAGGTAGTTGCTGGCCTACCAGGGCCAACGGCTGGTGGCGAGATGGAGGGATAGATTTGCTGGTCGTGATGAGCAAGTCCACAAGTCCACACCTCGGAGGCATTCGCGGGAATTAGAGTGCGTAACTCCTTGTGCCATCGAACTCCGCCGAACTCCGCCGAGTTCCCGTAAAATCCGCATAACCATATATACCAAAAGTGGTTATGCTGAATAAAATCGCGTTCTTAATCCCTGGGTCCTAGGTTCGAGTCCTAGATCGCGCACCACGTTAACCCACTGCATTGCAGTGGGTTAATTTTTTGCTCAGTGGCTTATTTTTGCCAACTGCAACGGAACAAACAAGCGCTCCGTCTAATGAGCGTGTCGTTCAGATAAAACTAATGGTTCTTTATTTTAATGATTTCATCCACAGATCGACTTAAATCGCGGATTTTACAGATAAATCTGCAACAACTAAATTTCCATTCTGCGTGCCGAGTCCACCCTAAATACGCGGTGGAATCAGCTAATTTGAACATCGGTAAAATCTCCTTAAAATCTTAAAATACAGATGGCGCACGGTGCCGCTGCGCTTGGTCCGCCGCACCTTTTGTAATGGGCCGACCGAGCATTCTGGGCCGACTGCCTACCGAGCGCGTGTGACGATTACCAACCCACCTTCGAACGGCATTGCCAGAGCCTCGTCAGATACGCGCAAAAGCGACGACCGGGCACATCCACTCCGCGCCATCGACTAGCTCCTTTTGGCCATGTCACAGGGGCTACGTGAATGCTATTGCCGTCGGACTGGTCACTACTTGCAGATCTATGGCGTAGAGAGTAAGATGGACCATAATGAAAATAATTATTTTAATAATAATTTTTACATGTGCTTTAACTTTTTTTATTAAAAGTTGTGATGAAGAACGAAGTAAGGTAATAATCAGCCGTAATGGCTTTGAGAATGTGCTGATGCCGAATGGATCAGCTGACGATAACATTTATATTATCGCCCCTTTAAATTGTTCATGTGAAGCAACCCAGAGGGCAAATGAATTGGTCGAGAAACTCGAGAGCCTAGGTATTTCCACAACTAGAAGCGAGACATATGCGTTCCATATTGCAGAGCCAACCGCTGATGATCGAATAAAAGGAGAAAAGGGTCTGGAAATACTTAAGGAGGAAAAACCTATGGTTTTTATAAACGGAGCAGCAAAATCAAATCCTTCTATTAAGGATATTATTTCTGAGTTTAAACTGCGAAAGAAGTCCACGAAATAGATATTCATGAGACAGCATAATTCTGGCTCTGCGTCATTTCGTGTGGGTACTTCCCAGGTCGAGCTTCCCTGCGATCAGGTAGGCCATGAGGATGAACGTGCGATGGTTGCGGTACCCGCCTTCCGTTTCCCTGCCCGCATGAGGCGGTTAAGTGATTGCGTAATTCCAGCTGGCCGCCGGAACGCCTCACTTAAATATTGCCATGGACTTTCGCCAGTAGCTCGGTGAGGCGCATCACTTCGACCAATGACAACTTTTCCTGCTGGTGTGCCAAGGTCAGCTGCTGTTGCGTCAACGCTGCCTGTGCACGCGCCTGCTCATATTGTTCACGTAATGCAATCACTTCGCTGCGTAACGATTTTACCAGAGCTTGCACGCCCTCAGAAGCCCGTTCGAGCAGATCTTCACGAGCGAGCTCGAGAAACCGCGCGCGCTCCTCGCCTGTCAGCTGCAGAGCATCAGCCCAGGCATCGATACGTGTCATCGGCGGGGGAGCTTTGCCATTTAGCACTTTAGCCAAATAAGCCTGAGCTCCCGCCTCATTGGCGGTGGGCTGTGCAGCTCGCACGAAAGCCCGTCGGCTTCTGAATTTGCCGTCAACCAAGAGCTTGAGATATTGGCCGAAATTGGTTTGCACGTCGTATCTTAACCGACATTGATTTAATTATAAGTCCAAGATTATGCGTACCATAATATGTTACAAGCGTCTCGCCCGCTCATGATGTTCCATCAGCTAGCGTTGACTCAATCGTTTCAAATTACCGACTTCTTGAGACTGGCGCACAGACATGTAATTGCACAGCCAGGAATAAACCGACTACGCCGACCAAACCTAGGACGACGTCACTCTAAACGTACACTCCTGGGGTTCACGAAATAATCCCAGGTGGCCGTGGCATGACGGGTCTGAAGGCGTCGCGAGAGGTGCCGAGGGCCTCACATGCTTTGGT
>JAYVTR010000023.1:0-3246 GCA_043788625.1 Planctomycetota bacterium
ACATTCGACGCGCTCAACATGCGCAGTCCAAAACGGCTTGATGCTGAACACCGCCACTGCTTTTCATCAGCGGATCGAAGCCACGGATGGGTCAGGCCGTGAGAAGGCATGAATATGTACTGGTGTCTTGTGTGAAAACCTGCATAGGAGCACCAATCCAAGTAGAGCACATACCAAATGATGCAAAGCCCTATTTCACGTGGCCGTGAAATAGCACTAAAACAAAAAACTTGAATAACAGTATTATATTATTAATAAATAGTCTATACGAGTGACTGATGTCGTTTGTATGCACGCCACTGATCACCATTCGAATCGGGTTCACCGGTACTGAATGATTGGTCAGGGATGCTTATTCGCCCCGTCGGTCAGGAGTTTGCCATGAAGATGTACTCGCCTATCGCTCTCGTCCTGCTTTTCTTCTCGTGGAGCAACTTGGCGGCGGAAGAAAGTGGCCTCCGTGCTCAATATTGGAGCGATCAGGATCAAACTTTTTTAGGCATGCCAACGTTGACGCGCATCGACCCGCAGATCAATGTCGATTGGCAAAGCAGCTCGCCAGACCCGAGCATCAGCAACGATCATTTCACCGCCCGTTGGATGGGCCAGATCACTGCTCCGGCAAGCGAGGTCTATACCTTCACTGCCACCACCGATGACGGCGTGCGGCTGTGGGTCGATGGGCGGCTGTTGATCGATCACTGGCAGGATCAGAGCCCAACGCCGGTGGCGGGGGCCATCACCCTGGTGGCTGGCCAAGCGTACGACCTGCGCATGGACTATTACGAACACCGTGGCGGAGCGGTGGCACGCCTGGCGTGGTCGAGTCCGTCGATGCCTATGGAGATTGTCCCGGCGAGCCGCCTGTCGCCGGCGCCGACCAATGCCGCGCCGACCGTGGCAACGGCGGCGTCAGCGGTTCCCAATCCCGTCGTGAGCACGCTCAGCACGTTGCACGTGCTCGGTGCCGATGCGGACGGTGGCGAAGCGGCGCTGACCTATACTTGGGCCAGCGTGGGCACGCCTCCGGCGCCGGTGGCCTTCAGCAGCAATGGGACGAACGCAGCGAAAGAAACGGTGGTGACGCTTGCCGCTGCCGGTACCTACATTTTTCAGGTGACCATCAGCGATGCAGGGTGGTTGAGTGCAGTCAGTGAGGTGGTGGTGACGACCACGGGCACCACCTTCGGCACTGGGCTGCAGGCTGCGTATTGGACCGACAAGGATGGAACATTTAACGGTTCTCCGACTCTTACGCGCGTCGATCCACAGCTCAATTTCGCGTGGGCGTACGGTTCGCCCGATCCCAGCATCAGCAGCGATCATTTTACCGCCCGGTGGACCGGCCAGATCGAGGCGCCTGTCAGTGAAACGTATACCTTTACCAGCACCACCGATGACGGCGTCCGGCTGTGGATCGATGGGCAGTTGCTGATTGATCAGTGGATCGACGAAAGCCCGACCGCTTGGAGCGGAGCCATCGCCCTTACGGCTGGCCGTCACTATGACCTGTGCATGGAGTATTATGAACATCGCGGTGGGGCTGCGGCACAGCTTGCCTGGTCGAGTCCATCGATCCCCATGGCTATTATTCCCACCGGTCGGCTTTTCGTGGCTTCAACCTCGGTGTCATTCGCGACAGTTACGACCTTCGCCCAGGAGTATGAACGAAGCGTTGCGATCGCCTTGATCATGACCCCGGCCCCATCGTCAGCCACGGATGTCACGGTGCAGGTCGCCGGGACGGCCTCGGCAGATGATTATACGATTCCTACAGCGACGGTGCACTTTGCGGCAGGCCAAGCCCAGGCGTCTCTCGTCGTCGATATCCATGGTGATGAGCAGGTTGAAAACGATGAGACGGTGGAACTGACTTTGGTGGCTTCCAGTCAGATCACGGTTGGGGGAAACCCGCACCACAGCATCACTATTCACGATCCCTTGCGCTTCAGCACCACGCCGCAGCCGCAATCAGCCACCATCAATACCCAGGTGGTGGGATTCAGGTCGGAGGCGGTCTCGGATCTGCAAGGTGAACCACCGGTCCACTATGCATGGACCATCCTCTCCGGGGCAGATGGTGCGACGTGGGTGGATCCATCCCTGGCGAATGCTGAGATGATCGTCGCTGTTCCGGGATCCTATCAGGTCCGCTGCGTGGCTTCCGTGACCGGTATCGACGATTCGGGCACCGAGCGGACATTCACGGCTGGAGCCAATGCGGACGTGATGGTGATCAAGTCGCTGGTATTCGTACAATACCCGGTGGCGCGGGTGGATGGTGACCTCGTGTCGCTGAGTATACAGATTGAAGGCTCGTGGCCGTCAACGCCGCCGATCTACACCTGGCGGTTGGTCAGCGGTCCGGCAGCAGTGACCTTTGAAGACACCAACGGGACCAGCGCGGCGGCTTTAATCACCGCGCGAGTTACTCAGAGTGGTGATTATATCTTCACTTGTGACATAATTTGGGATGGACAGGTCTATCCGAGCCGTACGGCACTAGCGCGCGTCTTGCTTGTGCCGAGTGCTCCGTCGGTGCTTGATCGGGGGATCTGGAATGCCGGGGCGCCCGGATTTCCAGCCATCACCTATCAGAGTGCGGCATTCATCCGCCAGCTCGGTGCTTCGACGTTGCGTGTGCAGGCCGTCCCCAATGCCACGGTGACCTTCATCGCCATGGAAGGAGCCTTGATCGACGGTGGAGTCCGGAAGGTGGTTGTCGCCGATTCCCAGGGCATTGCCGCAGCGAATGCGCAGGTGGTTTCGGATCGAGCTAAAATCGTTGCCTATACTCCTGACTGTTCAGGAACCGCCGTCTTCACCACTGTCATCAACGAGGTGTCGCCATGATGAACGTCGTCTACCGGCGCCTGCTCGCGCCGCTCGTCTTGCTTGCCCTTGGTGTGTTCGGTATGCCGCTGTGGGCACTGTCGTACAGCGACGACCAGTTTGGCGCCGTCGGCAATTTCGAATACGTCTATGGCATTACAAAGAAGGCGGTCTCATCGGGAACGACCTTCAAGGTCGACCTCAGCTTCTCATCCGATGCGTATACGATTCCAGACGAGTTCATTATCACTGATTTTAAGGGTGCTACCTACTCCAGTGGCTTGCGGGGCGGGACGTGGTCATTTAACCAGACATACCCAATGCTGTTCGGCTAAGGTGATGATTTCCCGGTAGAAATTGATTGACATTCCTGCCAGAAATTTTTGGTATGCATGCCCTCACAGCAGCTGCCAC
>JAYVTR010000024.1:0-4365 GCA_043788625.1 Planctomycetota bacterium
CAAAAAACCAACGGCAAGCCAAATGGGCGTGGTCATCACCCTGGCAGAGATGCACGAGCGCCTCACCACGGAATGGTTGTATGAGTTGCCGTCGGCTAAGACCTGTGTCGCTTTTGCGACATGGCGCAGTCAACGTGAACCACTCGCTTGGCAGATCGTCATCGCCTATGGTGACCGCTGGGCTGAAAACCGTCCTCTGTAAGGGCCGGATTCGGGAACCGCCATTTAAAAAATATGGCTGGTCGTGCCCCCGGCGGTGGTCACTGCCATCGTCGGCCGCTGCACCGAAGTCGAATCCCGTTACTTCGACCTGAATGCCAGCTAAGCGTTGCCCCATGCGACGGTAAGTTTTTCTCTCTTCCTTTCGATATTCAGGAAGATTGAAAAATCCTATTTTTGATCTCACCGTGGCACATCTGCATCATTTTATTAAGGCAAACTCAAGTTCATCGGATTTAAGCCGTAGATGAGCTTTATGACTTTCGATGCTGAGGTGCATTCAAGGAATTTGGTTTGGTTTCAAGACTTACATAACAGACTACCGGACTATATATGTCAGATTTACCGCAACCACTCAAGGATTCGTTTTCGATCAATCCTGAGGAAAATCTCTGGGGTAGCAGATCCACATCGACTGCAGGTGGATGTGCGGATATGGGCATTCGCAGGCACAACGATCCATTGGCATCGTCAACAGTGACAGTGGCGACTTCCACACCGATTGCTGGGCGTCCGTCGATGGCGTTTGGACCCGCGGCTACCAAGACGATCAGTCACGGCTTTGATGCCTGGCATATGCGCGGGAAGAAAGGTCCACTGACCGGCCAAGTATGGGACGACTGGGAAATTGGCGGCATTCTTGGTCAAGACGGCATGGGCACAGTCTACCGTGCAGTGCAGCATTCGCTGAAGCGTCGCGTGGCATTCAAGGTGCTATCGCCGAATTTCGCAACTGATGGCATGTTGATGGGGCGTTTCCAACAAGAGGTGAACACCTCGTTGATGATGTCGTCGCCGAATATCGTGCAGATCTACGCCGCCGGAGATTGGGAAGGCAACCACTTCTTTGCCATGGAATTTGTTGAAGGCATTGACCTGGGTGAAGTCATCAAGCAGCGGACTGAAGAAAAACGCGCCTTCTCGCCCGATGAAGCCGCCGACTACATTGTCCAGGCTGCCAAAGGCTTGATGGAGGCCGGCAAATGCGGCATCGTCCATCGTGACATGAAGCCGTCCAGCCTGAAGGTGACCAAGCAGGGTGTGATCAAGATTACCGACTTCGGCATGGTCAAAATGCTAGGCGAAAGCCAGATGACGGTGGTCGGCTCAGCGGTGGGCACGCCGAGCTATATGAGTCCTGAGCAAGGTCGTGGCGAAGCAGCCATCGATCCGCGCAGCGACCTATACAGTCTCGGAGTTATTTTCTATGAACTGTTGTGCGGTCAAAAGCCGTTTGACGGCAACACGCCAGATGCGCTCATCTACCAGCAATGCTTTGCTGAACCGGTGCTACCACAGACTCTGAATTTTTCCATCAGCGATGAATATCAATCTGTGGTCTTGCGCTGCCTGCAGAAGAAGCCTGAAAACCGTTACCAAACGGCTGAAGAGTTGGTCAAGGATCTTGAAGACATCCGCAACGGCACCATGGTCAAATCGGTGACCTCCAACTTTCAGTTGGGCACCGGTGCCAATGAAGCCATGCGCGATAACATGGGCTGGGTGCGTCGTCATCTGTTCCAGCTGGCGGCGGCGGCGGTAGCGGCACTGCTTATCGGTGGCGCAGAAATTCTACACGTCAGCCATCAGGCTGAGCTTGATAAGGCCAAGGAATTGGCGTTGCGTGCGAGCCTCAAAGTGCTCGACCAGGTGACGCCATTGCCTTTGCATGTGGAAGACCGGCTTAATGAGCTGGAGCTGCTGGCTGCGGATCAACAAAATCCAGATATCGTGCGCTGGCGCGAAAAAATCCATAAGGTGCGGGATCTTACAGCTCGATTGATGATGATCGATGGCGGCATACAGACGGCCATGCAACGGGCGATGGCAAAAAATAGCCTCGAGGACCTTATCCGTGAAGTCGGCGACGCTGATCAGGATGTCAAACGCTGGCAAAACGCTCTCAATGTGCTGCAGCATACTGAAGAAGATTTGCGCACCACGTTACGCATCGCTGAAGCCGACGTCTTGGATGTGCCGCGACGCGCGACGCTCAGCCCGTTGGTGATTCAACTCGCCAAACTGGTGCCTGCCAATGACCCGCAAGTGGTCAAATGGCAACACACACTCAGCGAGTTCGATGCACAGGTGAAAGCCGTCACCGAGCGTTTGTCGATGCTCGATAACATGATCAAGATCACCGAAGCAGATCGTCATGTCTTCGGCCAGGTGCTGATCCGGGCCAAGCCACTGCTCGGCATTGAAGACGAGCGTATCGCGCGTTGGAGCGATATACTGGCGCGGTCGCGCAGCCGGGTCGACCATTACCGCAATGCTTTGAAAGAGGCCTTGGCCAAAGAAGACCGGCCATCGAAAGCGACGCAGGAGGCAATTAAGGCCGACCTGACATCGCTGCGTGCCCTGGTCGATGTGAAAGATCCCGATCTGATCGCCTGGGATGAACAGATCACCGCCGCTAACGCCGTGTATGATGATTTGAAGCGCGAGCTGGCGAAACTCGATGAGCGTGCCAAAGATGATACGCTCGAGCAGGCCCTCATTGAGCCGACTGCGGTAAACTTGGCTCGCTACAAGGCTCTTGCCTTACCGGGTGACGCCGATGTGAACCGTTGGGAAGAGCGGGTGAAGGCGGCACGCGACTACCTCACCGATCTGCAAGAACGTCTCAAGCCGCTCAATGGTGAACAGGCACTGACCGTCGCCCAACAGGTAATACTTGCCGAAGCGATGGATCATTTTGCTGCCAAGGGTGCGCTTGAAGCGGATACGCGAGTGCAGTGGCGAAAACGGCTCGACCAAGAGCGTGAACGGGTGGTCACCAAGCGCCAAGTTCTGACCACCTTTGCGCAAAAAACGGCGATCACTCCCGGTATGCGCACTGGTCTTGCAGGCTTCGCGCATGACGTAGGCGAAACCGATCCTGACGTACAGGCGTGGCGCGCCAAGCTCAACCGTGTCGATGGACTGCGCGCCCAGCTGGCGCCCTTGGATCAAGCCACGGGGGTTCCACTCGATATCGATGTGCCGTTGACGCATCTGCGCGAAGAGATTGGTGACGACAATGCCGAGATGGTGCGTTGGACGCCGTTGGTCAAGCGTCTGCAGGATGCAGAAAAAGCCCTGCGTCCCCTTGATTTGTGCTTGCCGATTCCGCCAGACGCAGCCGTTAATCTGGCAGTGATGCGTATGATGGCCGGCGAAAAGAACGAGGTCTACCGTCGACGGCAGGGCAAGTTCGATCGCGTCGTCGCGTTGAAGGCCGCCATGAATGATCTGTTGGCCGTCTGCGCCCAATCGCCGGCCGCCATTGCCCAGGCGCATGCCGAACTCAGCGAGCTTCTAACCTTGGTTGGTGGCACCGAAAATGGCATGCTGTGTTGGGCCGATCGCTTGGCAGTACTCGATGGGCCTGGACGTCCGCTGTGGGCAACCGACTACGGACGCGATGACTTTGGCTTATGGACGACGACGGCTTTCGCTGCTGTCACTCACAAGTTTCGTTTTATTCCCCCGGGAACTTATCTGCGGGGGAGTGCCCCCGGCAGTGCCGATAGCGAAGCCGACGAAGTACAAACCTTAGTCACCATCACCAAGGCGTTTTGGCTGGGTGAAGAAGAGTGTCCGCAAGTGCTTTGGAAAACGGTTAATCCGCTGAACCCAAGTCGCGATCACGGACCGCAGTTCCCGGTCGAACGGGTGTCCTGGGACGAAACCCAAGCCTTCATCGGCGCCCTGGGCAAGGCACATCCGCAGCATCCCGGAGTGCGCCTGCCGTCTGAAAGTGAATGGGAATATGCTTGTCGGGCCACCGGGGTGCTATCTGACGCTACCAGCTCTGACCAGGCGGCCCTGAATAGAGTGGTCTTTGATAAAGTTGCTCACAATAAAGTGAGCCTGCAAAGAGTAGCGTGGTTTACCGCCAACTCGCGCGGTCAAAGCCAAGAGACCAAACTGCGTGTTCCCAATGCGCTCGGCCTTTACGATATGCTGGGCAATGTCTGGGAATGGTGCCAGGATGGATACGGTGCTTATTTAACCGCCCATGATATCGATCCGCTCGGAAAAGGCACCGTGACGCGCGTGGTACGTGGCGGTTCATGGGGCGATGCAGCTGCGCTCTGCCGCCCGGAAAATCGTGCTCACCTGAATCCGCAGGTGCATTCATCATATGTCGGATTTCGCTTG
>JAYVTR010000025.1:0-3718 GCA_043788625.1 Planctomycetota bacterium
GGCGACTCGCCCGCGATCGGTGCGACCTCGAACGCGGGCGAGTCGCCCGCGCCCCCAGAATCGATCAACCGAATCAATCGTTCAGGCCGACGATGCCACGGATGCGCTGATGCACCGCTTCGATGACGTCTTGCGGCGTCGAGGTGCCGGCGGTGATGCCGATGTGGCGCTTGCCGGCGAACCACGTCGGATCAATTTCTTCAGCGCGTTCAATGTGGTGCGCCTCAATGCCCTGATCGATGATCAAGCCGGCTAATTTGCGCGTGTTGGCACTGGTATAGCCGCCAATCACCACGCCTAGGTCGATGTCCTGGCCAAGCAAGGTGGCGACGGCGCTCTGACGGTCTTTCACTGGCTGGCAAATGGTGTCAATGAAGCGCACTTCGTTGACGCCCGGATGATTGCGGATTGCCTCAACCAGCTTCTGCACCTTGCCAAGGCGGTTTGTCGTCTGCGAGACGATGCCGATGCGGCTCTCGCCATCCAGACGGTGGAGGTCGTGCTCATCATGGATCACCGCCGCACGCTTGAGGTTGCCAAGCACCCCTCGCACTTCGACATGGTTTTCTTCGCCGATGACCACCGGAAACCAGCCTTCGCGTTCAAGGAACCGCGCCAGCTTGTGCAGGCGGATTACCAACGGACAGGTGGCGTCATAGACGATGAAGCCTTTGGCGCGCAGATCGCTTTTGGTGGTGTCTGAGGCGCCATGGGCAGTGATCATCACCGCCTCGGTAGTAATGGTGTCGACCTGGTCACGCTCAACGATGCGTACCCCATTCTCGCGCAAACGTTGGGTTGTTTGCGGATTGTGCACCAACTGGCCAACGATGGTCAGACGATCCTTGAAGGCCGGGTCTAAGGCCATGTCGATGGCATCCTGCACCCCAAAGCAGGTGCCCATGGCCTGGGCCAACGTGATGCGAACCGGCGTGCTCATGCCGCCGATTGTCGGTCGAGGCGATAAAACAAAAGGCCCTCGGGAGGGTCGCTCCCAAGGGCCACAGAAAAAATGTCTCCACTCGTGCCGTATCTGCTCGGCGTCCTCTGAACCTAAGGTTCAGAGTGGGGATCTGCCCGGGTGAGCATGGCTCGAACGGGACGTTGACCCCCATGAATACGTGAAAGGCCAGGGGACTGCGGAAAGACCTCGAACACAGCAGAGACAAGTGTCTTATAAAGAAATCGCCAGCCGATTCAATTCCTTGACAGGCGGCGGTCAGCCGTCTCGTACAAATCCGCGTAACCTGGCTCTATTACTCAGGTAACAGAGGCTCCGGCGCGCTGGGCTGCGGCACCGGGGCAACGCGACCGATATCATACCCCTGCTTGGCGGCGCGCTCGAGAATGCCCTGATAAACGGCGGCATCGAGCTGACGCGTGCGTGACAGGACCCAGAATAAGTCCCGCGATGGGTGGCCGACCACTGCCCAGCGGTACTCGGGATCGAGATCAATGACCAGGTAGGTGGCTGATAATGGCCATACGAAGCGCACCCGCCACTCAGCGTTACCGGTGTCTGGGATAACCCAGGCGTAACCATCCCAATGTTCTTCAGGGGCCGAGAACTCCCTGCGACGGAAAACGAAGGAATTCCCCATCGTGCCGTCGGGGCGCATGCTGTAGACATCGGCGGTCGCGACTTTGCCGTTTTCCAACCAATAGGGAATATTGGCAATGACGTACCAGGTACCCAGGTAGCGCTGCAGATCGACCTTGGGCACGGTGACCAGCGCTGGACGCGCGTCGCTACAGCCAGCCACACCCAGACAAGCGAGGGCGGCGATGAAAAGTTTTTTGAGCATTTAAGAACTCCTATCACCAACCGGCGGTGATCGAATTGATGGTGAGAGGCGGGTGCCGTGGCTGCACAAGCGTATTGGAGGTCGCTTCGGGGCGGCCGCAATGCCGTAAAAAATAATGAGGGCGCGAGAAAATCCCGCGCCCTTCATTACGTCTTTACCGCACCTTCAATTTTGCATCAGGCGCGGCCGCTGATTTTCATCTTGGCATATGATTCGCCGCCCGAGATGCGGTAGAGCATCGGCGCCATGCGATCTTTGCCCTCGGTGAATTCGGGCGTGCCTTCCCAACGGAAGTTCTGCACGTTGGTGTAGTCGCTGAAGTACTGCCAACGGCGGGTCGGCAGGTTGCGCACCATGTGCATGTGGTTGGCCGGGCAACCGTACTTGGTGATCGACGCCGGCACCTCTTTGAAAGTGATCCAGGTATGGGGCCATGAATACGACGATGCGTGGCAGAAAGCTTCGGCGATTGGCTGTGGCAGCTCAACTGACTCGGCTTCGCCCTGGATCATGGTGAACATGCCGGTGAGGTCGCTGTAGGCCAGACGACCCGCCTGGCATTCGATGCCGCCGGGCGAGATGTAGCCGGTGGAAAAACCACCGCCCGGGAAGTAGTGCTTGTAGACCTCGAACAGGATCGAGTCCTTGCACCAGTCGAGCGAGCCCGAACCGGAGTTATCCATGTCGATGGTACCGCGCAGCATGTACGCCGACTTGGGGTCGAGACGGATGCCGAGTTCATCGGCTTTCTTCTGGATTTCCCAAGGTTCGTACACTTTGCGATAATCGGCGAACAAGATCGGCTCGCCACCGGTGAGGGCGCTGTAGCACATCATGGTCAGCAGACCCTGGACATCGTTCTCAGTGGCAAACGGCAGAGCCGCCTTTTTGCCCTTATGGTCAAAGGTCGAATTGAACAAAGCTTCGGCGATGTCGGCGCACGCCATCGGCGTACCCTTCTTGTCCGAACCCCACGCCAACTGGCTGGTCCAACCGCCACCGATGCAGTTCAGATCCGCCATGTAATTGCGTAGGATCAGGTACAGCTTCAATTCTTCTTCGAGCTTGAACTTGTGCTCTGCGGTCAACGGCTTGGCTTTGACCTTTGACGGGTCGGTGTAGATCGGGCTCTTTTTGGCGCAGATCGATTCGATATCAGGATAGATCTTGTTCTTCCACTGCACATCGACGGTCCACTTGTAGAGCTCCTTGAGCTCCTTCGGATCGTAGCCGCCGCCCTTGATGATCATGTCCGAAAACAGTTTCATCGACTCGCGGACGCTCTCGACGCCGAAGAACTTACGCGTCGCGTGGACGTGGTTCATCGCCGTTTCCATCTGCATGGAATCGGTGTCGCAGGCCAGGAAGCGCTTGCCGCGCAGCCACTGGGCGGCGGTCATGGCCCACACCAGGTCAATGATCTCAGCCTTGCTCTTGTCGTCGAAGTCCGGGTTCTGCCCGACTTCCGGCATGTTGCCGATCATCGCATGGCACAGACGGCCGGTTTGCGCATAAGCGCCCACCACCGCGTCGACGCCAACCACGCCGGGCTTCGGCGCATTGTTGCCGGCGATGCAGCAAATCGGCGCGGTGGGGAAATGCGCGGTTAAGGCGATCGCGGTCTTACCGGGGTAGAACCAGGTGTCGGGGACGATGGCGATGACATCGACACCGGCATTCTTGAACTCGTAGGCGATCGCGTCGGCATCGGCTTCGTTTTCGACCGTGCGGCTAGCGACGTAGATGCCGGGCTTGCCACTTTTAGCGCCGATGGCGCCGGGAAGCTTGATGGCGGTCATGATCTTGCCGGTCATGGCGCAGATGTTTTGCGCGCGCTCGCGGCTCGGGTCGTCAATACGCGGATCGCACGGTGCAAAGATGCCGATGACCGGCACGGAGTTCGAGGATGGTTT
>JAYVTR010000026.1:0-11395 GCA_043788625.1 Planctomycetota bacterium
CCAATGAGCTGGTTGAGCGCTATGCCGATTGCCTAGCGCGCTATCTGCGATTGCGTTTTCCCGCTGAAAACAGCCACGAACTCGCAGATGTGGTGCAAGAAGTCCTGGTTCACCTGCTTGAACACCCCGAGCTGCTGGCGGGTGCCAGCCCACGCGCCGGCGGGCGATTCCGCTATTTTCTTGCTACCATTGCCTTGAATCAGGCCCGCAACGTCTTGCGTAGCCGTTGGCGGCAACAACACCGCGAACAAGCATATGACGATCTTCAACTGGTCAGCGAAGCAGCCGATCCCCAGACGGTCGACCAAGCTTGGCAAGCCGCCGTCTTGGCTGCCGCTTGGGCAGATCTGCGCGGCTGGGCCAGCGATGGCACCTTGGAGCCCGAAATCCCCACCCTGCTTGCTGCTCATCTCTTGGAAGGCGCGCCCTTACGTGAACTGGCGCAACAACACCAGCTGTCGTTGGCCACCTGCCAACGACGCATCGCCAAGGGCAAAACCGCCTTGCAACGCGCCATGGGTGAAAGGGGTTTGGAAGCCGATCCCGTATAAAACGACAGACCCCAGAGAAATCTCTGGGGTCTGACCGAGCAGCGCAAAACGACGACTTATTCGCCCAGTGGCTTGTTCGTCGCCTCTGCGGTGGGTTTCGGCTTGATGCCCGAGAGCTTGGTCTTGAGTTCCTGGCGACGACGCTCGAACTCACTGCTCTCTTCCACGTGGACAATACGTGGGGTGATGAAAATGGTCAGATTACGCTTTTCGAGCGTCGTCTCGGTCTTGCGGAATGCCCACCCGAGAATCGGGATATCGCCAAGCAAAGGGATGTGCGCTTCCCTATCAACCGAACGGTTACGCAACAGGCCACCGATGACGCCGGTCTTACCATCTTGAACCATGATCGTGGTGATGACCTTGGTCTGGGTAATTTGCGGCAACTTGATGGTGCTGGCATTCGGATCGTCTGGATTGGCCTTATTAGTGAAGGTTTCCAAAGCCGCTTCATCATTTGAAGCCTCGAGAACCACCGATACGAAGCCATCGGAAGTGATGTGCGGCTTGACCTTGATCTTGATACCGTCTTTCACAGGACTCGATTGAGCTTCCTTCAAAGAACGCACCGTGGTGCCATTGTCCTGGGTCACGGTTTCTTCCGCGAAGTGGATTTCGCGACCAATGATGATTTCGGCAGTTTGATTGTCTAAGGTCAAGACTGACGGCGACTGCAACAACTCGGTCGAGGTCAACGTGGCAATGGCCTCGAAGGTCGCGCCACCACTTATATTACCAGTGGTCGTTGGGATGTTGCCAAGCGTACGCGTCGCTCCGAGAGTAGCCGTGGGTGTAGCGTTGAAGGGACTGAAGGCAGCCCCGACTTGACCGAAGTTTGCCACATCCATGCCCAAGGTCACCGGGTCGAAGCCCACCCGTTGCACATCCGAGTTCGAGAACTCCATAAAGCGCATTTCGATCTGCACCTGACGGGTCCGCGCATCCAATGACTGGATGACCTTGGCAATTGCATCAAGCGCCGGCGGAGTGGCAGTGACCACCAGGCTATTGCTCGGCGCATCGACGACTGCCTTACCACCATCACCCAACTGCCCAGCGATAGCCTTGTCGATGTCGACTGCCTGGGTGTAGTTCAACGGATAGATCCGCGTCACCAGGTCTTTTTGCAACTTGTCGAGGGTGACAATCTGAATGATGTTGTATTCGCGTTGAATCCACGCCAGGCCAGCGTCCTTGACGATGACATCAAGGGCCTCTTTCCACGGCACGCCATTCAACGTCATGGTGATCTTCTTGTCCGCATCGATATCGGTGAAGACGATGTTGACGTTGGCCTGCCGAGCGAGGGCTTCGAGGACTACGCCAAGGCGTGCATCCTGGAATTCCATACGTACCTTCGGCGGACGGGTCAGATTCCAGATGCGCTCCGAGGGCTTTTCGATCACCAGGTCATACTTGGTGGCGAGTTGCTGCACGGCTTCCTGCCAGGTCACGTTGACCAAGCGCATAGTCACGCGCGGCTGATCGACTTCGTTGCAGACGATGTTCACGCCAGCACGGCGGCTGATCCATTGCAGCACCGTCTCAAGCGCTTTGTCGCTGGTCTCGATGGTGATCAGCTGCGAGGTGGACTCGCTGCCGGTCGTCCCTGCAGCAGGTGCAGGAGCAACAGAAACATCTGCACCATTGACCAACGACGACCCCAAGGTCGCCAAGGCAAGAGTGGACATCACAAGAGTACGCAGGCGCATAGACGGAACCCGGATGGTTGGACGGGAAATTATTTGACCGCAGTCGCCTTCGAATTTTCCCCGACATAGCGGGGGAACTCGAAGCGTTTGCGCTTATAATGAAAACGGAAATCGACACGATCCGTGTCAATATTGATGATGACGCAATCCTTGACCCGTTCGTTGACCCCCAGCGCACGGGCTTCGCCAGCGATGATGGCCAAACGGCTACCGGTCTCAGACCACAAGACGCCTTCGATCTTGAGCGCCAAGCCATCGAACTGCGCTTGCGCTTCATCACGCGTCAACGCGTCATCGGCCTGATCACGGGCGGTCGAAATACGCGTCATGGCTGCCTGCACTTCAGGCAAATCCGCACGCTTTTCGAGTCGCTTCAGGGCCTGATCGGCGACACGGATCGCCTCTTCGTATTTCTTAGCGATGACCAATGACTCGATATGCGTCTGTTCTGCTGCCGCATATTCCAAGATGTCGGCGTTCGGATTAATCTTGATACCTGCCTGATCTTTCGATTCCAGCTCTTGCTGCAGGCGGATATCGGCTTCGATCTTTAGGGTTGCTTCACGATCGACAAACGGATCCATGCGCCCGATAACTGGCTCAAAAACCCAGGCTTCTTCCTGATCGAGCTGACGTAGTTCTGCGCTTTTGGCAGTTTTATGCGGGACTGGCTTCTCGATTACCTCAGCAGCGAACAAGCTCGCTCCGCTCAACAACCACAACGTTGGAACGACGAAACGGCGCATCATTGAGCCCTCGCCTTACCACTCGTGGCATAGACGTAGGTAACGATGTCCATCTTGACCGTGTGCGGTTCAAATTTGATTTTCGGTTTACCATCGGAGACATCGAGCGACACATTGCCGCTGCGAAATGACAACTGATTTACCGCCATGAAACGCGTATTCTTCTCAATAGAGTCGATATACTTAATGATCCCATTCAAGTCACCTTGAACTTCGGTTTGGTAGGTGACGGTACTCAAGCCGCCACGCTTACCTGCAGACTGTGGCGCATTCTCGTTAATGCGCACCGATTTGAGCTTAACAATGCCCAATTCAGCGGGGATTTCACGAGCGAGGCGTTCGATGACCTCACGCATCTGCGCCTTTTCGGCAGCCCGCGGCAGACGTTCTTCGGCAGCGACGATGTCGTCTTGGAGATCGCGCAGCGTGGTTTCGATCTCCCCCTTGCGATCGATGATCTTCTGCTTTTCGTTAATCTGATCCTGGACCGAGGTAATTTCGGCCCAGACACCAATATTTTCGCGGCGCAGAAAACCAGGAATGGTGGGATCGGCACCGAGTTCGCCGAGCACTTTCCAACCATACCACCCAGAGGCCAAAGCCACCACCACGGGGATGCCAAAGAGCACTCCGAGTTGTTGATTACGCGGCAGCGCTTTGAAGCGCGCACCCAGTGCACCGAAGGTAGAACCCGCCATGGTTACATCCCTCCCTTGGCTGGTTTGACAGTTGAGGCGATGCGTTTGGTACGGCTCCAATCGAGAGTGAACTCGACGCCAACCCGCTCGATGCCCTTTTTCCAGTCTGGCGTATCACCGCGGTAGCTCAATTCAGGCTTGCCGACGAAACCGTTGCCGTTCCAAAATTTCGCGGCCTCGGTACCGATGAAGAAGTCACGTACATAGTCGCCGGCCTTATCGGCTTCAACACCGACTAATTTATAACGACCGCGTACCCCAGCGGTGACCAGATCGTCTTTACCCTTGCCCACCGAACCACCGACCGAAGGCAAAATAGTCAATTCGGTGCAGCAGACCTCGAAACCCTTCCATGGTATGCCACCGGGGCCATCCAGGTGATTGGCGAAATCATCGATCGTATGCGCCCAGAATATTTTGCGTGCCAGCAAGCCGACGATCATATCACGATGCTCTTGGAATTCGGCAATTTGTGCTTCGAGGGCTTCGACCTCGGCAGCCAAAACCGTCCTCTGCTCAAGGTCAGCGTTGGTTTCTGCCAAAACTTGATTGGCATGCGGCAGGCGATCGTACTTGAGCCAAGCCCACGTACCAACCGGAATGAAGGCTGCGATATAACAAGCAACGATGGCGTAAACCAAGGGATTTGCATCCCCGTGTTTCTTGCGCATCTCAGGCGGCAGCAGGTTGATGATGATCATGAAGCGGTTACCCGGTCGTGAGCGGCAGCAGACTTAGAAAGACAGAAAAAGTAGACACAGCGACAACAAAGAGCCAGCAAAGCAAAACCTCGACAAGCAAGAGACAAGCAAGACCCCGGCAAGCGGGAATCTCCATGAAAGGCTGTCTTAGTTTGAATCACATGGAAATGCGATCGCTACGACAGCCCTCTGGCTTGGGGACCATAGATGATCCTGTTCCGACTGTCAAAGGGCGATTGGGTGACCATGGCATCACCGCAACCCCCAGTGAGTGCACGGGTTGATTCAATTTCAGGCGACCTAGGGCAGACCGTCACTGGCGGCGACGGCGGTGATCGTCGTCGCCGGATGCACCTCACCACGGTTCATTCCTGGGCATTCTTTCGCCTCTTCCGCCCATTCTGCGGGACTCTCGAGATTACGCCGCCAAAACGGCCAGGTCCGACATTGGCGTGGGCGGTCTTCGTAGACTCCGCAACCTTTGCCGTGCACGAAAAAGACACACGCATGGTTTCCACGGCTTACCCGCCGATCAATCAACGACACCTGCTGCTGTCCCTGACGCCACACAGTACGGGTATAGTCACGCCGGAAATGAGCATCGCTGAGCTTGAGGCGCATTGCCAAAGCAGCGATCTCGGCCTCATTCACCCAGGTAAAACCAGGGGCACCGGTACAGCAATTACCGCAACGAGTGCAGGAAAACTTCAAACCGGCCGCATACCATGGAGCCGTCGAGGCGGTCACGGTGCTAACACCCCGGCACCGGCGGCGGGCCTGGTCACGTAGACTGCCACCGGCAAAGCGAAACACGCGCGATAGGCTGCGGTCAGGGCCGGCACGAATGCCGCCACTTCGGCATCACGCACCAGGCTTACCGTGCACCCGCCGAAACCGGCGCCGGTCATGCGACTGCCGAGACAGCCCGGCAAACTGCGGGCGATCGCCACCATCGTGTCGAGCTCTGGACAGGTGACTTCGAATTTATCACGCAGATCAGCATGACTTTGATCCATGAGCTGACCCAAGGCTTCGGCGTCACCAGCTTGCAGGCAGGCAAAAGCCGCCTGAGTACGACCGTTTTCAGCAACCACGTGTTCGCAACGGCGCACCGCTTGTGGCGAAAGCTTTCCGGCCTGTGAGGCCTGCCATAAGCCATGCAACGTGACATCCCGCAGATGGCTCACACCAAGCGCCTTGGCCCCGGCTTCGCACTGCTGGCGACGTTCGTTGTAGGCGCTGTCGACCAACCCCCGGCGTTTACCGGTATCGGCAATGACCACCGCCACGCCGGCCGGCAAGGGTGCCGGTGACAAGGCCAAGGTACGGCAATCCATCAGCATCGGCTGGCCGAGAACCCCGCACGCCGACGACAGCTGATCGAGGATGCCGCAATTGGTGCCGACATAGGTATTCTCAGCGCGTTGCCCGAGCGTGGCGATTTCCGTCCCCGGCAGACTCTTGCCGGCCGCCGCCAGCAAGGCATGGATCACCGCCACTTCGAGAGCCGCACTCGAACTCAGCCCTGAACCCAGGGGCACATCACCGGTCAAAGCCAGATCGCAACCGACCAGCGGCACCCCGGCGGCCAGCAGCACCTGAGCGCAACCTTTGACGTAGTCGGACCATTGCTGACTGCGCTCGGTCGCCTTGGCGACCGCCGTCGATAGGGTAAAGCTGATGATGCCGGTCTGCTCCATCGACGCGACACGAACAGTCTGATCGTTGCGCTTGGCGATCATCACCCGCACGTCACGCTCGATGGCCATCGGCAGGCAGAAACCGTCGTTATAGTCGGTGTGCTCGCCGATCAGATTGACCCGCCCAGGAGCGCGCACCGCAAGGGCGTGCGCCTGGCCATAGGTAGCGTGGAAAAAAGCCGCAAGGGCAGCAGTGCGAGGTTCGGTCATAGCGGAGTGCGATTGAAGATCGCCGCTTCAACTTACAAGTTTGGAATTTCCCCGCAGGCGGTGCGATTACTCAGCCTCGGTACGCCGCCAGCCACCGAGATTACGCCCGAGGATCTGCTCGACCGAGGTAGCGAAGCTCTCGCGGATCTGGCCGGTCGAAGTCAGCATCAATGCCCGCCGCGCCAGGTTCTGCGCCCCGGTGAGATGCACCGAACGGATGATCTTCTTCACCAACGGCACCTGCGGCGCTGACATCGACAGCTTTTTCACGCCGATACCCAGCAAAAACAGGGTATAAAACGGATCTCCGGCCATTTCGCCGCACACTGTCAGATCGGCGTTATGGGCATTGGCGGTATCGACGATGATCTTGAGGATCTGCAGCATCCCGGGATTGTGTCCCTTATACCACGGCGCGACATCGGGATGGTTGCGGTCAGCGGCGCACACGTACTGGGTCAAATCATTGGTACCGACCGAGAAGAATGACACTTCGCGCACGTATTTATCCAACGACAAGGCCGCCGCCGGGACTTCGACCATCATGCCAATGGGAAGATCGGGATCGAAGGCATGACCGGCCAATTCCAGATCGCGACGGGCCGTACGCACCATGCGCTTGGCCAGACGGATGTCTTCCAGACTGGTGATGAACGGAAACATCAAGCGCAGCTTGCCGTGCGCACTGGCGCGCAGGATCGCCCGCAATTGGATCAGCTGGTATTCTTCCAGGTCGGAAATCAGGCGGATCGAGCGCCGGCCGAGGACGTGCGTGTCCTCGTCGCTCATCTTGATGTACGGTAGTTTCTTGTCCGAACCGAGATCCATGGTGCGGATGGTGATCGGCTGACCACCCATCTTCTGCACCGCCTCGCGGTAGATCCAATACTGCTCTTCCTCGTCAGGAAAGCTGCTACCCACCATCAGATGGAATTCACTGCGATAGAGGCCGATGCCATCGACGTTATAGAGCTTGGCGAGGTCGATTTCCGAGTGCTTGCTGACATTGGCCAGCAACTGGATCTCATGGCCATCGGTGGTCACCGCCGGCAGATCGACTTCGCTCTGCAAGACGGTCTTATAGGCCTCGAACTCGGCCTTGGTCTTCTCAAACGACTCGATGACGTCGCGCTTGGGATTGACCAGCACCTGGCCGGTCGAGCCGTCGACAATCACCGTATCGCCATCGACCAGGCTATCGCCCAGGCCCGAAACGCCCATCACCGCTGGCACGCTCATGGCGCGCAGCATCACTGCCGCGTGCCCACGATCCGAGCCCAACTCGCAGATTACCGCCTGGCAATGGCGTCGCTCAAGCGTCACCAAGTCGGAGGGCAATAATTCGGCAGCGAAGATGATGTCATCTTCATTGCCGGTTTCAGCACTCGGCTGGTAATCATCAGGGCGGTGCATACGCGCCAAATTTTCCAGCAGACGCCGACCCACATCACGGATATCGGCCGCCCGCTCGCGGATATGCTCGTCCTTCACCATCGACAAAGTGCGGTAGTAGTTTTCCACCGTCGAACCGACCACGACTTCAACCGGCTTGAAATCCTTGGTCACCTGCTGGCGGACCTTTTTGAGGAAGCCCGGGTCTTCGAGGATCGCCAAATGCGCGTCGAAGATCATGGCTTCGACTTCGCCGATCTCACTCGCCACTTTGGCGCGGTCGCCCAGCAACTGCTCCTTCGACAGACGGATGGCCTCATTGAGGCGTTCGAATTCGCGTGGTACTTCGTCTTCTGACAGCACCCGATCCGACAGCACCTGGGTCTGGCGGAATTTCAGGCGTACCGTGCCGATGGCGATGCCGGGCACCACGGGGATGCCCTTGAATACCGATTTGCGCCGACGGTGATAGGTGTCCGTACCCGGCTCGGAGCGTGACGAGGACTTGGTCAGGCGATCTGAGGCATGGCGCTCGGTCGTCGAGCGTTCGACACCTTTTTCGCCGCTTTTATCCACGGACTTATCCACGGACTTATCCACGGACTTATCAGCTGTTTTATCACCTGGCAGTTTATCTGGTCGTTTGGCCATGGTTGTACGCTGCTGTTTAGCAACTGGCGCGGGCCGACGCCAGTGCTTGTTCCACCAAAGCCTGCGCCGCGGCAATGGCCGCTGGCACACCCGCCGCATCCGTACCGCCCGCCTGGGCAAAATCAGGTTTGCCGCCACCCTTGCCGCCGACTTTCGCTGCTAAGACGCCGATCAATGCCCCGGCGCTGAGCCCTTTGGCCACTGCTTCTTTGCTGACCGCGACCACGAGGCCAGCTTTGCCGTCGACAGCCGAACCCAGCACGATCACCCCCGGGCACTTGCCCTGCAGGGTTTCCGCCAAGGTGCGCAGAGCCTTGCCATCCAAGCCATCGAGCTGCGCCGCCAGGAGACTGACGCCGTTGACGCTGACTGCCCGGGCCAGCAAGCCATCAGCCGCCCCGGCTGCTGCCTGCGCCGCTTTCTGCTCGGCGATCTTATGCAAACGCTTGAGATCTTCGCTCAAGGCGTTGACCCCGGCCAGCAGATCCCCGCCGACACCGGCGACACTGGTACGCGTGACGCTGATGCGCAGCGCCAGGGTTTCAGCCTCATCGACCAGCTTCTGCACCCGCGCCGGCACTTCCTTGAGAGTCGTCTTGAAAGTCCGCGCCAGCTCATCGACCACGCGTACGTCGGTAACCGAGGTCATACCCAGGCTCTTGGCGACGGCGGCGGCAACCTCCGCCTCGTCGCGGGCGATGCTCAAAGCGCGTTCGCCGGCGACGGCGACGATGCGGCGGATGCCGGCCGAGCTGGCGCCCTCAGTGATGATGCGGAAAGCTGCGATATCACCGGTGTTGGTGACATGGCAACCACCGCAGAATTCCTGCGACACGGTGTTGCTGCCCATGGTCACCACACGCACTTCGGCGCCATATTTTTCGCCGAACTGGGCCTTGGCACCCAGCTGTTTGGCCTGCTCCAAAGGCATGGTTTTGATCTCAACTGTATGCGCGGCGGCAATCTGGCTCGCCACCCACTGCTCAACCGTCGCCAGTTGTTCGCGGCTCGGCGCGCCCGGGTTGTTGAAGTCGAAACGCAGCTCGGCTGGCGAGACCTTGCTGCCCTGCTGTTCGACATGATCGCCCAATACCCGGTGCAGGGCGCTATGCAGGAGATGCGTCACGCTGTGGTGGCGGGTGGTGGCGCCACGCGCGATGGCATCGACCGTCGCGGTGACTGGGCCGACGGTTGCCGTGCCACTGACCACTTCACCGTGGTGGATGACCAGACCCTCGTCCTTTTGCGTATCAGTGATACGGATGCTGAACCCGGCGCCATCCACCACCCCGACGTCGCCCACCTGACCGCCAGATTCGGCGTAAAACGGAGTCTCACGCAATGAGAGACGCACCTTCGCGCCTTGTGAGGCACTGCGGACATCCTTGCCGTCGAGTTCAAGCAAGGTGATGGCGGTAGCAGCGCTGAGATGGTGATACCCGCTGAAAGGCGTCGCGCCCAGGCGCGGTTTGGCTTCTTGCAAGGCGGTGCTGGTGAAGACATCGATGCTCTTCGAGTTCGACACCTTCTGATGTGCTTCCCAGCGTTCCTTGAAGCGTGCTTCATCCAAGGTCAGGCCTTCGGCCTGGGCCAGCTCGGCGATGACCTCACGTGGGAAACCGTGGGTGGCGACCAGTTCGAAGGCGTCGTCGCCATTAAACACCGTCTGGCCTTCTTTTTGTTCGCGCTGGCGTTCGAGCGAGCGCTGGAACAGGTCCAGGCCTTTCGACAAGGTGCGGCGGAACAGCTGTTCCTCGGCTTTGAAAGTCTCGCGCGCCAGATCCTGACGCTTGACGATCTCGGGGTAATCCTGGCCCATGGCCTCGATCACCGCCGGTACGATGTTGTATAACTGCGCGTCATGTACGCCCAGCTTGTCGAGATCGAGCGTCGCACGACGGATCAGGCGACGCACGATGTAGCCACGGTCACCGGGTCCGGGCAGGGCGCCGTCGGCGATACAGAAAGTCACCGCCCGGACATGGTCGGCAATGCGGCGGATCAGGGCGTTCTGTTCGGCGGCGACCGTTTTGGCGCCGAGAACGGCCGTTTTGTCATACGTCTTACCTGAGACCTCGCAGACCTTGCGGATGATGATCTGGAAGATGTCGATATCGAAGTTGTTATAGACCCCCTGCATCACCGCCGCGATCCGCTCCAAACCCGAGCCGGTATCAATATTGGTGCGGCCAAGATTTTCCAGGTTCGGACTGCCGTCGGCATGCGGCTTGCGCACGTTGAATTGCGGGAAAACCAGGTTCCAAATCTCGACGAAGCGACCGGTCGACGAGGTCAGGTTGTCGTTGGGGTCGGTGTTGATGCGGTGATCATAGAAGATTTCGCTGCAACAGCCGCCCGGGCCCTCCGGGCCCTCGCTGGGTGCATTGGCTGGCCAGAAGTTATCGGCGTCACCCAGTTTGAAGATGCGGTTCTCAGGGATGCCGATTTCATCACGCCAAATGCGATAGGCTTCGTCGTCGATGCGATGAACCGAGATAAACAGACGCTCGGCGTCGATCTTCAACACCTGGGTCAGGAATTCCCAGGCCCACTGGATCGTCTCACGCTTGAAGTAGTCGTTGAACGAGAAATTTCCCAGCATTTCGAAGAATGTATGATGGCGGGCGGTGCGCCCGACATTCATGATGTCGTTGGTGCGGATGCACTTCTGCGCGGTGGTTGCACGCGTAAATGAATGCGAACCACGGCCCAAAAACATATCCTTGAACTGTGCCATGCCGGCAACGGTAAACAGCGTCGTCGGGTCATTTTCCGGCACGAGAGCCGAGCTGGGATATCGAACGCAGCCCTTAGCAGCGAAAAACGTCAGGTACGCGTCGCGGATCTCAGCGGTAGTGAACGGACGATCGGTCATGATGACAACTCGGGCAATGGGATAAGCAAAAAAGCGGAGGGCGGACAGGGTACGAAACGACCTGTGCGGGCAAGCGTTGCCGACGACGGGTGACAAGTCCCCTGGGGGCGCGGGCGACTCGCCCGCGACTTAAGCGGCCTCGATCGCGGGCGAGTCGCC
>JAYVTR010000027.1:0-6129 GCA_043788625.1 Planctomycetota bacterium
TCTCCTGAGATATGCCGTGAAAAGACGGCCGGATCGCAGCGAATCACGAGTGCGGAAACACCCCAATGGCAGGACTCGGGTTAAGTGAACACCATTGGCCAATACGCGCATGCTGAGCAGTATGCCGCAACGACGCATAATCAGAGTTAGAGACCAACTTACCAAACTCGAAATTGAAGTCACCGTTTGCGTTCAGCAATTTTAGACTGGTTCCGCCAGCGCAAGCTGCGCCATCGAATTTCCGCAGCCTGCTAGGGACGCCTTCCGGTAACCGATGTCTGACTTGTGAGCCAGCGCAGCCGCCTGTTCCTTGAATTCCTTGCTGTGTTTCGACGGGACTTCTTGCTAGCGGGGATTGATGATGAATTGGTTATGGGGACATCGTGACAGCGATTCCTCACCAATCATGTGGTCCGTGAAGCCGGGGGAAGATTACCTTGGCGGCTAGGACCGAAAAGCTGACTCAAGAACGATTGGCAAAGAAGAATGAAAATTAGGGAACTATTTCCGTTTTATCGGTGGATCAAATTTGATACGCACGGCCTTTTTGCAACTAACCCACTACTGGATTATCCACACAGCAATCTGAAAAGGTCGAGAGTGACGACAGACGCTGGAGCGCCGTTGCGCACGCATACTTTTAGTGCCGATGACACCTCCACCACCTACCGAAATGTCTGGCGGCTTAACCACCATCCTCGGTGCGAGTTTTGGCTGTACCTCGGTGGTGATGGCGCCCGTGCCTTTTTTGGGGGCAGTCTTTGCACTGGCCGGATTGATGCTCTCCATCATCGGCAGGCGCTCGGGGCTACGCGGAGCCATACTTTTTGGCATCTGGAGCAATGCGATTAGCCTGTGCGTTGGAATAATTATCACGACATGGTTTGTTTGGAAACTGATTCGATGAAACACACCTTCCTGCGCCACGTTCCGGGCATTCGCCTGCTGGTGCCGCGCCCGCGGCTGGCTGGAGGTATCATCTTCGGAGTACTCGTCTACGCGCTGATTCCGTTGGTGTCTTCCATGCACCAAGTCGGCCGGCTTCTGATTGGGTACAATGCTGGCGTCCTGCTCTATTTGATCTTCGCCGGACGGATGATGACCACCGCAACCATCACCACGATGCGTCGTCGAGCTCTCACCCAGGACGAGGGTAAGATTGCCATGATGGGTGCCGTTGTCGTCAGCTCACTTTCCTCGCTATTGGCGATTGCCGTCCAATTGTCGCTAGCCAAAGATCTGCAGGGCTTTGATCGGATCAGTCACATCGCATTAGCGGGTGGAACCGTATTAACGTCATGGGCCTTCGCCCAGGTGATGTTTGCTCTGCACTATGCCCATGAATTCTACCACGCCCGTCATGGTGATCAGGGCGGGGGCCTTGAATTTCCCGGAACCGAACAACCGACCTACGGGGATTTCTTGTACTGCGCATGTGTCATCGGTACGTCTGGCCAGACGGCCGACGTCTCAATCTCCAGCGCGGCGATGCGCCGTTTTGCCTTGGTGCATTGTGTGTTGGCGTACATCTTCAATACCACCTTACTGGCACTGACGATCAACATCGCCGCGGGGTTGCTGTAAACCCCGACGATGAAAAATAACCTACGACAGAAACGCCGTCACTATTTGCGCGTCATCGGTGGCGGCCAACATCCGGGCCCGCACTTCTGGTCGGTTGAGCTGTGACGCCACCGCCGAGAGCAGGCGCAGATACCCGGATCGGTCTTTAGTTGGCGCAGCGATTAACGCGATCACCTGCACAGGCTGACCATCAAGGGCCGCGAAGTCGCAGCCTTCCGCAACGATCGCCAGCGCCACCACGAAATCACTGACACTATCAAGTTGAGCATGTGGCATTGCCAAGCCATTGCCCACTCCGGTGGTGGTTCCGCGTTCACGCGTGAGGACCGCTTCCGTGAAGGCGACGACATCGGTGATCGCGGGGTGAGTACCGATGCGCTTACACAGCGTGGGGATCAGCGCATCTTTGTGCAGTGGCCCCGCAAAGCGCATGACCCGCGCCACGTCGACATACGGTGCTAACCGAATACCCGCCTGCATCTGCCGTTTACTCTCCGATGCGATCGGTGCATTGACGATGGTGACGTGCTTACGGGCCTCGTCATACGTCAGCACCTCACCGAAACGGCACCAGTTGATGATGGTGATAAAAGTTTGCTCGTAGTCCTCTTGCGGCAGCTTGAGAATCAGCGTTTCAATGACGGTATCGCTGTCGATGCCACCCTCACCACGCGCACTGACGAGGTCGACCACCGTACGCACCAAGGGAATCACGAGGATACGCTCGCGCCACAAGCCGGTGCGTGCGGCATGATCGGCTCGAATGAGCGCCTTGCCCACATCCGTTATCGTAACTTGGCGCTTTGGTGTCTGCACACACCCCAGGAGCTCCGCCGCCTTCACTACGTGGATGATCTGACCGAACTCCTGGCCGGTGTGATGCGTGATGGCAAATAGGTCCTCAGTGCCGCCATGAGTATCGAGGAATTCTAGCAGACCTAAGACCTGGATTGCCCGCACCGGTGGCACGGGAGCGGTTTCCACTCCCGTGCTGCGCTGTGCCGGCACGAGAGTATCGGGCATTTCATGACCAGTAATCAGATCATGCAGCCGATCAATCATCGCCAGAGCCTCGGGCGAGCGCAGATTGCGCGGGCGCGGCAGCGGGTTGTCAACAATTTGGCGGACCCGACCGGGATTCGCACCGAGCAACACGATACGATCGGCCATTGCCACCACTTCAGGAATGTCATGACTTACCAGTAGGATCGATGACGGATTACCCCCGGGGCTTGCCCACAGATCGAGTACCTCGGCACGCAGACTCTCGGCCGTGAGCGCATCGACGTGACAAAAAGGTTCGTCGAGAAAAAGCATCTCAGGATCTAGGGCCATAGCGCGAGCGACGCCAACCCGTTGTTTCATACCACCCGATAGTTCACGTGGATACGCGTGTTCAAAACCACTGAGTCCCACGCGTGCTACGGCTCGCTCGACTTTTTCAGAAATATCGGCAGGCGCGACGTCCGCCGCGACCAATACGGTGCGAATGTTGTCCTCGACCGTCATCCACGGGTACAGGGCGAAGCTCTGAAAGACGAGGGCCATGCCCGGATTGATCCCGGTGAACGTCGAGCCGCGGTACAGCACTGAGCCAACGGTTGGCTTCGTCAAGCCCGCAAGGATCCGCAGCAAGGTCGACTTGCCGCAACCCGATGGCCCAAGGAGTGCCACGACTTCACGACGATGGATCTCCAGCGAGATGTCCCGCAGGGCAGCAAACGGCTTGCCATTGGGCTGTCGGAAATCGTGCGACACGCCACGCGCCTCGCACAGGAGGCTGTTCGCAGCATCAGAGGTGCTCGCCATAGGGATTGCCTGTTTCCTTGTAGGAACGCTACTATTTGTTGAGGGAGAAGCGGTTGTGCGCTAACAAGCGCAGTGGTCGCCAGCAGATGACGTTGATCAGTACCACGGTGACAGCCATGCAGGTTACCGCTGCCGCCAGTGCAGGATAATCAGCCGCAGCGCTGGCTTGGCTAATCGTCGCGCCGAGGCCATCAACGGCGTAGATCGTGCCCTTCCAGCTTAGATACTCAGCTACGATCGATGCATTCCAGGCACCACCGGCCGCCGTCACCCAGCCAATGACCAGCGCAGGCAGCACGGCAGGCGCTTCAAGGTTACGAAAGCGCTGCCAGCGCGACATGCGAAATGCGAGGGTTGTCTCGCGCAGGTCTGAAGGAATTGCCTGAGCGCCCGCAATCACATTGAACAGGATATACCACTGCGTACCGAGCAGCATCAAAATCATCGCCCCAGTGCCCAGTGGCAAGCCGATGAGATGGAAGAGCATCAAGAACAGCGGGAACAGCATTGGTGCTGGGAAAGATGCGGCGACCTGTACCACCGGCTGTAAACGCCGCGACCAAATTGGCGAGCGGCCGATTGCCAAACCCGCCGGTAATGCCCACAGCGTGCCGAGCACCAGAGATCCCAATACCCGCGCCGCCGTCAGGCCCGTACTGCTGACGATCGTCACCCATGAGGTAGCATGCGAGCTACCCGACCCCGTGACCTGTGACAAGTGAAGGAGAGGCACGTGCACAAGTGGCACCTGGACCAGCAACCCCATCAGCAGCCAACCACCCAAGGCCAGCACTCCGATCAGCACTGCAAACGCGAGCCACGCCACGCGAGCGCCCCATTCTGCCGCCAGGTCACTTCCGTCACTTGCTGATTTCCGGGCTGGGAATTTCGAGCGCGCCGAAGTCTCCGTCCACCAACGCACCATACGAGAATCAGACAACACGTCGAGAAACCACGATTCCTGCGCCACTGCAGCGGCAGAATCCTCAACCCGAAAGCGTTCGGACCACACCACCAACGGCCGCCACAGAACCTGGTCCAACGCCACGATCATCAGTACCATCGCCAGCACCCCCCAACCCATCGCCAGCCAGTTACCCTGCGTGAGTGCTTCCTGCATGTACGAACCCAAACCAGGCAAACGGTAGTCACGTTCGCCCAGAACAAAGGTCTCGCTGAGCATGAGGAAAAACCATCCGCCAGCCATGCTCATCATGCTGTTCCATACCAATCCCGTAGTGGCGGCAGGTAGCTCCACCCAGCGTAATCGCTGATACCACGAAAAGTGAAATGCACGCGCGGCTTCTTCTTGGTCGGTAGGTAATGACGTCAGGCTGCGGTAGTAACTGAACGTCATATTCCATGCCTGACCGGTAAAAATCATCAGCACGGCAGCGAGTTCGAGACCCACATTGCGCTGCGGGAAGAGCGCGATCAATCCCACCACCAAGGCGGGCATGAACCCGAGCACCGGTATGCTCTGCAAGATGTCGAGCAGTGGCACCAAGACGAGGCCCGAGGGCCGGTGCTTTGCTGCCCAATAGGCGTAGACCAACGTGAAGCCCAAAGAGAGTACATACGCCAACATACCGCGCGTCAGCGATAGCAGCGTGTAGCCAGGCAACGATGTGGGGGATAGATCTATGGCGACCTTTTCCTGCATGTTGCCAAACCATTCCTGCCCGACGCCGAACAGACTCCACAGCAAACCAGCAAGACCCAGTGCCAAAAGGATGTCGACCCACGGTGTCCGGGACAGAAAGATACGAATCGTCATGCGGATCCAGGAAACGAACAAGTCACGACTCGTGCTGCTTGAGGGCTTGCTTGGAGTCGGTTTGAGATGCGGTGGGAGACTCCTCACGCGGTGGGACCCCGTCTTCCATACCCCGCTTGAATTCCTTAATGCTACCACCCAAGCCACGCATCATAGTCGGAAAGCGATTACCGAAGAGCAACAGGCCGATGATGAGGATAATGAGCCATTCCATGCCTGCTGGCATTCCTATGGCACTAACAGTCACGGCGTGCATGGCGACTTTCAACGAAGATACGTGAGAGTTGGAGTCCTCCAGGACGTCTGATGAGAAGTAATCTTACCGACTCGTAATCATAATTGAGGGGTCAATTTAGAGCACCATTAGGCGCAGTTCTTCACAATAAATAAATTCACGTATTTCGGAACTGATCCACCAATTGATCTGACCCTCCATTCTGATCCAGCCATTACGAGGAAACTGATTGGGTTGGCTGGGCTGTACGCAGTCGCTGGCGTTGCCACGTACGTTGACGTCGAATGATTCCGAGCACGGGGCCATGAAGCCCCGCGCGCAGGGTTCATTTGACGACACCGACGGCGATAGTCGGCAAACTTCTCGGCCAGAGTCTGATAGTCGAGTGAACTGTGCAGACGCTGGGTGTTGGAGTGCATGCGGTATGCTTCGACGGTGGCGATGGCATCGTTCAGCGAGGTGAACCAAGGCCGGTCGATGCACTCATCGCGGAATTCGCCGTTGAAGGATGCGATGACACCATTCTGGCTATTCGCATTGCGATTTCGACCACTCATCCGAACGTCCCCATTTATCATGCAGGAGATGTATCATGGTGGAGGCTTTTCCTGCTACTCGATGGAGCCTGATTGCGCGGCTGCCCGATCACCCACAGCAGGTCGGCGTCCTACTTGAGCTGTATGTCGACACCATTGGCGCGTATCTGACGATGAAGCTGCGCACC
>JAYVTR010000028.1:0-15274 GCA_043788625.1 Planctomycetota bacterium
GGAGGAAACGGCCGCTGTCAGGAATCGCATCCCATAGCCATGGACGGGTCAGCGTACCGAGACGGGTAAAGATAAGAGCCGCAACATGCACCGCCGTACAGTCAGAGGCCGACACAGGCACGAGCCATTCAACTCCGCCATTGATTGGGAATTTAACGAATTCATGGCGGGATTGATGCCGTATGAGGCGCAATAGATCGTCACTACCGCAAACAGTGTCCCCGGCCTCTGTGAGGGCTTCGAGCGCAAATAAAATCATGCTATAGGTTGGCAGAAGGGTAAAGGCTCCTCCGAAGCCATTTTCTCCGAATTCCAATAGGTGGGCCGCCCCCACAGCGTCTCTATTCGCTAGCCGCTCGCGAATCGCATCAAATCGCTCATGTTCTTGTACATCTTGCGGCGGGGCAATTGCAGCTGTGGTATCATACACCGAGCGCGCTTTGCTATTCATAGCTGTCGCTTCATCGCCAGCAAACTCTGTACCCGGATCTAGCAAGAGCGTGACCGCTGTATGTGAATAGTGACTCATGGTGACTCCCTGCAGTTCCAGATGAACTCAGAGAGCGAGAGACGTGCCAATCACCCGCCAGAATTATCCGGGGAGGCGTACCTGCACTTGGCAACCACTGATTCCAGGCCTAGACCTAAGGCTCAGATCACCGCCATGTTGCACAATAATCTTATGAACGATTGCCAAACCCATGCCATTGCCTGGAATATGTTCCCAATTATGAAAACGCTGAAAAAGCTTGGGCGCACGCATGCATTCCGCAGCACTCATACCAGGGCCTTGGTCGCTGATGAGAAGACACCACAACGTATCTTCCTTCATCGCCGATAAATGAACCCGCGGAATTTTTTCTCCATGATAAAGCACTGCATTGCGCAGCAACTCGATAAATACTACCACTAATAATTCAGGATCACCGAGAAGGGTTGGTAATTGTTCATCATGGGTGATAAACGCCGGACGCGCACTTAATAATGATGCCTGATCGGCTTGCGCGGCATGCCATAATTCAGTGATACGACAGGGTAATCGCACCTTGGTTTCATGACCAAGACGCAACCAGCGTACCAGGTCAACAAAAAGCCCATTCAAGCGCATGGCGTGGTGCTCGATAGTCGTAACGTGCTTGCGCATTTGCGGTGTCAGGCCAGGCTCTGTCTGGCGTTTAATCAACGAGACATATGCAGTTATTAAGCGTGCATGTTGGCGAAAATCATGCCCAACAACCGCCGCCAAATTGACCTCATCATCGTATTGAATCTGGCTTGTTAAGGCGTGTAGTGGTACGCGATGCGGTTCACTCGCAGCAATAAATGCTGCCACCAATATGAGCTCCGGGGCTAAGCGGCGAACCTGGAGAACAACACTGATAGTCGGTCTATGCACTGATGCATCCGTCCGCGAACCAACATACAGACGGCTCATACAGCTGTATGCTTCAATTGTCCCGGCGATCAAATCAGCCAGATGAGGCAGTTCTTCGCGAAGGCTCGCCTCGTCGACCTGATCGGGCCATAATTCACCTGTAGCAGGATGCCGCTGACAAAGTGCAGTCCACGCAGAATTAACCCAGCGCAGCGTATGCGATGCATCCAGTAAAGCCTGTGCCAAGGGGCTTACGTCGAGTCCTGGGATGAGATCGAGCATACAATCCTTAAAGATCGTCCATCACAATACGTCGATCGAATTTGACGGATAATGCACTTTGCACAACAAGCAGAAGGATCCATGCGGATAACATGGATCCTTCTGCCAACGAGCTACCTTAAGGGCGATTATTTAGTCACGTCGTGAACCGCATCCTTGGTCGCATCGTATGCGTCTTTCACCCCATCAACGGCATCATGGCCCAGCTCTTTGGTATCACGCTTGGTCTTATTTATTTGCGTTTGCGCTTCGGGTTCGCGTAAAATGAGAAATAGGACAATACCGAGAACAATGACGAGTGTACAGATAATCAAAAAATGTTTCATAGATGCCTTCACGTGCATGATTCATGATGATAGATGGTGAGGTTCTTACGTTTGAATATGGTAAATCTGGCCGCAACCACGGTCGAATCGTTTCAATAGGTGCTTGCGCGGTGTCTACATAATAATGCGTGTGCTCATGAAGCGGATTTGTATCACAGCTAGGCCGCCTGATACAGATCTTCGGTGGAACAGATGGTTACGATCGGTCTGCTGCCGCCGCTCTCGTTTAAGATCTCAATTAAGGGTTCGATCTCAAAACTGTTATGAAGGCTCATGACAAGCACGATATTGGCCTGACTCAGAATCGTCGCGCATTGCCGAATCGCATAGGCTGGCAAGCCAAATGCATAGAGGGCCGCATCCATAGTAGCAGAAAAATGCTGAGCGAAGTAAGCTGCCAGCGCCCCGCACATAAACACCTGTTGTTGGTCAAGCTGCCATGGTGCATACGGCATAGAGCGAAAGACATGCTGATCGGTGCACAACATGGATATCTCGTCACCCCGATAGCCGGATCGTCCTAAAGCACTGTTGACGATGTCTAGGTGCGTGGCGGCAATTTCCGCAAAGACAAGGTGTGCCATGAGTGACTCCTGACAAAACTCGAGCACAGGACGAGCCAATGGAAATTCCCGTGTATTCCTTTATTTTTATCACAAAAGCCCCTGCGTCCCACCCATCTCATAAGTTTCAGAGCATGCAAATTGCATGGCCAGTTGAGCCTGCAATCCAATGTCACGCCATTTCCAGCCTATCGCCTGGCATCTACTTAATAGATAATTGCGTAGGCGGCATCAGCCGCTTCCACCTTGCCCTGCCAATTGCCACGGCACCATCCTTCGCCCCGCTATGCGCATCTTCTCCGGCAACGCAAATCGTCCACTCGCCCAGGCCATCGCCGATCATCTCGGCATGCCGTTGGGTGAAATGCACTGCGGTCGTTTTCCCGATGGGGAAATCAAGGTCGAGATTCAAGACGATGTGCGTGGCGCTGATATTTTCGTCGTCCAACCAACTACCAGCAACGACTTCCTGATGGAATTGCTGGTGATATGCGACGCCTTGCGCCGCGCCTCGGCCAACCGCATCACGGCGGTGATCCCTTATTTCGGCTATGCCCGGCAAGACCGCAAGCATCAGGGGCGTGTGCCCATCACCTCGAAGCTGGTCGCCAACCTGATCACCGCCGCCGGCTTCCACCGCCTGCTGACGGTCGACTTGCATGCGCAACAGCTGCAGGGTTTCTTCGATGTGCCAGTGGATCACCTGACGGCCTTTCCGGTGCAGGTCGAATACCTCAAGACCCTACGCTTGGTCGATCCGGTGGTGGTCAGCCCGGATACCGGGTCGATCAAACTCGCGGACAAGGTCGCCAAAGAGCTCGGCGCCAGGCTGGCGATCATCGACAAGCGCCGCACCGGCGACAGCAAAACTGAAGTCGCCAACGTCATCGGTGAAATCGGCAAGCGTCCAGCTATCATCGTCGATGACATGATCACCACCGCCGGCTCGATGACCAATGCCATCCGCACCGCCCGCGAGTTCGGGGCTACGCGCGTCATCCCCATGACTACCCATCCGGTGCTGTGCGGGGATGCCTTCGAGCGCTTGAGCGACGTCAACCTCGATGAGCTGGTCATCACCGACACTATCCCCCTCAAGCGCCGCTTCGCCGAGTTGCCAGTCAAGGTGCTGTCGGTCGCGCCGTTGCTGGGTGAAGCCATCAAACGAATCCATACCAATCAATCCGTGAGTTCGCTCTTCAAGTGAAGAGCGGACATCCACATCCACGGGAATGCACTGTTCTTTGAACAGCAAAGTGAGTACCCACATGAGCAAGAACCTCCTCTCCTTCACCGCTACGCCGCGCACCAGCACCGGGGGCTCCGCCACCCGCCTGCTGCGCGCCGAAGGCAAAGTTCCCGTCACGCTGTCGCGTCCGGGCAAGCCCAGCACCCATTTGGTATTCGACAACAAGTCGGCCGAAGATGTGGCGCACAATGTCGTGCATCTGATGACCTTGACCGTTGGCGGCGAAACCGTCACCGCCCTCAAGGGCGCCGTCTCACGCCATTGCATCAAGGACAACATCGAACACCTCGATCTGATCCAGGTCGATGAGAAGTCCGAGATCAAGGTTGACGTCAACGTCACTCCCGACGCCCGCAATTGCCCAGGCGTCAAGGCCGGCGGCATCGTCGAGCAGCGCCTGCGCAAGGTGAAGGTCAAGTGCAAGGTCAACGGCATCCCTGACTCGATCGGCTTGAACCTCGATGAGGTGCAGATCATGCAGACGGTATACGCCGACAAGCTGATCATGCCCAAGGGCGTGTCTTTGCTGACCAACCCCAAGCTGCCGGTGCTGTCGGTGGTGATCACCCGCGGCATGGCCAAGACCGCTGATGTGGCCGCCGACGCTGCTGCCGATCCGAAGGCTGCTGCCAAACCAGCCGCCAAGGCTGCGGCTACTCCGGCTGCCGCTGCCGGTGCCAAGCCCGCTGCTGGCGCTAAGCCAGCAGCCCCGGCCGCCAAGAAGAAGTAAGCGCTGGTCCGGGATTTCCCGGCCTCGCTTTTGCTTGCTCCTCACAGAACCAGGTGCCTCGGCACCTGGTTCTGTTTTTTGCTGGTTCAGTAGGATGAGTCTACCGCATGCCTGATGCCACCGATCTTTTATGGCAGGTTTCTTTTTACGGCCGGGAATCGATGCCGGCGACCGCCACCTATTTCTATGATAATCGAGATCGGCAGCCCAACTGCTGCGTCATTCAAGTTGTAGAAGCCGGCCAAGTGCTGGTGCGCGCCACCGACGGCACCACACACCTCGCCAGCGCCGGACAAGCCTTTTTGTTTCGGCAGGGCGAAGATTCCACCTACGCTTTCCCGACAAATAATATCCTACCGTATGTTACCCAATGGTTGCTCCTGAACGGCGCCGGTTTAGCGGCGCATTGGGATTACCTGCGTACCCTCAGCGGGCCGGTAATTCCGGCGACCGAAACCGTGCTTGCTGGAATGCGGCACCTGGCCGAGCTGGCCGCCCCACGCACGCGCTGTTCGCGGCCGGCGATGGCGCTGGCGGTGCATGCGTTTGTGATGCACCTCATCACCAGCGTCGGCGAGCAGCATCGCCAGACTCAATCACCGGTCGAGCGCGCCATCGACGACCTGATCGCGACCCCGGCGTCGCCGTGGTCGCTGAAAGAAGTAGCTGACAAACATGGCGTCAGCCGCGAACACCTGACACGGGCCTTTCTCGACCGCATCGGTACCTCCCCGGCGGCGTGGCTCAACCATGCTCGCGTTGCCAAGGTCCGGCATCTGCTGGCGCAGACCGATATCACCCTGCGTGACATCGCCGCCCAAGCGGGCTTTGCGAGCCTCCATACCATGGCCCGTCTGATCAAAGAGGCGACCGGCCTTTCACCTAGCCAGTACCGCGCTCAGCATCGGACCAATCCATGATTCATCTGCTCGATACCCACTGCCACCTCACCGGCGAGCGCTTTGCCGCCGACCGCGAGACGCTGATTCCGACCCTGCCTGAACACGGCATCTGGCGGGCGATCAGCATCGGCACCGGGATTGAGGATGCGCGCGCCGTCGCCGCCCTGGTGGCCCAATTTCCGCAGCGGCTCGCTGGTGCCGCCGGTCTCGATCCGCATACCTGCCACGAGGCCGGCGAGGCCTTTGCCAGCCAGCTGGCCGAACTCGACCAGCTCCTGCAGAGCGGCGCTTTCGTGGCCCTCGGCGAAGTCGGCATCGAATATCATCACCGTCTGAATGAGCCGCAGGTGCAGATCGACCAGTTCGAGGCCCAACTTGAGTTGGCGCATCGGCACCGCCTGCCGGTGGTCATCCATGTCCGCGAAGGCACTGCTGGCGATGGCCGCGATGCGCACGCTGACACCTTGGCCCTGCTCGCCCGGCACCGAGGCAATCGTGGCGTCATCCACAGTTTTGCCGGCACACCTGAACATGCACGGGCCTATCTCAATTTGGGCTGGCACCTGAGCTACAACGGCATGTTGACCTATAAAGCCAACGATGTTTTGCGTGAGGCCGCCCGCATCACCCCTGCAGATCGGCTACTCCTCGAAACCGATGCGCCGTACCTGCCGCCCATACCCCACCGCGGTCGGCGGTGCGACCCGAGCATGATCGCCATCACCTGTGCGCGCCTGGCTGAGATCCGTGGCGAACGGGATGACGATGTGCGCGCCTGGACTACCCGTAATGCCTGTAAGCTGTTCGGCCTGGAGCTGCCACCCGAGTGGGCTGCGGCAACTCAGCGCTGACATGTTCAAAGCCAGCGAACGGCAATTGGTGGCATTGGCCAACATGGAGGCCTTCATCAAGCTGCGTCGGCCACGCCCGGCATTTGCTGAAGCTGATGCTTTTCAAACTTATTGGGATCTGGTCGCACGGCGTTGTGACGCGGCCAAAAGGGCACAAAGCACCGCTACTCCGGCCTCACGTGCTGCCCAACGCCAGCAGCAGCGCGAACGTCTCATTGCCCATTATCAAACCCTCGCACACCTGTGCGCCTACGGCCAGCAGTACGCTCAGCGCTATCAGCCCTCGCGGGCCAAGCTACGTCAGCAACTGCTGCAAAAATCGGCCAACGAAAGTCTCGTTGAGCAGGCCATGCTGCAACTGTCAGTACACCTGCACGATGAGATCCGTGCTGCTGAGTTGGCCGAGATGATGCAGCAGCACGGTCAACATGCGCAGACGATCCGCGCCAAGCTGCGCTTGCGCATGTTTCCCACCACGGTCATTGATCGTTGCTTGCAACAGCTCGCATCCACCTCCGTCAGCGGCAGCGTCTTGGACCCTGCAGCTTTGACTCGGAAGATTCATAAGTTACGGCGCAAGGGTCTGTCTCAGCAGGTCATGCTCAGCAAACTTATTGGCCATTCAGCAGATGGCCCGGTCGTGCAGGAAGCCCTCAAGGAAGAGCTCGGCGATAACGGCGACGATCAAGCACTGCGCCACGCCATCGCTCGCCTCAGCCGCAAACAACTCCCCCGCCGGATTCTGATCCAACGCCTGATCGGCAAAGGTTTCCGTTTTGCTGATGTGGTGAGAGTGCTGATGGCGACCAAGGTGGAAAATCCAGGGTGAAAGTGGCTTTCTGCCGGCCTCATTAAGGCTTGGTTTCATGCACCATAAAAAAGACGAGCGGTGCCATGCACCGCTCGTCTTCATCATCCTATCATCGACAACCGTCGAACCTAAGCTACACGCCGTAACGTAATATGATTGGCGACTTGTTCGACCAAGAGCTCACTGCCCAGATGCTCGTGAAAGCGTTCACGTACATCTTCAGCAAAGCGGCGAGCCGCAAGCGGATCAGCTTCGCCACGAAAATCGTGGAAATCAAAGCGATCGGTGCCGCCACATGCGGCAAGATACGATAACAAACGATCTAACGTGGCAGGAACGGCGGTAATCGTCATGGTCCACCTCGGGTCGGCACGTGTTCGGTGCCTGACATGGTCATGGTGACATGGACTTGCGGAGATCGCAAGACCTTCTGTGTAACTTAAGCATCGACCATGCCGAATCACAGTTAACTACCAATTTATTGAACTAATCATTACGTTTAAACTATGACCGTCTCTGTCAGCCAATCCCGTTGTACCGCATGGCGGTGCGCCTAGAACGACCCTATGAGCGAGAGCAAACCTAAGTACGCCAACTTCCCCGAGCGCGAGCTCCAGGTAGCCATCGGCCAGAACATCAACGCGACTACCCTTAAGACCCTGACGCGCCTGTCGATCGGGACTTACGAGATGTCCTTCCTGCAACAGGAGAAGGGCAAGGCAACCAATGATGCCGCCCGAACGGCCCTCAATGCCCTCTCAAAACAGGCCAAATTGACTCCTACCAGCGAAAAGACGCGCGATTTCGTCGGGCATTTCATCGCCCAAAACGACGAAATGGTCTATAAGCTGTGGATTACCACGCCGTTCGAATTGACCCAATCAGGACACATCATCTGGGTCCGCTACAGCGAACTGACCGGTGATATGAAGACCGGCGTCGCCTTTAAATTGGCCACCGCCTTCAGCATTGATGATATCTCCAACTTGCTGAAAAAAGCCCACGATAACGCCATCGTGCTGGCCCCTGGTGAAGCCTTTACCATCAAGGGTAACCCGCCCCCACGCTTCCAGAAAAAGGCCGCTGCCAACGACGCTACCGCACCGGCTAGTGACGAAGCCGTTGCCACTGGCGATGAATCAGCGCCCAGCGCCTAAAATTTGCCACAGATTCTTTAAAAAATCGCGATTTTGACCACGACCGGAGGTACACCCTCCGGTCGTGGTCGTTGGCCAACGGCCAGTGCGACTTGCCAGACGCTGTGCCCGACGATACACCGGACCGAGATGGAGATCACGTGGCTAAATTAAAATTCGCTTACGTCGGGCGCGACAGTGCTGGAAAAGACGTCCGTGGCACCCTGGAAGCAGAAACCAAAGAGGTAGCGCTTTCACAGATCCGCGGGATGCAGCTGCAGTTGCAAAAGCTCGACGTGATCGTGGAAAAGAAGAACGCCGGGCTCAGCCGACGTCGCAGTGCAGCACCTGCAGAACTATCGATGTTTACACGTCAGCTGGCGACCATGATTGGTGCCGGTATTCCGCTGCTGGAAAGCTTCGAGATTCTTTCTGAGCAGACCATGAGCACCAATAAGAACTTTGGCGCCGGCATCCAGGAATGCGCCGACATGGTGCGTGGCGGTACGGAAATGTCCGAGGCCATGGCGCGCTTTCCCGGCATGTTCCCCGAAATTTACGTCAACATGATCAAAGCCGGTGAATCATCCGGCCAGCTCGATATCATCCTCGGCCGTTTGGCTGATTTCATGGAATCATCCGAGACCTTGAAGAGCGAAATCAAATCGGCGATGACCTATCCGATCATCTCCCTATGTCTGATTTTCGGTATTACCGGCTACTTATTGGTTGGCGTGGTGCCGAAATTCGAAGCCATGTTCACCTCGCTACATGCCAAGCTGCCGGCGATCACGGTGATCGTGCTGGAAGCCTCGCGCTTTCTTACCAATCAATGGTATGTGGTGGTTTTTGTCGTCACCGTAGCCATCGTCAGCTATAAAATAGCGATGAAAACCAGCATCGATGCCCGGCGCATCCGCGATACCGTCTTCCTCAAGGTACCGGTTTTCGGCCCGCTTGGTCAAAAGGTCGCCCTCAGCCGTTTTACGCGAACCTTTGGCACCCTTCTGTCCTCGGGCGTACCGTTACTGGCAGCCCTTGAAATCGTCGCCTCGACGGCCGGCAACATGGTCATCGAAGACACTTTGTTGGCGACACGCGATTCAGTCCGCCGTGGTGAAAACCTCACTTCGCACCTGCAGACCTCATGGGTCTTCCCACCGATGGTGGTGAAGATGATGTCAATTGGCGAACGCTCAGGTGCTCTTGAAGTGCTGCTATTTAAAATTGCAGATTTTTACGATCAGCAAATCCATGCGACGGTAAAAGCACTGACCAGCCTGATTGAGCCGATCATGCTGTCGGTCATGGGCGTGGTTGTCGGTACGATCGTTGCCGCCATCTTCCTGCCCATCTTGGAACTGCAGAAGCAGCTCTCATAATCTGGGCGGTCGCGGCCATGGCCGAACTTCGCGGACCTCTTTCCGAACCAGCCCGTCAAGTCAGCCTTTTCCGGCTGCTTTTGACGGTGTTGGCGCTAGCGGTGTTGGTTTTCGGCGCCGAAACGAGGCAAGAATCCCTCGCTCCGGAGACCGTCGCCAACGCCCGCTGGCTGTTGCTGGGGGTTGGGCTGATCGCCGGGTTGCTGGCGGTCTTGGTGCATTGGACACGCCATCGCTGGCAAATCGTCCTCCACCTGATTTTTGATCTGCTGTGGGTGGGCGTTTTCATTTATCTCACCGGCGGCGTCGCTTCACCAGCCGTGCTCTTGTTATTTGCCGTGGTATTGATCGCCAACCTGGCCTTGCCAGGAGTGGCTTTATTCGTCATGCCCGCTTTGGCCTCGCTGATCATGGCCGGCAGCGCCACCTTGTATTTGGCGCATGCCTCGCCATTTCCCAGCGAGTTTTTAGCCAGCTATCCGGCGCTTCTCGATACCAACCGCATCCTCGGCAATCTGGCGGTGCAGATCGGTGGTTTTTTCACCGTCGATCTGCTCGCGCAACTACTGACCAAGCGCCTGCGTGAACAGCATCTCTTCACTGAAGAACTGCTCGATCAGCTTGGCGAGGGCGTCATCGCCCTGGATCGTCACGGGACGATTATCTACCTCAATGACGAGGCAGAGCGCCTATTGCGTCTAGCTGCGCAAAGTCGTGGCATGGCGGCGAGCAAAGCCCTCGCCGGCGAACATTTGACGGTCGTGCGTGAGCTCGCGCTCGATTCCAGTTTACCGCAATTGCGGCGTTTGATGGGCTCGAATGGCCGGCATCTGGTGGTGCGTGCGACGCGTCTCAACGGACGCAACGGGACCATGGTCGGTCGGACGATCCTCATTGCCGATGAAACGCGCCTGCGCCTGCTCGAAGAGAATGTCCAACGTTCTGAACACTTGGCTGCGCTCGGGGAAATGGCCGCAGGGATTGCCCACGAGGTACGCAATCCCTTGACCAGCTTGCGCGGTTGCGCGCAAGAGCTGGCCGAAATGAATTCCAGCTCGGGCAATCCCGATGCCGCTGCGCTGGCGAGCATCTTGGTGACCGAATCCGACCGTTTAGCTCGTATCGTCAGTGATTTCCTGGCCCTGTCGCGAATGCGGGCGCCCCAGCGCGAGCCGCTGGATCTGGAATTGTTGCTTGAAGAGTTGAAGCATCTAACGCGTCTACGCCGCGATTTACCGGTGAATACAGCGGTGCAAGTTGAGTTGGCCGAAGACACGCCGTCGGTGCTGGCAGATGGCGATCAACTGCGCCAGGTCTTACAAAACCTGGTCAATAACAGTCTCGATGCGATTCGCACGGTGGCACAACCCAGCGTCTCGGTCAGCGCTGAACGCGCTGTCGACGACAATCCCCTCGGAATGCCGGCGGTGGTGATCGAGGTCTTAGACAATGGCTGCGGCATTCCCGTCGAACTGCAGCAACGCGTGTTCACCCCGTTTTTCAGCACCAAACCGCTAGGAACTGGTCTGGGACTCTCCCTGGTCAACCGCATCGTACGTGAACATGAAGGCATCTTAGAATTAATCAGCCAACCGGGTTCTGGTACGCGCATCACTATTTATTTGCCGGCACATTCGCAGACCAGGGCCTATAGTCGAGCACTTGGAAAATAATGGTCGTACGCTGCGTGATGTGATTGATCGAGACTCACTTATGCGGCTTATCCAACCCGTGTATGGTCTTCTCCCAATAATGCGGACGCACGATCGCCTGCCACAGGCCCTTCCAGGCGGCGATGCTGATCAAGAACCAATAGCCGGGCAACAACAATGCCGGCAGCCATACTCCACGTTGACCGGGGCGACGACCGGCCAGGCCGCAGATGACGATAAATGCCAGATTGCCCGCCAACAGTACGACCGACGCGATGAACAGTACCTGTGATGCCGGACCCCAAAACGGATCTTCCAGCGGGCCGCTGTACCACATCGGCCAACTCAAACGCTCATTGGCATAATCTCGCTCAGCCAGCAACGCCCACAACGGATAGCCACTATACCAATCGATGCCAACCAAGGTGGCGTACACCGTGGCATAGATCCACAGCACCAGATTAGTGGCGGCCAGCAACGGCACGAACAACACTGATAATAAAAATCCCCACACCGCCCACGGCCCTAAGCGATTCACCAGCCATAATGGTCGCCTGCCCCACACTACATGGGTGACGAAGTAGCCTTTCAGCCAGCGGCTGCGCTGACGAATCCAATTACCGGTGACACTGTTGGCTTCTTCCCAGGTGGTCGAATCGAGCAGCTCGGTGCGGTGGCCAAGCAAGTGCAGACGCACCCCGAGATCACAGTCCTCAGTGACGTTGAATGGATCCCAACCTCCGAGCTCACGCAAGGCCGCCGTACGGAAATGATTGCTGGTGCCGCCCAAGGGAATGGGCACATGCAGGCGGGCCAAACCCGGTAAATAACGACGGAACCACACATTGTATTCCATCGCGAACCAGCGCGTCAGCAGGTTTTGCCGATGGTTGTGGTAGGCGAGTTGCGCCTGCAGACAGGCGGTGCGTTGGGGCACACGATAAAATGCCAGCACCGCCTGCTTGAGCTGGTCCGGCTCGGGGCGGTCTTCAGCATCAAAGATCACCAAGAAATCGCCCTTGGCACGCACCAGTCCATGATTGCAGGCCCGCGGCTTGGTCTTGGGCTGGGCGTGCGGCACCACCAGCAGTTCAGCCCATGCGGGAATGCCGCCCCGGGTCTTGAACACCGCCATCAAGGCTTCACGTGTCGATGGGTCGTCGGCCTCAAGGAGGAATTTTACGTCGAGCTGGTCGCGTGGATAGTCCAGCCGCTCTAAACTGACGAGGATGTTGCGGGCGACGTTCACTTCGCGGTACAAGGGCACCAACACGGTATACATCGGCCAACCGCCGGCCGGCATGGTCAGATCATCGCTGTGCAGGCCGCGTTTGCCGCCCAGCATCAGAGCCAGTAAACGGAAGGCTATGGCACCGAGATAGACGGTGCATAACAGCCCGGTGAGCATGCCGACGCCGATCAACGGATCATACAATACCAGAAAGATGAGACTCACCGCCAGCGCACTCATCCATGCTTCCTGAGTGACCGGCAAGTGATCGGCACAGCGCGCGCGCCGCGCCAGGCCCACTGCTGACACCGTCGCCGCTGCACCGGCCGCACCGATAATGAATGCCAATGGATCACCCAACCAGGTCCATCCGCTGCCGCTGCCGTGCATCCGGCAGGCAGCGGTGCCGCCGGCGCTCGCCAAACAAACGGTTGCCACCATCCACTGCCATGAGAGCGTTTTGAACGCACAGGTCTGACGATGTGAGACGATGTACTGACGGGTAAGCGGATCCTGCCCATCGGCATCAGCGGGGATGACGATCGGCTCGGCTGGCGCTTGTGGAGAAAAAGGCGGCGGCTGAAGAACAGGAGGCTCAGCAGAAACAAGAGGCTCAGCAGAAACAAGAAGCTCAGGAGAAACAGGAGGGACTGCACTGACGACCATCACCAGGATGGGCGCTGCGGTCGCGGCTGCCATTTCCGGAGCTTCTTGCCAACGTGCCAAGCACCGAGCCGGCGGGACGATCTGTGCATGCCGCCCACCGTCTGCCGTATGCGTCAGGCGAATCTGCCACAAACCCGCATGATCGACAAAGGCCGGCGCGACGCGGTCGCCCCATTCGATCAGCGACACCGCCGCTTCGCTGGCTTCGGCAAAGCCCAGACCCTCCAAATCGGCAGAACTGGTCAGGCGATAGGCATCGATATGTACTACCGGTGTAGCACCCTGATACTGATGCATGAGGGTGAAGGTAGGGCTGGTTACGGTGGCTTCATCACCGTTGAGTGCCTCAACTAAATCCTTGGTGAAGGTGGTTTTGCCGGCACCCAGGGGGCCATCTAGCAAAATAACATCGCCTAGCGCGACTTCTACGGCCACGCGGCGCGCCAAATCACGAGTCGCATCCAAATTCGACAGCAAAAACATGGACATGGTGTGAACGGTGGGCATCGATTGCCGGGGATCAAGAGGATGTGCCACTTCATACGTCCATGCGCCTCACGCGTTGCGCTTGACCTGCCAGGCGCCACCCACGATAGGCCGCGCCGAATGACGGTGGTGGGAGAAGTCCCATCTCGGCTGGGTCATACCAGCCGAGGACCAGGATGCCGAAGGAGTCACGCTCTCAGGCCAAAGGACCATCACCCGACGGCACCCTGGAAAATGACTGCGGCGCATGTGCCGCACCATGCCGACGGAGTCACGCTCTCAGGCACCCAGACAGGGCCCCGCATCATCTCGCCGGAGCCCCCTCATGCCTACGCATCCCGATCTTTTTACCGACCGTCATCTTGGTCATACCCAAGAGTCTGACTTATTGCCCCGACTGAAAGTCACCGGCCATTTATCGCTGGCGGCGTTGATCGAGGCAACGGTGCCGGACAATATCCGCCGCCCGGCTCTGGATCTTCCCGCCGCCATCCATGAGCATGCGGCCTTAGCCAAGTTGCGGACCCTCAGCGTCGGCAATCAGGTCTGTCGCTCGTTCATCGGCCTGGGCTATCACCACTGTTTCGTGCCGCCCGTGATCCAGCGCAACGTCTTGGAGAATCCGGGTTGGTACACGCAGTACACCCCCTACCAGGCAGAAATCGCCCAGGGACGCCTGGAGGCCCTGCTGACCTTCCAGACCGTGGTCAGCGACCTCACCGGCCTGCCGATCGCCAATGCGAGCCTGTTGGATGAGGCCACCGCCGCCGCCGAGTCCATGCATGTCGCTATCGCTCACGCCGAAGGGCGGATGAAGTTCATTGTCCACGCCGGCTGCCATCCGCAAACCATCGACGTCGTGCGCACTCGTGCCAAGCCGTTGGGCATCACCGTGCTGGAACAGCAGGACATTGTCGTCGATGAGCAGGTTTGCGGCGTGCTGCTGCAATACCCCTCAACCGACGGCAGCGTCAGCGATTGGCGCACCACCATCGAACGCATCCATGCCGTCGGCGCGCTGGCCATTGTCGCCACCGATTTGCTGGCGCTGTGCCTGCTGACGCCACCGGGCGAACTGGGCGCCGACATCGCGTTGGGCAATGCCCAGCGTTTTGGCGTACCACTTGGTTTCGGCGGCCCACATGCGGCGTTCTTCGCCTGCACCGACGCCCTCAAGCGCACCATGCCCGGACGTTTAGTGGGCGTGTCGCGCGACCGCCACGGCAAGCCAGCCTATCGACTGGCCCTGCAGACCCGCGAGCAGCACATCCGCCGTGAAAAAGCCACCAGCAACATCTGCACCGCGCAAGCGCTGCTCGCCAATATGGCAGCGATGTACGCCGTCTATCACGGCCCTGAAGGCCTACGGCAGATCGCGGCATTTGTGCATGCGCAAACCTCGACCTTGGCAGCAAGCCTGGCGGCCATTGAAGTGCCGTTGCGCGTCACCACCTGGTTCGACACGCTCACGGTCGTCACCGGCAGCCGCACCAAGGCGGTGATCGCCGCCGCGCTGGCCCACGGCATCAACCTGCGCCAATTCGATGAGCGGCATGTCACCATCGCCCTCGATGAAACCGTCACCGACCAAGAAATCGACCGCTTGCTGTCGGTGTTCAAGGCTCATCGTCC
>JAYVTR010000029.1:0-7111 GCA_043788625.1 Planctomycetota bacterium
CCCATTGCTCCATGCTGGTGCCGCCATGCGCCGTGGCGATCAGGCCTTGCGGCACACCGGTATGGTCGTGCATCAGGGTACCGAAAAAGACCCCCACGCCGACGCCTTTGGTGCGCTTGCGCTTGGCTTCGGTACGCAGAGCCACGGGCTGTTGCATGCCGCCGCTGTGTACCACGTGCGGTGATTCGGCAAGGTGGTGCAGGGGGTCCTGCGCCAACTCCCAGCTCTGATCCATGGCAAAATTGCGCACCAGCGGATGTGGCGTGGGGGCGTCGGCGATATTGCCGACTCCTTCCATGTTGCTTTGCCCGGCCATCAACCACAGATCACCCACGAATACCTGCTGCACCACCACGCGGCGCGTACCTACCGCCAGCGTCACGGTATACGGACCGCCGGTGGGGATGCCGCGCAGCTTGGCAGTAAAGCCACCCTTGGCAGCTTTACCCACGACCTTTGCCGTCCAGCCGCGCAGCGCGGTGCGCTTGGCCGTAATGGTCGCCGTGACCATGCCGCTCAGTTCGGTGGTACCGGTGACAGTGACATGGGCACCGGTGGGCGTGCGCTGCAGAACGTGACCGTGGAGCAAGCCGTGGGTAACGAGCATGACGATTAACCTTGTGGTGGACGACGATCGGACTGGTGGCTCGGGCCGCGACCATGATTGGGTCGACCGCTGTTGCCGGCATGGCGTGAGCCGCCCTGACCACGATTTTGCACACTGCCTTCATTGCGTGGTGCCCGGGCCGGGCCGCGTGATCGATCGCCGCCATGGCTTTCACGCCGACCGCGGAAGCCGATAGGACGTTCAGGACGATCGTTTGGATCGGCTGGTGGCGGTGGGCCACGGAAGTTATGGTCCTTCACCGGCACGGCTTTGCGCATGATGCGCTCGATGTCCTTGAGGTAGCCGCGTTCTTCGCTGTCGCAGAATGAAAAGGCGGTGCCGCTGGCGCCGGCCCGGCCGGTGCGGCCGATACGGTGGACGTAGGTCTCGGGCTCGTTGGGGATGTCATAGTTGATGACGTGGGTGACGCCATCGATGTCGAGTCCACGTGAAGCGATGTCGCTGGCGACCAGCACGCGGATACGCCCGCTCTTGAAATCATCGATGGCGCGCAGGCGGTTGTTCTGGCTCTTGTTGCCATGGATGGCTGCCGATGGCACGACCACGCGCGCCAGTTGCTTGACCACTTTGTCGGCGCCGTGCTTGGTGCGCGTGAAGACCAATACGCGGGCCAGGCCGGCATCACCCAACAGATGGTTGAGCAACAGCTGCTTGTTGCCCTTGTCGATGAAGAACACCGATTGGGTGACGGTTTCGGCGGCACTCGATACTGGGGCGACTTCGACCTGCGCCGGGTCGCGCAGCAGGCTGTCGGCCAAGACTTTGATCTCGCGCGGCATGGTCGCCGAGAAGAACAGCGTTTGGCGCACCGGCGGCACCTTGGCGACGATGCGCTTGATGTCGTGGATGAAGCCCATGTCGAGCATGCGGTCGGCTTCATCGAGAACGAAGATCGACAGATTGCGCAGGTCGACAAAACCCTGGTTCATCAGATCGATCAGGCGGCCCGGGCAGGCGACGACGATATCGACGCCACGGCGCAGGGCATCTTCTTGCGGGCGCTGGCCGACCCCGCCATAGATGACGGTGTGCTGCAGGCCGGTGTGCTTGCCATAAGCCTTGAAGCTGTCGCCGATCTGGGCGGCGAGTTCACGCGTTGGCGTCAGCACCAGGCAGCGGATCGGCCGGCGCACCGGGCGTGGGGCGCCAGCGGCGGTGGCATGACGGCTGTCGGTGGTCAGACGATGCAGGATCGGCAAAGCGAAGGCCGCGGTCTTGCCGGTACCAGTTTGCGCGCAGCCCAATAAGTCACGCCCGCTCAAGATCAGCGGGATAGCGCCCTGCTGAATAGGGGTAGGGGTGGTGTAGCCTTCTTCGTGCACGGCGCGCAAAATCGGCTCGGCCAGTTTCAGATCAGCGAATTCCATTCGGTCTCCAGGGCGGCGAATCGTTGATTGCGGCGCGCACACGCAAGGCTTGCCCTGGGAAACCGGAGGTGACATGCGGGTAATCATAACCAATGACGATGGAATCGACGCCCCGGGTATCGAAGCGATGTGTACCGCCGCTGCACTTCTTCCTCATCTCGAGGTGATCGTGGTCGCCCCGCAGGCGGCATGGTCGGGCTGTGGCCATACCCTGACCACCGGTAAGACTTTTGCCGTTGAGCAGCGAGCCAATAACCAGTGGAATCAGCGACAGTGGGCCGTGGCGGGGACGCCGGCCGATTGCGTGCGCGCCGCCTTGACCCATCTCGCCCCCGCGGCGCAGGCGGTGTTGTCGGGTATCAACCATGGCGGCAATCTTGGTTTTGACGTGCACTGCAGCGGCACGGTGGCGGCAGCACGAGAAGCCGCCTCGCATGGGGTGCGTGGCATCGCCTGTTCGCATTATGTTCGCCGTGGCATGTCTGTGGATTGACCACAGGCGGCCCGCTGGTTGGCGGCGTTGCTCCCCGCATTGCTGGAAAAACCACGTGGTTATGCCAGCGTCAACCTGCCACATCTCGACTCGGGTGCGGCGTCGCCAGCTGCGCACCATTGCGACTTGGATCCCTCACCATTGCCCTTGGCCATGGACTATACGACCGAGGGTTTGCGCTACTGCGGGAATTATCATCAGCGCGAGCGAATTCTTGGCGCGGACGTCGATGTATGCATGGGTGGCAGGATCAGCATCGTTGAGGTTGGCTGATCGGCGCATGCACGGGCTAAGCAGCCTCGGCGGCGGGTTGCCTCGCCACGGTTGACGCGAATATCACCGCCCTGCGAGCAGTACCTATGGCCCAGACCCATAATCTTCCCACCAAGCATGCTGGCAACGGCGCCGATCAGGTGTCCGAAGAAGCTCAAGGCATCTTTCGTGAAGTGTGGGCCGATCTTGCGCAATTAATCGAATCAGGGACGGCAAGCCTGCCCAAGGAAATGATCTGGTTGGGTGGCGCGCCGGGTTCGGGCAAGGGCACCAATACGCCGTTCATCCTGCGCGAGCGTAGCATCACCGCTTCGCCGATCGTCACCAGCGACCTGCTCGATTCACCAGAGATGAAGCGCCTCAAGGATGGTGGCAACCTGGTCGGTGATCGCGACGTGATCCGCATCCTGTTCACCAAGCTGCTCAATCCCGAATACGACGGTGGTGTGCTGATCGACGGTTTCCCGCGTTCGCGGGTGCAGGTTGAGTGCGTCAAATTGCTCTATCAGCAGATGCTTGAGCTGCGCGCTAAATACCGCGACACGCCTCGCGCCGGGTCCTTCCCCAAGCCGATCTTCCAGATCGTGGTGCTCTATGTCGAAGAGAAGGAATCGATTGAACGTCAGCTCAAGCGCGGCCGTCAGCTCATCGCGCATAATGCGCGGGTCCGCGAAACCGGTGTCGGCCAGTTGCTGGAAGAGCGCGCCACCGACCTCAACGAAGAGTCGTGCCGCAAACGCTATCGCGTGTTCATGGATCAGACCTATGCGGTTTTGCAGAGCCTGAAGGAAGTCTTCCATTACCACGTGCTCAACGCTCAGGGCGATGTCGGCACGGTCGAGCGGGCGATCATCCGTGAATTCGCCTATCAGAGCTCATTGGAATTGGATGACGAGACGTTTGACGCCTTGCACCACATTCCCTTGGCGAGCGAGATCGTGCTCAACGCACGCCAGCATCTGGTGCGCCGCCTGGAATCGTACCAGCGTGATCAGGGGCCCTTGTTCCGCCGGGTCATCCTCACCATCGAGCAGGACTTCGTGCCGGTCATTCTCCTGCATGGCATCACCGGTCTGGCAAAGATCACCACAGAGAATGAACTCTTCGCCAACCCATTGGCGATGACCATGCTGGTCGATGTGCTCAATGAGCGCGGCTATCGCACCACCGCCACCGTCGAGGCCCGTGACATCCCGACGCGCATCGACCCGGTGACGCATGACATCACCTGCACCAAGAAACCGCGCTACCGCTTTGAGATCCGCTTCAATGGTTCAGTGATCAGAAGAGGGCTCTAGCTTCTAACGACAACCGGCTCGCGTTGCTCGCGCGCGGGCCTATGGCCCGCTGACGATCGCGTTGCGATCGCGGCTGCCTGTCGACGCCGGGCACTGCCCGGGTCTCCGTTGTTCGCGGGGGCTCGGCCCCCGCTACGCCCCGACCAGGGGCAGCTGCCCCTGGACCCGCTGGCGCGCCCGTGCGGGCCCGCGCGAGAATTTTTGGAAATCGCACCTACGCATAATAATGCATTTTAAAAACGACGAGAGCCGTGCATATGCACGGCGCCGGAGGCCGACACATGGCATTCCATGTTAGGAGTGTGTCGGAGATGCCGTACGAGACCGAGTCAGCCGACCGAATCTATCTCCGACACGCTCCTAGGCATTCGGCAACGCCGCAAATGCACGGCTCTCGTCGTTTTTAGATTTACAGCTTATCTGCCACTAGATCGAGCTCGCGGCTGCCTTGGTGCAGATGGCCGGTGAAGAGGCCGTGCTGGGCGTCATCGTCATCGGCTTCGCTGACGTCTGCGGGGCTTTGCGTGCCGTCGCGTAATCCTGCATAGCGGTGGATGCCGGTGGTGATCTGCTCGGGGGTCAAGCCACCGTATTCCAACACCCACGCATCGACCAGGCCGGCGGTGACCGCCACTTGTTCGGGGCAGCTCAGGCGGCGGCCTTCCCAGATGACGGTGTCGTGGCGGCGACGCTCGATGGTGTAGGGCAGGCCGCCGTCCTTGGGCACGGCTTGCATGCTCATACTCGCGCCGGCTTCTAGCCCGTGATCCTGACGGGTGAGCATCGCCGGCAGTCGGCCGCTGGCGACCAGCGCTAACTGCGGAGCCTGCAGCACGCCGCACCGCGCCGCCAGACGGGCCACTTCGCGTGATGAACATTCCAGCGAGATCACCGCTGCCTCGGCACCGAGATCCTGCAATGCCAGCAGCGTTTCGGTCGAGAAGGTATTGCAGAAGAAATCAGCCATCACCGGCAGCTTGGCGGCATGCGCGGCGGCGATGACGCCGAGATGGCCGGCGACAATTGGCAGGCCGATGGTGGCCAGATGCGGCGACAGGGGTGCCGTCGCCGGATGGCGCAGCCACAGATTTTCGTGCTTGGGGATGATCGGTGGCGTGGCGCCCCATAGATCCAAGGCCGGATCATCGAGCACGACGCGGTCGGCGCCGGCAGCGAAAGCCACCTCGACGGCGTCGAGCGATGAGACGGCTACCCACAAAGCGGTGGCGCGACGGCGCGGTTGATCAGTGTCGGGCGGGGTCCAGGTTTCGACCGGCGGTGGCGGTACCGGCGTTTGCGCCATGAGGGATTCGACCAACGCTCGGCGCAGTTCCTTCATCACCGAGGCCGGGCAGAATACCGCCCCGACCAGGTCGGTATGCACGCCGGTGAGATGAAAGGCCGAGCCACCGAAAGCACCGAGCTTGTCCTGCAGCTGCGCCATATCGAGCGGCTTGCCAGTCGCGGCAGACAGCAGATCCGGGCTGGTGACATCGGCTTGGCGACCGTCGGTGGTGATAGCGCTGACATGCAATGGCGCGCCGACAGCGGCACTGACGTGCAGCGCCACGCCTACCGTATCGCCGGTGGATTGCGGCAGGGGGAAGACGGCCATGGCGGCGGCGGCTTCTTGTTTGCGCGCATGATCGGTGTTGCGGTACAGCTTGGTACCGGTGGGTACCTTGGGGCCGTGCGGTGCGATGCGGATGCGGCAACGCCACTGATCGCGGCCATGGCGATCGGCAGCAATCACCAGGAAGCCGCCATTGAAATCATCGACGGTGAAGGCGTAGCCCTGGCCGGCGCGGACTTCCTTGCAGGTCAACACAGCTTCGCCACGGGTGCGGTCGAGGGTGTACAACGTGGCGTCAGCGACGAGGTCTTGTTCGGGCGCATAGCGGTGCAGCCGTGAGCGGGTGTCGTAGATGCCCGCCAACGGCGCATCGGTGTTGGCACGGCTGAAGACGTCGCGCTGCAGGTCTTTGGCCCATGCCACATCGAGACTGGTGCCGTTGGCCCAGGCATCGACGGCGGCGCGGTAGATGCGCGTGGTGGTGTAGACGTAGTCGGCGCCCTTGAGGCGGCCTTCGATCTTTAGTGAAGAGACTCCGGCCTTGGCTAATTCGGGAATGCGCCCGAACAGCGCGAGGTCCTTCATGCTGATTTCGGTGGTCGCTTCGGCTTCCAGACCGGGCGTCGTCTTCTTGTAGTCGAAGCGGCAGTTCTGCGCACAGGTGCCGCGATTGGCGCTGCGGCAGCCGGCGAAATTTGACATCAGGCACTGGCCCGAAAACGCATAGCAGAGAGCACCATGCACGAAGTGCTCGGTCTCGATGCCGTGGCGTTTGGCTTCGACGGTGCAGGCAGTGACTTCAGCCAGGGTCAGTTCACGCGCCAGGATCACGCGCTCGGCACCCAGGGCTGCCAGGACGGCGATCTGACTGGGGTGATGGATGGTCATCTGCGTCGAAGCATGGCGCTTCAGCTGGGGCACTTCACGGGTCAGCAACCGCCACAGACCCAAGTCCTGGATGATCGCCGCATCGACGCCTGCATCGGCGGCTGCACCGGCAAGATCAAGTGCCTTGGGGAATTCGTCATCATGTACCAGGGTGTTCATCACCACATAGCACTTGATGTCATTCTCATGCAGATAACGCACATACGCCGGCAAATCGGCCTTGCGGAAATTTTCCGCCCGGCCCCGGGCATTGAAATGCCGCAGTCCCAGAAACACCGCATCAGCACCACCGGCGACCGCCGCAGGCAGACAGTCAGGGGCGCCTACTGGCGACAAAACTTCAGGAAGGAGGGCGCCAGTGCGCGGGTGCAGTCGAGGCATCGTAACAGTGTAGGAACGTCATCCGCCGCGGAAGCGCCGGAGCGCTGCGTCGCGATAGCGACCCGGCGATTGCCCCATGCGTTTGCTGAAGGCACGGGTGAAGTGCGAACGATCGGTGAAGCCGCAGCTTTCGGCGACACTATCCACATCACTGGCGTCGTGCACCAGGCGCTGGGCGGCGACGGCGACTCGACGATCCACCAAGTACTG
>JAYVTR010000030.1:0-4069 GCA_043788625.1 Planctomycetota bacterium
CCGGCAGCAAGGTGCGGTACCAGTCGGTGGCGGCCGACAACAGCACGACCACCAAGTGCGGGGCGGCGGCGGCCAGGGCCACGCCGGCGAACGGCAGCCACACCAGCCATGCCCGCCAGCCGCTCAGCAGCCGCGAGCCATCACCGGCGCCGCCCTTGATGACCAGGGCCTCGTGGTTACGTCCGGCCAAGGCCCGCCCACCCGCATACAAACCGGCAACCACCACCAACATGATCACCACCAACGCCAGCGGCAGGCGGTTGGACTGGATGTCGGACAGGCCACTGAAGATCTGCACCGAGGTGATGCGCTCGAAGCCGAGCATCAACGGCGTGCCCAGCTCGGTGAAGCTCCACACGAAGATCACCGCGCCACCGGCGAACATGCCCGGCTTCAGCAAGGGCAAGACCACCCGCCGCAGCACCATCCAGCGGTTGGCGCCGGCGATGCGGGCGGCCTCGATCAGCGATGGATCGATGCGGGCGAAACTGGCGGCCAGGGTCAGGTAGAGGATCGGATACAAGCCGAGCATCTCGATCACGCATACCAGGGCCAGACGATGATTGCCGAGCCAATCCGGGCCATGCCCGGCCAGCCACAGTCCCAGATGGGCGCCCAGGGTGTTGATCACCCCATAGGTACCGAAGAGCTGGAATACCCCCAAGGCGCCGACAAACGGCGGCAAGATGAGCGGCGTCAGCAGCAGTGCCTCGGCAAAGCCCTTGCCGGCAAAGCGGAAACGCCACGCCAGCCACGCCAAAGGCACGGTGATGATGAAACAGCCACCAGTCACCGCCACGGCGACGCGGAAGGCGTTGAAGAAGCCTTCGCGGTACAACGGATGGCGCATGACTTCGCTGAGATAAGTCGGACTCAAGCCGCCGGCCAAGACCAGGCCCACCGGCAGGGCGACGAAGACCAGAAGAAAAGCGTAGACCAAGCCATAGCCGGCCCAGGAAAGAAATCCGCGCTTCATCGTCCGGCCTCGGCATAGGCCCGTGCGAGCCGGTAATGGATGGTGGCGGTTTCCAGCCACTCGCGTTGTAGTGGCACCGCCACGTCGGGACCCTTGGCCAGCTCATCGCGTATCTTGTCCGCCTCAGCGTAGGAGAACGGCAACCACAGGAACTCATCCCAGGCTTCGGGCACTTTTCCCGGTCCGCCGGCACGGAGTATCGCTTCCCAGGCCAGGGTCAGCTCGCCACGCGGATCGAGGGCGGTGGCTTTTACCAGCGGCCCGATCAGCGGGTAATAGGCTGCGGTCCATGCCGGATGGTAGGTAAAGGTCTCGGCGACGGTGAATGGATCGGTGTCCGGATCACTCATCCGCGCGCGGTCGGCGGCGGTATACACGTCGCGACGCACGCTCATCCGCCGCAGGGCGTAGTGCTGCGGGCCGCCGGTCTCGCCGACGCGGTAGTTCCACAGGCGCTGGCCCTCGGGCGACAATACGAATTCGATGAAGGACTTGGCCAGCTCCGCATGCGGCGCCCCGCGCAGCAAGGCGATCGGATCACCCGACACCGAGGTGCCGCCAGCCGGCACGGTAAACTGCAAACGCCGCTGACCACCTGATTCGGAAAAGGCCCATTCGGCTTCGCTCTTGGCCTGGAAATCGATGGCCATGCTCGCCACGCAGTCGCCGCGCACGGTGTCGCGCGTCGGTTTGGAGGCGCTGTCGGTGATTGACCGGCTGTTGGCGACCATGCGCTTGAGCAGGCCGAAGCCGTCATTCCAGCCAGCGCTCAGATTCGGCTTGCCGGCGGCATCAAGGGTCTCGGCCATGCGCTGTTGAAGGATGCGTTCCATGGCCGTGACCACCGCCCCCGACTTGGTCGGATCGGCCATGGTCAGTTGCTTCAGATACGGCGCCGTGCCTAAATCTTCCCACCGCGAGGGCGGTGTAGCGATGCCCAGATCAGCCAGGCGATCAGGCGACCAGGCGATGCCGAACAAGGCGAAGCACGCGGCGAAATAACGCCCTTGCGGGTCGTAGACGGTTTCACCGCTGAGCATCTGCGGAATGATCGGCGTCGCGCCGGCAAACCAGAGCGGTTGGCGGCGAACGAGATCGGCGTCGACGAGGTAGCCTTTGCCGGCGTGGCCACGATACGGGAACTCACCGCCGCCAAACAATAGATCGACGTCGACGCCGACATTTCCGGCCAAAAATGCCGCCCGTGCGGCGCGCTGTTCGGCGGTGGCATCGGCGGCCAGTTTGGGCTGGTTGAAAGCCTTGCGCGCCGCACTGTCGAACTGCGGCTGGGCGATGGCGAAAGCGGCGCGGAAGCGATCGTCGAGATAACGGGTGATCTCACTGGTGCCGCCGGGGGTGCGCCAATCAATATCGACATCCTGATGCAGCTCACGTTCTGCCCAGACATGGAAAGCCCTGGTGAATTCACTACGGATGCCTTCGCCATGCGGGGTGATGATCACCAGGCGTTGTTGGCTGCTCGCGGCACGCACCGGGCGATCGCGCAGGGTCAGCGGGGCGGCGATCAGCACGCCGATGGCGGCCAGAACCAGGATCTGCTTGAGCACGCCTCAGCCCAGTCCGACCAGATCGTGGGCATCGACGACCAGGTGCACCGCATCTCCTGGCTGGCGGAGCGGTGGAGCGGATTCAACCACCGTCAACAGCTGTTCGCCGATTTCACCCGTCAAAGCCACCGACCACACCGCCCGATCGCCCTGGTAGCTGCCGCTGCTGATGCGTGCCGCGACGCCAACAGCGGCAAAGCGGATGCGCTCGGGCCGCACACAGGATTTGCCCAGCGGCACCTGGCCATTCCCAGCCAAGAGGTGCGCCGCGACGCTGGCGGTGAGGATATTGGCATCGCCGAGAAACCGCGCCACCGCCTCGTTACGCGGGCGCTCATACAATTCGCGCGGGGTGCCGATCTGCGCCACTTGACCAGCGACCATCAAGGCGATGCGATCGGCGGTGGACAAGGCCTCGGCCTGATCATGCGTGACGTACAAGGCGGTGACGCCGGCGGCCTTGCATACCCGACGGATCTCTTGGCGCATCGCAGTGCGCAGACGCGCATCGAGATTCGACAGCGGCTCATCGAGCAGCAACACCTTTGGTCTGACCACCAGGGCGCGCGCCAAAGCCACCCGCTGTTGCTGACCGCCCGAAAGCTCGCCGATGCGGCGGGCGCCATAGCCGGTGAGTTCCACCAGCTCCAGGGCCTCGTCGAGGCGCTTGCCGCGCTCGACGCTGGGCACCTGTCGCACATCAAGGCCGAAGGCGACGTTCTCAGCCACCGACAAATGCGGCCACAGGGCGTAATTCTGGAACACCATGCCGATGTCGCGACGCTCGGTGGGCACGCGGGTGACGTCGTTGCCATCAAAGCGGATGCCGCCGCTGTCGGGGCTGATAAAGCCGGCAACTAATCGCAGCAGGGTCGTTTTTCCACAGCCGCTGCCGCCAAGCAGGAAAAATAGCTCACCGGCGGCAATTTCCAGGCTGATGCCATCCAAGACCGGTGTACGGCCATCATAGGACTTATGGATGGCGTCGATCGATACGGGAATCATGCCTATCACCTACCGCCAAACCCATCGCCGGCCAGCGCTAGGGCCCCCATTGCATACAAGGCCTACCGCCTATTGTTCCGCCCTCCAGACGTGGGAGAGCGATCGCGCGAACGCCTCCTAGGTCAATGAACCATACTCGTGCCGCCCTGGCACAAGGACGCGTAGCATGCCGACTCTCAAAGACCGCAAAGCCGAACTCATCAAGCAATTTGGTGGTACGGATAAGAATACGGGCTCGACACCCGTGCAGATCGCTCTGCTCTCAGAGCGCATCAATGAACTGACCGGCCATCTCAAGGGCCACAAGAAGGACGTCCACAGCCGTCGCGGCTTGCTGCTGATGGTTTCGCAGCGCCAACGCCTGCTGAAGTACCTGGCGGCGAACAGCATCGCCGAATACCGCAAGCTCACCGAGCAGCTCGGCATCCGTCAGAAGATCTGATTTCGTCCGGTCCAACCGAGCCAGCGCCCTGCGCTGGCTCGGTTCATTTTCAGCTATCCCCATTTTTCCGTTCCGGCT